>CADAKQ010000028.1 GCA_902788555.1 uncultured Lachnospiraceae bacterium
TAAACAACTTTGTCATGGATGTAACTTTATAAACCATTGTACGAAAGGCTTAAAATCAAGGCTTTTTTGTGCAAAATAAATAAGAAAGTGTAGAGAGAATAAGCTATGGTTAGTATTACTGTAAAAGATATGTACAGCTTAGAGCACACAAAGGCAAAGGAGTGGCTCGAGAAGCTCACTTATCCGTGGGAGGTTTTACCGAAGATTAAGGATATCATTCTTGCCTTGGGCGAGAGGATAGATAAGGAATGTCCTGATGATTATATAAAGCGTGGGGAAAATATCTGGATTCATAAAACAGCAACGGTTTTTGATACTGTTTACATGGCAGGACCGGTAATAATAGGTGCAGGTACCGAGGTAAGACAGTGTGCGTTTATAAGAGGCAATGCTCTTGTGGGAGAAAACTGTGTTGTCGGTAATTCAACGGAATTAAAGAATGTAATAATCTTCGATAATGTTCAGGTTCCGCATTACAATTATGTTGGTGATTCGGTTCTCGGTTATAAATCTCATATGGGTGCCGGTTCAATTACCTCAAATGTAAAAAGCGATAAGACACTCGTTGCAGTAAAATCGGAGGACTTTGAAATAGAAACGGGCTTAAAGAAATTCGGAGCGATGCTGGGAGACTTTGTAGAGGTGGGATGTAACTCTGTTTTGAATCCCGGTACTGTTATATGTCCACATTCCAATATATATCCGGTATCCTGTGTACGGGGAGTAGTGCCTGCTGAAAGTATATTTAAAACAGGCGGAGTAATAGTACCAAAAAAATAACATTATTTTTCTATATGATAAAGCTTATCGGAAACGGTAAGCTTTTCGTATATATTAAGATATTCCTCTTTAGAAAGAGAAACGATATAATTCTTGGTATAGTTTTTATTGATTCCGTTTTCGTGCAATATGTCAACTGCTTTATTGTAGGCTATGGCAGCATGTTCCTCGGTTTCATATCTTCCGATGATGTGATTTCCGACTTTGTGAATGACAGCCGTATAAACAGGCTTTCCCTTTATCTCTTCCATAAGGACACCTGTATAATTATTGATGATTTTTATATTTGAATATCTGTAATCGTATTCGTCATTGTTGCTCATAATATAGTCTCTTCCGTAAACGGCAAAAGGCTTTATGCCGTATCTGCCGAGTATCTTATACTGACTTCCGTAATCGCTTACAAAGAGATAACCGCCGCGCTTTTGAATTTGGTGAGAGGCATAAAAAAATAAATCATCACGATCAAATTTGAGAACGATATCCGTGGAAAGATAATATTCAAAATAATTCTTTTTCAGATAAATTGGTGTAGGAAAGTAAATGCCGTTGTCCCGAAAATTGATAAGAGATATAAATTTACTGTAGGAAAGCTTCATGCTGTCAGTATAGTCTTCAAGGGTAAAGCTTGTGTCTTCAATTATATTTTTAGCCTCGGTATAAATATTTTGTGCAGTCTCCCTGGAATCGGAGCTGCCAAGACTGATATGTTTTTTTCTGTATGTAATAGATGCTCTGTAGTAGGTCATGCCGTTTTTTTTCTTTGCCTCATATACACCTGCACTTTTAGACATTTTTATAATCCTCATCTTTCTTTTAAAATCCGTCATGTAAAGATATATTTTAATTATGTCGATATATATAATAGTGTGAGAACATATTATTATTTTAATATATACTTTGTTATTTATCAACAAAATACTTGGGTAAAATTGTTTAATGTTACTAAAATAATTCAAATATACTTGACCGTGTTCGGGAGTTGAATTATAATCACAGTGTATGTGTGATGTAATGATTTTGTAACAAATTTGATAAATTGGGTTCACACAGAGGTGGTTTATATGGATTTTAACTTTGATAAAACCAAAGAAAAGTTAATTGAATCAGCTAAAGAGTATTCGGCAAAATATTATAAGGCAGCAGGAGCAGCACTTGTTGTTGTTGTGCTTTTGGTTTTGTCTTTGATTACATTGGTTGAAAGAGTCAATAAATCACATCAGTCGGTAGGTATCATTATGTCTTTGTCTGATGTTTCGGCAGGCAGGGAAGCGTTTGCAGGCAATACCTTTGATGAAAAAGGTATCACATATGTGGATATGCAAAATGTAAACTATGAAACTGAGGAGCTTGCGCAGCTTGAAAAGACTGAAAAGCAGGTTGATGATATTCTTGCTGCAAGAAGTCAGGAGAAGAAGGATCAGGCTGTTTTGGCTGCACTTACTGCCGAGCATGCATCTGCGGCAGATTTTAATGATTCAGAGGCTGTTGCCGCTGAAAATAATCAGGAGCAGGTGGCTGCACCTGTATTTTCAACCTTTACACAGATTACCTATGCGGATGAAAACGGTAATTATACCTATCTTGGTGAGTTTACTATTACGGGATATTGTGCTTGTCCGATTTGTTGCGGAAAATGGAGTAATCCAAGCAATCCTATAACCGCAAGCGGTGTAACAGCAGTAGCAGGAAGAACGGTTGCAGCGGATATTTCAAGATATCCGTTTGGTACAAGACTTATGATAAACGGTCAGATATATACGGTAGAAGATGTCGGTGGTGCCATCAAGGGAAATCATATTGATGTGTTCTTCAATTCTCATGAAGAGGCTCTTGCATTCGGTAAACAGTATATGTCAGTATATCTTGTTCAATAGGATATGATTTTTAAGAGATTATTATTTGGAGATGGAGCGGTTTTGAAGCACGCATTCATCTCCGATTTTTTTCTTGTTTTTGATAAAAGTGTGTGTTATTATTCGATATAGTGTTTGTTTAATAGGCTAAATAAATTGAATTCAGATAAAAAAGGAGATTTGATATGGAGCTTATATATAAGAGTACAAGAAATTCAGATGAAACTGCTACAGCATCTATGGCGATACTTAAAGGACTTGCCGATGAAGGCGGTCTGTTTGTTCCGGATTTTATTCCTTCCTTTGATGTAACCTTAGATGAACTTGCCGGTATGGATTATCGTGAGGTGGCTTATAATGTTATGAAGCTTATGCTTACGGATTTTACTGAGGAGGAGTTAAGACATTGTATTAACAGTGCTTATGATGATAAATTTGATACTAAGGAAATTGCTCCTTTGGTTAAAAAGAATGGTGCTTATTTTCTTGAGCTTTTTCACGGACAGACTATAGCCTTTAAGGATATGGCTCTTTCGATACTTCCATATCTTCTTACTACTTCAGCAAAGAAGAATAGTGTTAAAAATGAAATTGTTATACTTACGGCTACCTCAGGAGATACCGGAAAGGCTGCACTTGCAGGCTTTGCGGATGTTCCGGGAACAAGGATAATTGTATTTTATCCAAAAAACGGTGTCAGTCCGATACAGGAAAAGCAGATGGTAACCCAGAAGGGAGATAATACTTTTGTAGTCGGTATTAAGGGGAATTTCGATGATGCCCAGACAGGCGTTAAGAAGATGTTTTCAGATACGGAATTAAATAATTATCTTAACGAAAAGGGATATCAGTTTTCATCAGCCAATTCCATAAATATCGGAAGACTTGTACCTCAAATGGTTTATTATGTCTATGCATATACAAGGCTTGTTGCTGATGGAACAATCAAAGCAGGTGACAAGATAAATGTTGTTGTTCCGACAGGTAACTTTGGAAATATTTTGGCAGCTTATTATGCTAAGCAGATGGGACTTCCTATAAATAAGTTTATATGTGCTTCAAATGAGAATAAGGTGCTTTACGATTTCTTTTCTACGGGAAAATATAATCGTAACAGGGAATTTATTCTTACGTCATCACCTTCAATGGATATTCTTATATCAAGCAATCTTGAAAGACTTATATATAAGATTGCAGGTAATGATGCGGCAAAAAATAAGGAGCTTATGACGGCACTTTCCGGTAAGGGAGAATATACGATAACCGAAGATATGAAAAAGGAGCTTTCGGATTTTTATGGTAATTATGCATCTGAGGAAGAAACGTCAGCAACCATAAAAAAGATTTATGAAAGTGACGAATATATTATGGATACACACACGGCGGTAGCGGCAGCGGTTTATGATAAGTATGTGGCAGAAACAGATGATAAAACACCTACCGTTATAGCATCTACGGCAAGCCCGTATAAGTTTACGAGAAGTGTTATGAATGCTATCGACAGTGAATATGATAAGAAGACGGATTTTGAATTGGTGGATGAGCTTAATCGTCTTTCCGGTGTTAAGGTTCCTCAGGCAATTGAGGATATAAGAACAGCACCTGTACGTCATAATACAGTCTGTGAAAAAGAAGAGATGCTTGATGAGGTAAAAGGTTTTCTTGGAATTTAGTTTTCGGTAAAAATTATATAAGACAGTTCGTTTGTACCATCCTGTCTATAAAAAAAACCAGGACTGAAGATAGTAATTAACTATGCCATGGAAGTCTTAGGGTTTCTGTGGCATTTTTACTTTATTTTGAAAATATGGAGGAATGTATGTACACTTTAAAAACAGGTTCAGGCTTTGACAGTGCACATTTTCTAAAGGGATACAATGGAAAATGTTCAAATATTCATGGCCATCATTGGAGAGTTGAAATTGTAGTCGGAAAAATTGACTTGAATACTGATGAGCAGACAAGAGGAATGGTGGTTGATTTTTCTGATTTGAAAAAGGATTTAAGAGAATTGACGGATGGTCTTGACCATAGTCTTATAATAGAAAAAGGAAGCCTTAAGGATAGTACACTTTTTGCTCTTCGTGATGAAGGCTTCAGGGTGGTTGAGATTGATGTAAGACCAACTGCAGAAAATTTTGCAAAATATTTTTATGAGCTTATGAGTGAAAAGGGATATAAGGTTTTGGAAGCTACAGTATACGAAACAAGAGAAAATTGTGCAAGCTACAGGGCGGATTGAAATGGGAAAGTATAAGGTTGTTGAAAAATTTGTCAGTATAAACGGCGAGGCAAGGTGTGCCGGAGAGCTTGCTGTATTTATAAGATTTGCAGGCTGTAATCTTAATTGCTCATACTGTGATACGAGATGGGCAAATGAAAAAAATGCACCATTTGAGATACTGAGTGAGGAAGAAATATATGAATATATAAAAGACAGCAAAGTGAGAAATGTAACACTGACAGGCGGGGAGCCGTTGCTTCAGGAAAACATAAAAAGATTGATTACGCTTCTGTCTAAGGATAAAAATCTTAGGATAGAGATAGAAACAAACGGAGCAATCAGATTGGATGAGTTTATCGGTATAGGAGAGAATGTCACATTTACCGTTGATTACAAGCTTCCGAAAAGCGGTATGGAAAGTAAAATGGAGCTTGACAATTATAGGCTTCTAAGGGATATTGATACCGTAAAATTTGTAGTTTCTGATTATGAGGATTTGGTTAAGACCAAGGAGATAATTAAAAAATATAGGCTGGATGAGAGACTTCAGGTATATATAAGTGCATGTTTTGGAAAGATAAAAAATGAAGATATAGTTAAATTTATGATAGAAAACAAAATGAATCTGGTAAGACTTCAGCTTCAGATACATAAATATATCTGGAGTCCTGACAAGAAAGGAGTATAGCATGGCTATAGATAAGGATGCAATAAGAGAACATATTAGAGGAATAATAAAAGCACTTGGGGACGATCCTGAAAGAGAGGGATTAAAGGAGACTCCGGATAGAGTTGCCCGAATGTATGAGGAAGTCTTTGAAGGTATGAATTATACCAATGATGAAATAGCTGAAATGTTTGCAAAGTATTTTGAAAAACCGGAAAGCGACTGCAAGGAAATGGTTTTTGTAAAGGATATAGAGGTATTCAGCTATTGTGAGCATCATATGGCACTTATGTATGATATGAAGGTTTCTGTTGCATATATACCTAAGGATAAGGTGCTTGGTCTCAGTAAAATTGCAAGAATAGCAGATATGGTTGCAAAAAGGCTTCAGCTCCAGGAAAGAATCGGAACGGATATAGCTTATATTATGAAAAAAGTAACCGGCTCGGAGGATGTTGCGGTAATAATCGAAGGCTGTCATAGCTGTATGACTGCAAGGGGTATAAAAAACAGAAGCTCAAAGACCATAACAACTACCTTCAGCGGACAGTTTCTTTCCGATGCCGCCCTGCAAAACAGATTGATGCTGCTTTTAAAAT
This sequence comes from uncultured Lachnospiraceae bacterium, assembly GCA_902788555.1. GTDB lineage: Bacteria > Bacillota > Clostridia > Lachnospirales > Lachnospiraceae > Coprococcus_C. The sequence continues at coordinate 6,127 of CADAKQ010000028.1, forward strand.
AAAAGGGATATGAAAGGAAGAGAATATGAAAAATAAGGATGAAGCCGTTGTTATATTTAGCGGCGGTCAGGATAGTACGACCTGCCTTCTTTGGGCGAGGGAGAAATATAAAAAAGTATATGCGGTTTCTTTTGATTATAATCAGAGGCATGTTAGAGAGCTTGATTGTGCAAAGGAAATTTGTGCAAAGCTTGATGTAGAGCATCAGATACTTGATATGAATTTGTTAAATCAGCTTGCACCTAATTCACTTACGAGAGATAATATAGATGTTGATGTAACTGCACCCGGGGACGGTACACCGCCGAATTCGTTTGTTGACGGAAGAAATATGGTTTTTATTCTTTTTGCAGCCATTTTTGCAAAGCAAAAGGGAATAAGTGATATTATTACGGGGGTATCACAGAGTGATTTTTCAGGCTATCCTGATTGCAGGGATATATTTATTAAATCAATGAATGTTACATTAAATCTTGCCATGGATTATGAGTTTGATATTATAACTCCGCTTATGTGGATTGACAAGGAAGCAACATGGGAGCTGGCGGATTCACTTGGTGGCTTTGAATTGGTAAGAGAAAAAACGCTTACCTGTTATAATGGAATTATAGGGGACGGATGCGGTAATTGTCCGGCTTGTAAGCTTCGTAAGAGGGGATTGGAGGCGTACCTTGAAAAAAAGACTTCTGTTAATAATTAACCCCAATGCCGGAAAGACGGCGATAAAGGATGTGTTATTTGAAATAATAATGGTTTTCTCCGAAGCAGGATACGAGGTTGTAACCTATCCTACAACAGGACCCTTTGATGCGGAAAGAAAGGTCAAGACAGACGGTGCGGAGTATGATCTTATTGTTTGTGCAGGAGGAGACGGAACCCTTGAAAATACCGTAAGCGGATATATGCTTATGGGTGAAAAAAAGGTTCCTATCGGATATATTCCGTGCGGATCGACCAATGATTTTGCAAGAACAGTGGATATTCCTGCCAATAAGGTTCAGGCTGCAAGGGATATAGTAAACGGAACACCGAAATGCCTGGATGTGGGACAGTTTGCGGATAAGTTTTTCATATATATTGCATCCTTCGGAGTATTTACTGAGGTTTCTTATAATACCAATCAGTCATTAAAAAAGGTTATGGGACATTCTGCATATGTTGTTGAGGGTATAAAGGATTTGGCAAATGTCAAGGCATATAAGCTCGAGGCAGATTTTGACGGAAAGCTCGTAACCGGAGAATTTATATTTGGAATGATAACCAATTCACTTTCTGTCGGAGGTTTCAAGCTAAGAGGAACCAAGCATGTGGTTTTGGATGATGGAAAGTTCGACTGCCTTCTTGTAAGAAAGCCTGAAAATGTATCGGACGTTCAAAAAATACTTACGCAGGTGCTTACAAATAACATTGAGGATAAGGATGAAATATTCTTTATAGCCAAAGCTAAAAAGGTAGTTATTAAATCCGAGGAGGAAATAAAATGGACTCTTGACGGAGAGTTTGGAGGAGCACATGATGAGGTAACCATAATCAATCATCAGAAGGTGCTTAAGCTTTGCCTTGACGGAAAATATACACTTGATGATGCTTCGGATGAAAACATTGAATCGGATGAAAGTACCTTTGATGATTATGGTGATGATTTTGAAGATGGCTGGGATATATAATGAATTAAAACCCTATTAATAACATATAATGTCATTAATAGGGCTTTTTCTTTACTTTTTCCATAATTTGGCTTATAATTAGTCTGATACTTTGTGTCGAAAGGAGTTTTTACAACAATGGGTAAGTATTTTGGAACAGATGGCTTCAGGGGAGAGGCCAATGTTGATTTAACAGTTGAACACGCATTTAAGGTCGGAAGATATCTCGGATATTATTTTGGTAAAGATAAAAAAGGTGAGGACAGAGCCCGTGTAGTAATAGGTAAGGATACAAGAAGGTCAAGCTATATGTTTGAATATTCTCTTGTAGCAGGACTTACGGCAAGCGGTGCTGATGTATATCTTATGCACGTTACACCTACACCGAGCGTTTCATACATAGTGCGCTCAGATGAATTTGATTGCGGTATAATGATTTCAGCAAGCCATAATCCTTTTTACGATAATGGTATTAAGATTATAAACTCTCATGGTGCCAAGATTGAGGCAGAGGTTGAAGAGGAAATTGAAAAGTATATAGATGGAGAAATTCCGGAAATTCCGCTTGCTACCAAAGAGAAAATCGGAAGAACTACTGATTATTCGATGGGAAGAAACAGATATATAGGTTATCTTATGACACTTCCGACAAGAGCCTTTAAGAATCTTAAGGTCGGTCTTGACTGCTCTAACGGTGCGGCATCAACTATAGCGAAGGCCGTATTTGATGCTCTTGGAGCAAAGACTTATGTTATAAGCAATCAGCCGGACGGAACCAATATAAATGACAACTGTGGTTCAACACACATAGAAAATCTTCAAAAGTATGTCGTGGATAATGGACTTGATGTCGGCTTTGCATATGATGGAGATGCTGACAGATGTCTTGCTGTTGATGAGAAGGGTTCACTTGTTGATGGTGACCATATTCTTTATATCTGTGGCAAATATTTAAGAGATAAGGGACATCTTGCAGGTAATACAGTTGTAACAACGGTTATGTCGAATCTTGGATTATATAAGGCATTTGATGCAGAAGGCATCAATTACGAAAAAACCACAGTCGGAGATAAATATGTATATGAGTGTATGATGGAAAACGGATATATGCTCGGCGGAGAACAAAGCGGACATATAATATTTGCTAAAAATGCAAGAACCGGAGATGGAGTTCTTACCTCACTCAAGCTCATGGAGGTCATGGTCGAAAATAAGTGCACTATGTCTGAGCTTTCAAGAGGACTTAAGATATATCCGCAGCTTTTGGTAAATGTAAAGGTAAAGAGCAAGCAGGAGGTAACCTCGGACAGTGATGTAATTGAGGCTGTAAAAAAAGTAGAGGAAAGGCTTGGAGATAACGGCAGAATTTTACTTAGAGAAAGCGGAACCGAGCCGCTTATTCGAGTTATGGCAGAGGCCGAAACTGATGAGATTTGTAAAGAATGTGTGGATAAGGTTGTAAATGTTATTAAGGAAAAGGGTTACGAGGTGTAGCCCTTAAAGGACTATTATGAAAAGAATTCTCAGAAAACTTGAGACAACCATAATATTTGTTATTAAGACGGTGCTTTATTTTGCGTTGTTCTGGATTTTTTACGGAATGTATGCGAGGTCTAACTGGCAGCTTCTTAATCTTTCAAGAACGTCAGCAGTAACCATAGCGACCTATGTGGTTGTTTCATATATGTTTGCAAATATATACGGGCGGTATGATATAGGTAAAAGAAAGAGCAGACCGATAGTTCATTCGCTTTTTCTTGCTTCTATATTTACGGATATTATAACCTTGCTTATGCTTTCTATCATGAACACAAATGCAACCAACAATAAGTCATTTGTTATTGAACAGCCGCTTTTGCTTGTACCTATACTTGTACTTCAGTATATAGTTATATGGATATTTGCATATGGCGGAAATAAGCTTTATTTTATAATATATGAGCCTGAAAAATGTGTAATTATTACTTCCTCGCAGAAAAGCTTGAATGAGGTTATACGAGGTATCAGAAAATATAAGCTTCAGTATAAAATAAATGTCATAGCAGATTATCATGATAAGGATTTAAAGAGATATATAACAGAAAATGAAACCATTTTTATCTATGATGTACCTATAAAAGAACGAACAGAGATAATTGAGTTTTGTTATCAGAATATGAAAAATGTATATTTCAATCCGGATATGCATGACGTTGTTGAGAAAAATTCTCACCATATTCTGCTGGATGATTTATCCATGTATGGCAATTATTCTAAGGGCCTTACTCTTGAACAAAGAGCCGTAAAAAGAATAGAGGATGTTATAATATCCGTAATTGCACTTGTCATAACCTCGCCTCTTTTGCTTATAGCTGCCATAAGTATCAAGATAGAGGATAAAGGAAGTATTATCTTCAAGCAGAACAGAGCAACAAGAAACGGAAAGATTTTTTCAATATACAAGCTTAGAACCATGAGAGAGGATGTTGATAATTATTCTGCTATTGAGGATGATGAGAGAGTTACAAAGGTTGGACGTGTATTGAGAAAATACAGAATTGATGAAATTCCGCAGTTCTTTAATGTATTAAAGGGAGATATGAGTGTTGTCGGTCCGAGACCGGAGATGCTTGCCAATATATTTAACTATACGGATATACTTCCGGCATTCGAATACAGACTCAGAGTAAAGGCGGGAATTACCGGACATGCACAGATAGCCGGAAAATATAATACATCACCAAAGGACAAGCTTATGCTTGATTTGATGTATATAGAAGAGTATAGTATGTGGTTGGATATAAAGCTTTTATTTCAGACACTTATTGTTTTACTTAAGCGTGACAGTACGGAAGCCTTTAAAAATGATGATGAGCTTGTTTTTAATGAGTATAGTGAGGATGAAGCAATTAAATCCGACGTCATAGAAGAAGAGCTTAGTCATGAGGAGGAAAAGGAAGAGCAACACGCTGAAGATAAAAACGAGGCTAAGGAAGAGGTAAAATCAGAGGAAAAGAAACATAAAGAAGAACAAAAGAAAAAGCATAAAGGCGAACATAAATAAATGGAGGAAGTATAATGAAAAGAATATTGGTCACAGGCTGTAACGGACAGCTTGGAAGGGCAATCAATAAGGAATATGAAAAGGAAGAGGTTACATTAATCAATACAGATGTTGCAGAGCTTGATATAACAGATATAAAAGCGGTTTTGGATTTTATAACAGAGCAAAAGCCGGATGTTATTATAAACTGTGCAGCTCATACCAACGTTAATTTATGTGAGTCACAGTGGGATCTTGCCTATAAGATTAATGCGATAGGTCCAAGAAATTTAAGTATTGCCGCAACACGTATCGGCGCTAAGCTTATTCATGTTTCTACGGACTATGTTTTTGATGGTTCGGCGGACACTCCGTATGATGAGTTTTCACCTGTTGCACCGCTTGGTGCTTACGGAAAGACCAAGCTTGAAGGAGAAAATTTTGTAAAGCAGTTTGCGGATAAGTTTTTCATTGTTAGAACAGCCTGGCTTTACGGAGACGGTAAAAATTTTGTCAGGACTATGCTTAGTCTGGGAAAAGAAAAAGGAGAGGTAGGAGTTGTTGCTGACCAGGTTGGCTCACCGACAAGTGCCAAGGAGCTAGCAAGGGCTATACATGTGTTGGAGCCTACAGATAATTATGGTATATTTCATGGAACCTGCGAAGGCTTTTGCTCATGGGCAGATTTTGCAGAAAAGATATTTGAGCTTGCAGGTATGGATGTAAAGGTCAATCGACTTACAACAGATGAATATCCGACTCCGGCAAAGAGACCTGCATACTCGGTACTTAACAATTATATGCTTTCGCTTACTACGGATTTTAAGTTCGCTTATTGGGAGGATGCACTGAAAGAGTATTTTAATGAAATGGCATAAAAAGAGGGGAAGGGGAGCCACTTGGTTATAAGTGAACTCCCCTTCCTATTATGAGAAAGATTTTTTTCTAAAGGGTTTCACCATATTCTTCAAAAATATGGTCGTACATAGATGGAAGACCGATAAACTCACAGCCGTATCTGTAACCGTAGTCTCCAATTTCAGTTCTATACAGAATTTTAACAACGGAAAGTATTATTTCATCTGTGTTATCAAATTCTATAGTTGCATTGAAATAATAATCGGTTGGCAGCTTGGTAACTGACATAAAACCGATACCTGCTCTTGATATATCAAAAACCTCAATCTCGGTATCAAGTGCCTCAATTTTAATTCCGTCTTGTTTAAAAAGATTAGATACTTCCAATTTTATCTTGATAGGAAGTCGCTTATTTTTTCTTTTCTCTTCCATAAATACCTCCGTATTATTAATTTCGCACAAATATTTTCTTAATTATAACAAATTTTTTGCAATTATGCTATATAAATATTTTATTTTTTATAAAAAGATTGTAATTATTCGGTTTATTCTTTTGACTATTAGTTTATAATATAAATATCAGGAAAGGACAGGATGTTATGAAGATTAGATTGAAGGTAACTCAGCCTAATCCGGAAAAGTTTATAGATGAGGTAATAGACAGATATCATTTCGGTATAAACAGTAGGAGGGAATTGACTGAGATATACTATAAAATAATGGAAACGGCAGAGCCTTACGCAGAATACAGAATTAATCAGAGAGTTACGGGAATAAGATTAATAGATGATAATCAGGCGGCAATAGTCAGTATGACCTTGGGAATAGGGCTTGATGATTTGAAGGATTCCTATACAAAGAAAAGTGAGCTTGATAAGGCATATATGCTCGACTGCATAACAAATGAGCTTTTGATGAAAATGTATGTTGAGTTCAACAATATGTATGCCAGATATCACAGAAGATATGTAAAAAGATACGTTTTTATAGGAGATGAAATAAGTACAAATAAAATTCCCGAGCTTCTAAATGAGATAAAAGAAAAGGATTGTATCGCACAGGAAAAAAGGTCAGATGAAGATAAGAAAATTGAGATGACCGCATTTAATGAAGAAATCGGAAGCTTGGACTTGGATAAGCAGGAAAAGGATATACACAATAAGGAAATATCCGCCAATGAATACGGAGTTTTATCTCCTGCAAAGAGTGTTGTATTTTATGCGATTCTGACAGAGAATCCCAATAAGATCTGTGAAGGAATATGTGAGAATTGCAACAATAAAGCTTGTGAAAATAATCCCCTTTATGAGGAAGAGGAAAATGAATAAAATTTTTATTTACATTGACTTTTTAACATTGTATAATGTTTGCATTATGTGTGAATAATATACGTTTTTACAAGGAGGAAAAAAAGTGAGCGAGGTTTTGATTGAATTAAAGGGACTAAGCAAAAACTTCGGTGAACAACAGGTACTTAAGGGTATAGATTTGAATATTCGTGAAAATGAATTCCTTACACTTCTTGGTCCTTCCGGCTGTGGTAAGACAACTACTTTAAGAATTATTGCCGGTTTTGAGGAACCGAGTCACGGTGAGGTTATCTTTGACGGAGTGGATATAGCTAAGATTCCTTCTTATAAAAGAGAGGTTAATACTGTCTTTCAGAAGTATTCACTTTTTCCTTTTTTGAATGTTTATGACAATGTTGCTTTTGGTTTAAAGATAAAAAAGATGGATAAAAAGCTTATAGAGCATAAGGTAAAGAGAATGCTCAAGCTGGTTGGACTTGAAGGCTTTGATAAACGTGATGTTACCAAGCTGTCCGGAGGTCAGCAGCAAAGAGTAGCCATAGCCAGAGCTCTGGTAAACGAGCCTAAGGTGCTCCTTTTAGATGAGCCTTTAGGTGCGCTCGATGCAAAGCTTCGTAAGGAGATGCAGATTGAACTTAAAAAGATTCAAAAGGAAGTCGGTATTACATTTATATTTGTAACACATGATCAGGAGGAAGCACTTTCCATGTCGGATACCGTTGTGGTTATGCATGAGGGTGTAATCCAGCAGGTGGGTACGCCTGAGGACATATATAATGAGCCGGAAAACAGATTTGTCGCAAGCTTTATCGGTGAGTCCAATATAATTGAGGCAACTATGATAAAAGACTGTCTTGTAGCCTTTGACGATTATGAATTTGAATGTGTAGACAAAGGCTTTAAGAATAATGAGGCTGTTGAGGTTGTTATACGTCCTGAGGATATAGACATAGTTAAGCCTAAGGAGGCAAAGATAAAGGGTAAGGTTTCATCAATCATATTTAAGGGCGTACATCATGAGATAGTTGTTAAAACCAAGCACAGGGATTATCTTATACATACTACCGATTATTTCAAACCGGGACTTGAGGTGGGACTTAAGTTCGGACCGGATGACATCCATGTAATGTACCGTATGGATTGGGAGAACGGAGGAAACTAATGAAGCATTTTCGCAAGATGATTTGGCCATATATAATATGGGCAGGTGTTATAGTGGTTCTTCCGCTTCTTATGATTATACTTTACTCAGTTACAAAGGGTGGAAATGAACTTTTAAATATACAGTTTACATTTGATAATTTTAAAAGAATGACTGAGCCGATATATGTGGATGTTTTTGTCAAATCCTTTAAGCTTGGAATAATATCTGTTATAATTTGTCTTTTGGTGGGATATACCCTTGCATATTTAATTACTTCCTTTAGTGAAAAGGTTCAAAGTGTTTTAATTCTTGTCGTCACAATTCCGATGTGGATTAACACATTGCTTAGAACCTATGCATGGATTTCTCTTTTATCAGACAATGGTCTTATTAATACTGTGCTTGTAAAGCTTGGATTTGAACCAATAAATATGATGTATACAGATTTTGCGGTTGTTCTCGGTCTTGTAAGTGACCTGCTTCCGTTTATGGTTATACCAATATATACCTCCCTCAGCAAGATGGATCATTCGCTTATAGAGGCGGCTCATGATTTAGGAGCAAATAAGTTCAAGACCTTCTGGAGAGTGACCTTTAAGCTTTCCATACCGGGAGTTTTAAATGGAGTAATTATGACCTTCCTTCTTTCTATCTCAACCTTCGTCATACCGAAGCTTTTGGGAGGAGGACAGTATACACTTATCGGTAACCTTATCGAGAATCAGTTTATCTCGATAGGTGATTGGAATTTCGGAAGTGCCATATCGGTTATACTTGCATTTATTATACTTATGTCAATCACTTTTATGAAGAAGATTGACAAGGATGAGATAGAGGAGGAGTAGCAGCTTATGAAAAAGAAAAAAATAGGCGCTATCCTTTACATAGCACTTTGTTTTATATTTTTATACCTGCCGATAGTTGTTACGATGTTTTATTCATTTAATTCATCCAAATCGCTTACAAAGTTTCAGAGCTTTTCTTTAAGATGGTATCAAAATCTTTTTGAAAGCAGCGACATAATGAGTGCGGTATGGGTTTCGCTTTCCATAGCAGTCCTTGCAACTATCATATCAACAGTGTTGGGTACACTTACCTCTATTGGACTTTCTAAAAATAAAAAGGTTTTAAAGGAACTTGTGGTAAATGTAAACAATGTTCCGATTATGAATCCTGATATTGTTACGGCTATAGGTCTTATGATTCTTTTTTCCGCATTTCATCTGGAAAAAGGTTATCTGACGATGCTCCTTGCTCATATTGCGTTTTGTACACCTTACGTAATAACGAGTGTCTATCCAAAGGTAAGAACTATGGACCCAAACCTTGCCAATGCGGCTATGGATCTTGGGGCTACACCGTTTCAGGCACTTACTAAGGTTATTCTTCCGATGCTTAAGGAAGGAATCTTTGCAGGTGTGCTTTTGGCATTTACAATGTCCTTTGATGACTTTGTAATTTCATATTTTGTAACGGGTAACGGTGTATCCAATATTTCGATTGTCGTTTATAATATGACAAAGAGAACCAATCCGACCATTAATGCGCTTTCGACAATAGTTATTTTGGTTATTGCGATTACGCTTATTTTGGTAAATGTTATCCCTGCTATAGCAGGAAGAAAGAAAAAAACTGATACTGATCAACAAAAGGAGGAGATAATAAGTTGAAAAAAACGTCTATCATGAAAAAAATCACCGGTGCAGTTATGGTGATGACTCTTAGTATGAGCCTTTTAACAGGCTGTGGAAGTAAGAGTGACAAGACCTTAAAGGTCTATAATGCAGGAGAGTATATTGACACTGACCTTATTCATGATTTTGAAAAGGAATTTGATTGTAAGGTGGTTTACGAAACCTTTGATTCCAACGAATCTATGTACACAAAGGTACAGAGTGGTGAGAAATATGATGTAATCATTCCATCTGATTATATGATTGAAAGACTTATCAGGGAGGATAAGCTTCAGAAAATCGACTGGTCACTTATACCAAATGCAGATGGTCTTGATGAAAATGTCTTAGGACTTGCCTGTGACCCTGATAATGAGTATTCGGTACCTTATTTCTATGGTAATGTTGGTATTCTTTACGATAAAACAGTAGTTGATGAGGCTGATTTAAAGGATGGCTGGGAAATTCTTAGAAATGAAAAGTATAAGGGTATGCTTTATATGTATGATTCAGAGAGAGATTCCTTCATGATAGCTTTAAAAGCACTTGGATATTCTATGAATACAACTGACAAAAAGGAAATTGACGAAGCTTACGAATGGCTTGCAAATCAGAGAGATACCATGGAGCCTGTTTATGCAGGTGATGATGTTATCGACAATATGATTTCCGGAAATAAGGCAATGGCCATAGTTTATTCGGGTGATGCAACTTATATTATGTCCGAAAATGAAAATCTCGCTTTCTTCGCTCCTGAAGAGGGTACGAATATATGGAATGATGCAATGATTATTACCAAGGATTGCACCGATACTAAGCTTGCACATGAGTTCATTAATTTCATGCTTGAGCCTGACAACGCATATGCCAATACTGCTGAGGTTGGTTATACTTCACCGATTATAGAAGCCCGTGAAAAGGCAGCAGCGGATGACTACGCAGATATTGATGCGTACATTCCTGATATGACACGTGCTAATGATGAGGTGTTCAGATATCAGGATTCCGAAACCAAGGCATACTTCGCTGAACTCTGGACTAAGATTAAGGCTGCGAATTAGGGTGTTTGATGGCGCTGATACAGCCTGTATATAAGGACAGATTTGAGGTTTTTGAATAGCCTTAAAAAACAAAAAAGTACTTATCACAGCTCGCTTGCGCTAACGCTGTTGATAAGTACTTTTTTGATTATTCAAGGCTGCTTTTTGTTTATGACTGTCCTTATATACAGGCTGTATCCCGCCATCAAACGACATGCTGCGCATGTCATATTTTTCTTTTTACATACTGTTTTAATTACTTAAAGAATTTAAAATGAGTCAACAAAAACCGTTTCAAAAATTTATTTTCTCTCTAAGAATGTTAGTAGTTCATCTGTAGAAAATATATACTTGGTGTGGCAGAAGTCGCATACCACTTCGATAGGTTGGTTGTCTTCTATCATGGAAGCAATTTCTTTTTTTCCGAGACTGATAACTGCGGCTTCAACACGCTCCTTACTGCAATCGCAGACATAGGCACATGGAAGAGTATCGGTTATTTCGATGGTGTAATCCTCAAATATTTTGCCGATTATTTCTTCTATAGTAAGCCCTTCCTCAAGAAGCTTTGTGAAAGAGAAGTCCTTGAGTCGTTCCTCAAGCATGGATATGGTGCTTTCCTCCGCAAATGGCATAAGCTGGATGATGAAACCGCCTGCTGTTTTCACAGAGGTATCATCATTTAAGGTCACGCCTAGTGCCACAGATGAAGGGATTTGCTCGCTGGTTGCAAAATAATATGTCAAGTCTTCGGCTATCTCACTTGATACCAGATGAGTCTGACCGATATACGGTTCTTTAAGACCAATGTCTTTTATAACACTCATTACACCAAGGTCAACAGCCTTTGCAACGTCCTTTGCAGGAAGCATTACATCCGGTTCGCTGACATATCCCTTTACCTCACCTTTGGTGTTGGCTGTGACTAAAAGCCCCTTTAGTGGCCCCTGACATTGTATTCTTATGGTAAGCTTATCATCGTCATTTTTGCACATTGCACCCATCATGACTCCGCCCATAAGTAGTCTTCCCAATGCGTTTGTTGCTACCGGGCTCGTATTATGCGTGATTCTCGCTTTTTCAACTGTGTCTGTGGCAACGCAGGCAAAAAATCTGACCTGATTTTCTACCGCCATACCTCTTATAATATAATCTGACATTGTTTTTACCTCTTTTATGTTTTATCTCTTTTATGCTTTTTGTTTGCTGTATATTTTATTTATAGTTATGCTTAAAATAATCGAATTGCCATTATATATTATTTTCCACACTCTCTTGCGATTACATATATCCTTTCGCCGCTTTCATCTGCGGGATTTTTGGTAAATGCATCATAAGCCGTTATATATTCAAGTCCTGATTTTTCAATCAATTCTTTAATCTCTGATAGAGTATATCCCTTTTGCAGATGGAGTTCCTCGTATTTTCTATATAAATTGCTGTTGACTGAATTCCTTTGGGAGCTTTTTTTATCAACATCAGTATTAATCGGTTCTTCTTTTTCCCTGATAAAAATACTAAGACTAAGCTCATTTATATTATTTTCAGTATCATAATAATTATCCCATATAAAGCTTATATCGTCTCTGTCTTCGGCGATGGTTGCATCTGCAACTACATCCTTGTAGTAATGTCTGGTATTGAAGTCAAATATAAATATGCCCTTAGGATCAAGGTAGTTATTCACAAGCCGAAAAACCGTAAGCAATTCGTCGCTGTCTGTTATATAATTTATACTGTCGCATAAACTGATGCATGCAGCTACAGTACCATAAAGCTCAAACTCTCTCATATCCTGACACAGATATAGGGAAGAAGAATTGTTTTTGGATCTCTTGCTTTCTGCAATATCAAGCATTGAATCAGAATTATCTATACCTATCATATCATAGCCTGTTTTTGCAAGACGTTCGGTTATGTTTCCGGTGCCGCAGCCAAGCTCGGCAATTATGCCATCCTTTATGCCGTATTCAATTAGCAGCTTATGCAGATATGAAAACCATTCATCATATGGGATATTATCCATAAGCTCATCATATACTGCAGCAAAATCAGAATATACTTCGGACATATTTTTCTCCTTAATAATTACGACTGATGAATTAAGTATGCAGTTGATGCTATATTAATAAGCTAAATTGTTAACACGCCATCAATTATATGTGAAATTATAATTTATTGCAATATATTAAAGGATAGAATAATTAGAAAAATTAAAATGTTATGAAAAATAGGTGGTTGGAAAATTATTGTAATAAATGGAGGGTTATATTATAATCATTATATTAAGATTTTAAAATAGTTTAATGGATGGTGACAATATGTTGAATATTTTTTTTGGCGATATGACTGATAATGATAAATATCTTGAAAATCCGGAAGTTTATTTTGATAATACTTATGAAGACAGATGGTTTGATGATGAAGAAGTTAAAGAAATGGTAAAAGATATAGATAATTCTAATGTAGTTAGTTCACATTTGATTGAAAGCCCTGTTTTTGGCGGAATGCCTGTAAGGGATTTGTCAGGCGGAGTAAAAACTTTAATTCTGATGAAATTTGATAACGAGCATATAGTTAATGCTTCATACTGCGGAGACAACTGCGCAAAGTGGATTTTGCGTATTGCAAAAGAAAAAGACTTAACTATTAGATTGGGATATTTGATGGATTTTGGAGATGGATTAATTAATGTAAAGGTAGCTAATTCAGGAAAAAAGTTTGATAATTGTAAAGATTTATTTCTTGAGGCTATTGATTATTTATAGGCGGTGTTGATATGAAAGGTTCTTATGAAGTAACAGTATATAATAAGGATATTCATTATAAGTTTACAATAAAGCGTAATATTACGGTAATCCGTGGTGATAGTGCCACAGGAAAAACTAAATTGTTTAACTTAATAAGGGATTATGATGATGTTGGCAATAGCAGTGGAATAATATTACAATGTCAGAAAAGATGTACTGTTTTGTCAGGAGCAAATTGGAAAGCGGCATTATCAGGTATAAATGATAGTATTGTATTTATAGATGAACAATCTTCATTTATAAATAGTGTTGAATTTTCTGATACAATTAAGTGTTCAAATAATTATTTTGTAATCATAACCAGAGAAAAATTAGCAATGTTGCCATACAGCGTAGAAGAGGTTTATGGTATATATAGTTCCGGGAAATATACTAATATTAAGAATGAATTTTCTGATAAAGAAAAAATATTTAATGTATTTTATCCTATTTATGAAAATAAAAGTATAAACAGTCTTGATGATTTTGATTTAATAATAACAGAAGATTCAAATTCAGGTTTTGAGTTTTTTGGTTCTTATAATAAAGAATGTTTAAGTGCTAACGGAAAATCCAATATAAAGGATTTGATTAAATCAAATATAAACAAAAGAGTACTTGTAATAGCTGACGGAGCAGCTTTTGGTCCGGAAATGTTAGATGTGGATAAGTTGTTAGAGAAAATGAAAGATATGAGTATTTTTCTTCCGGAATCTTTTGAATGGTTAATATTAAAGACCGGTGATATCAAAATATCTGAGCTTAATGATATTTTGCAAAATCCGGAAGAATATATAGAGAGTACACAGTACTTTAGTTGGGAGAATTTCTTTTCTTTTTTGTTGCATGAACATACTATAGGAAGTGTGCAGGCATATACAAAAAGTAAATTAAATCCATACTATTTAGGGAAGGGCATGAAAAAGAAGATAGAGAATGTAATTAAACAATTTGGCTTGGATTTTAATGATATTAAAAATGATAAGTGAGTATGAATTATTTTTACATACTATAGGAGTTAAAATATTTTTAAAAGGAGAACACTATGGGAGAAATCAGTTTTGAAACACCAACCCCTATTTATTACTGTGCTGTGGATTACAGCAATGCTACGGTTGAGGTTGCTGCAAAAGGTACGATATTTGTCGATGATTCGTGTGAGGATGACAAAAAAGAGTACATAAAGCAGAGAGTACTTAATTATCTTAATATCGAGGTTGGAAAATTAAGCGGAAATGTTCCGGTTGAGGCTCTTTTAGAGAAAAAAGATGAGCTTGTACAGAATATTATAAATCAGCTCGCAGCGGAGCAGATATCCGTAAATCTTGTAATTGAGGATATAGGTGCAACTGAATCATCCATAGAACCTGTTGCACATCTAAAAAGTACGATTAATGACGGACAGAAGAATTCTATGTCTTTCACCGGAGTGGTTATGTCACCGGGGGCGGCAAATATGATTGGTAACCTTTTTAACGGTGGAAGATAAAGACGATAAGTGAAGATTTTAAATTCATTACAAAAAAAGACATAAATAATAGAATAAGTTATAGTAAAAATAATAGCATAAAATAAGTCGATTAACAGGAGGAAACAATGGCTAAGGATACTAAAGACAAGAAACTTACAGTAGCAGGATATAAGGGAATTTCAACAGAAAATCTGGAGAGCTTTTCTAAAGATTTTAATAAAGACCGCGCCAATCTTATCGCAGCAAATGCGGCAGTAAAAAGCGGAGTACTTGAGGCGGCGGCAGATTACAGTAGGATTGGAGAACTTCCTATGAGCTTTTCCGTTGATTTAAAGCAGGGAAAGATTACTAATCAAAAAGCAAGCGGACGTTGTTGGCTTTTTTCTGCATTAAATACCATGCGTTTTGAGATAATACACAAGTATAATCTGGATAATTTTGAATTGTCGCAGAATTACCTTTTTTTCTATGATAAATTGGAAAAGGCTAATTTCTATCTTGAAAGCATTTTAAAGACTTTGGATGAGCCTGTGGACGGAAGACTTTATTCGTTTATAAATGCTGCACCATTAGGTGACGGCGGGCAGTGGGATATGTTTGCCAATCTTGTGGAAAAGTATGGAGTTGTTCCTAAGGAAAGCTATGATGATGCGGCAAGCTCCACAAGCTCAAGATGGTTCGATCAGTATCTTACTACAAAGCTTAGAGAGGATGCATATAAGTTAAGAACATTGTCAAAAGAGGGTAAGAAGAAGTCTGAACTTGAAAAGGAAAAGACAAAAATGATTTCGGAGTTTTATCGTATGCTTTGTATCTCTTTGGGTGAGCCGCCTAAAAAGATAGATTTCACACTTCGTGACAAGGACGACAAGGTATATCAGGACTTTGGAATTACACCGCAGGAATTTTATAAAAAGTATGTGGGTATGAAGCTTACGGATTTTGTGAGTATAATAAATGCACCTACCGAGGACAAACCATTTGGAAAGCTGTATACGGTTAAATATTTAGGAAATGTAGCTGAAGGTAAGCCGATTACATATCTTAACCTTAAAATGAAAGAGATCAAGAAAGCAGTTATTGCACAGCTTAAGGATGGACATCCTGTATGGTTTGGCTCGGACTGCAGCAAGTATTCACTTCGTAAAGAAGGAGTATTTGATAAGAAGGCTGCCAATCTCGAACAGCTTTATGATGTAAAATTTGGCATGGATAAGAGTGAGAGCCTTATCTATGGTGACAGTGCCATGAATCATGCCATGGTAATACTCGGTGTAAATATAAATGAAGCCGGTAAGCCGGATAGATGGCGTATAGAAAACAGCTGGGGCAAGGATGCAGGAAAAGATGGATATTATGTGGCATCCGATGAGTGGTTTGATGACTATGTATATCAGGTGGTTGTAAATAAAAAATATCTAAGCAAGGATACAAAAGAGCTTTTAAACCAGCCGCTTATAGAACTTGAGCCTTGGGATCCTTTTGGAACGTTGGCTTAGTTCGTCATTTTTTCTTAGAGATGGTTATATAGGATATATTTTATGATGTACGCATAGCTCGCTGTCGCTCACGCTATGCTTAACATTAAAAATATATCCTATATAACCATCTCATAGGAAACACCGTTGATATAAGAATAAATTGAGAAACAAGATTTAGGAGGAAAAAGTATGACAGATGTTAAATTCGGAACATTAGCGCCTATTAGGTATATGGCTCCTGATTTTGACAACACGATGGTTTCATATAAGGTGTATGGAACAATATTAATTGAACAAGATGTAGAGGACGCATTTAAAGAGAGGATTAAAAGCGAAGTCTTGTCGATGATTCCTATAGTGTTCTCCGAATTTCATGCAAGAGAAGTAAAATGTCTGGAGCTTCCTGCTATGTGCTCTGAGATGAGTAAGAAATTGACTGAAAGACTTAGGGAGATTGACCGCAAGTGTAATGTCAACGTTGGCGGTGTAGTAATGGATGAAGAATCCAAGAAGATAATCGAAGAAAAACAAAGAGCAAAAATTATTGCAGATAATCCTGCCATAGCACAGGTGGAGCAGATAAGAGCTATGCAGGCAGCAGGAAGCGTAAATCGTCCGAAGTTTTGTCCGAATTGCGGTACACCGGTTGGACCGACAGGTAAATTCTGTGGAAACTGTGGCAGCCCGCTTGGCGTTTAAAAGTGTGTTAAGGGATATGTGACATGAGGCGTGAGCCGTGTCACATATCTGTTGTTTCATATAAATTTTAGTTTTCGGAAGGAGAAAAACCATGCCAAAATGGTTAAAGGATACTGTATTTTACGAAATTTATCCTCAGACATTTTATGATACCAATGCCGATGGAATAGGTGATATACGAGGAATAATTAAAAAGCTTGACTACATAAAGGAGCTTGGCTGTAATGCTCTTTGGATTAATCCGTGCTTTGATTCACCATTTAAGGATGCGGGATATGATGTAAGAGATTATAAGAAAATAGCTTCAAGATATGGAACCAATGATGACATGAAGGAGCTTTTTGATACGGCGCACAGTAAAGGTATTCGTGTACTTTTGGATCTTGTTCCGGGACATACTTCCGAGGAACATATATGGTTTAAAGAAAGTGGAAAGGCAACGAAGAATGAATATTCAGGCAGATACATTTGGACGGATTTTTGGATTAAGGGTATAGCAAATCATCCGTATATAGGTGGTGAAACCGAGAGAAACGGTACATATATGCTTAACTTCTTTAAATGTCAGCCCGCACTTAATTACGGATGGAAGGAAAAGAAGGAAAGCTGGCAGACAGGTATGTATGAGGAGGATGCACTTGCAACCAGAGAGGCTATAAAGGATGTTATGCGTTTCTGGCTTGATATGGGCTGTGATGGTTTCCGAGTGGATATGGCTGACTCCCTTGTTAAGGATGATGATGAGGATAAGTCCGGAACCTGTGAAGTATGGCGTGATATAAGAGCTATGCTTGATGATGAATATCCTGAGGCTGCTATGGTTTCTGAATGGAGTAATCCACGCCTTGCTATAAACAGTGCAGGCTTTGACATGGATTTTTATCTTGATCATATGTATAACGGATACAATACACTTATGCGAGATTATGAATCAAATGAAGTTGATAACAGCTATTTTAAGAGTGATGCAGACGGTGATATAAACAGATTTTTGGAGGACTATCTCACAAAATATAGTCAGACCAAGAATCAGGGATATATAAGCTTTATGACCTGTAATCACGATACGATAAGACCAAGCTTTAATTTAAATGTGGATGAGTTGAAGGTTGCATATGCATTTCTATTTACCATGCCGGGAGTACCGTTTTTATATTATGGCGATGAGATAGGTATGAAATATATACCGGATATGCCTTCGAAGGAGGGCGGATATACACGTACCGGCAGCAGAACGCCTATGCAGTGGAATAATGATATAAATGACGGATTTTCTATGGCAGACAAGGAACTTTTATATCTGCCGGTTGATGAGAGTGAAGCTTTTGTATCTGTGGAAAAGCAAATGAATAATGAGAACTCGCTTTTATATACTGTGAAGAACATACTTGCCTTAAGGCATAGGTACGAAGACCTGCAGGCTGATGGTTCATTTGAAGTTATCTGCAGTAAAAAGGATGAGGCTTTTTCATATAAAAGAGGCAATCTGATTATATTGATAAATCCAAAAAACAAGGCGGTTTCAACAGATGTTGATATAAGCGGATATGAGAAAATATATGAGATAGGTGGGATGGATGGAAAACTAGTCAAACCGCAATCTTTTATAATTTTTGAAGAGAGATAAATGATATGAACGAGAGTATACTTTTAAAATTTGAGAACCTGCATAATACCAGAGATCTTGGAGGAATGGTGACAAAGGATAATAAAAACATAAAAAAAGGAAAGCTTTTCAGAAGCGGACATTTGTTTGAGGCCAGTGAAAATGATTTAAAGAAGCTTTCAGATTGTGTAGATGTTATAGTTGATTTCCGTACGGATAAGGAAAAGGATGAAAAGCCCGATCCTGTTATCGGGCAGATTGATTATCATCATCTTCCGATTATTGAAAGTCTCACAGCAGGTGTTACAAGAGAGAAGGATGCTGATGAAAAGGCAATGGAAATGCTTATGATGGAACCGGAAAAAGCCAAAGCATATATGTGTAACACATATATCGGATTTGTAGGAGGAGATTTTCCGCTTGCTCAATACGAAAAATTTGTAAGGCTGTTACTTGAGGATAGGGATAAAGGAGTGCTGTGGCACTGTACGGCAGGTAAGGACAGAGCAGGCTTTGCATCAGTGATAGTTGAAGAAATTTTGGGAGTGGAGAGAGATGTTATAAAAGAGGACTATCTTAAAACCAATGTGTATCTTAAAGAGGACATAAAGGTTCTTGTTAATATGCTTCAAAATATGACAGGTGTAAAATCTGAAAAATCCGAGGAGGCGTTAAAATATTTATTTGGTGCCGAACCGGATTATCTGGATACATTATATAAAGAGATTGATGATAGGTTCGGAAGCTTTGAAAACTTTATAACTTTCGGTCTGCATATAAGCAAAGAAGAACAGGAAGAGCTTAGGGTTAAATATTTGGAGTAATATTTTGTGATATGGGACGTGATCCCTGTCACATCAAGGTCAAAATTAATGAATAATATATACAGGCAATTGAAAGAAAAGTTCATAATGAAGGATGCGTTTTCTGACTGGAAGGATTATCGTGAGAGTCTTACAGATATCGTTTCATCATATCCGGGGGAAAAGCTTGCCATAGTAGGTGCGGGAAGATGTAATGATATAGATGTAAACAGACTTTATGAAACTTTTTCCGGTATAACCCTGATTGATATAGATGAGGAAGCAATGAGGGAAGGAATGGCACACCTTGATGATGAGACTATGGAAAAGACGGAAATAAAAAGACTTTCCGTAAACGGACTTTACGAAGAAGATATAGATTCGTTTTGTGATGAGCTGTTAAATTATGTGAGGACTCAAGGTAATAATCTTACAAAAGAAGCTTACGAGAATAAGCTGCTTGATATGCTCGATGAGTTAAAAAATGAAATGCTTTCAGGTATGGAGCTTTTGGATGAAAGGTTTATTAGAGAAAGCTTTGATGTTGTCGTTTGTAACGGAGTTTTTAGTCAGCTCTTTTCTATGATATCTTATTTTGTTCATTCGGTTTCCTATAGTATAAGTGATGCAGGTTTATTTGATACTGCAGATATCGTGGTGGGAGCTGATAAAAAGTTATCTTTAATAAATGATGAAATTATACCTGTTATAATAAAAGGTATTATTTGCATGGCTGAAAAAACAGTTATATTTGGAAATGAGTATAATAAGGCTGAAGGAGCATATCAGTGTATAAAGTTCATAAAAGATAACTATGAAGCTGATGAAAAAATAATAAGGTGGAATTTTAACTCAAAAGAAAAAACAGAGTATGATATGCTTATTCAAATAATAAATAAAAATATTGAGATTTGAGATGGTAAAGGAAAACATATGAATATAATGATAGCAATGGATTCTTTCAAGGGGAGTCTCACTTCTCTTGAAGCCGGAAATGCTGTACGTGAAGCAATTATAAATAATTTCAAAAATGTAAATGCTGAGGTTTTTGAAGTCGCAGATGGCGGAGAAGGATTGACCGAAGCATTACTTTCCATGCATGATCATAAGATAAGAAAAAACTATGTTACAGGACCTATAGGTAAAAAAGTTGAAGCTGCCTATGGCATTTATAATAAAGACGGTAAAAAATGTGCGGTTATGGAAATGGCAAAGGCTGCAGGTCTTACACTTGTGCCGGAAGAAAAAAAGAATCCGCTTTATACTACAACTTATGGTGTAGGTGAGATGATTCTTGATGCCGTAAAGGAAGGATGTCAAAGCTTCATAATAGGAATTGGAGGAAGTGCAACAAATGATGCGGGTATAGGTATGCTTCAGGCGTTGGGATTTCATTTTCTTCGTAAGGATAATAGTGAGGCTTCGTTTGGAGCAACAGCCTTAAGAGATACAGTAAGCATATCTGATGAAGATGTTACGGATAAACTGCATGATTGTGAATTTCGTATAGTATGCGATGTGAAAAATCCTTTGTATGGTGATAGTGGCAGCAGCATGGTATATGCACCTCAAAAGGGAGCAACATATGAGCAGGCGAAGGATATGGATGCATGGATGAAGCGGTATGCGGATATTGTTAAAAAGTATTATCCGAAGGCAGATGCATCTGCAAGCGGTGTTGGTGCGGCAGGCGGACTCGGCTTTGCCTTTCAGGCATTTCTTGGAGCGAAATTAGAGCGCGGTATAGAGGTAGTGCTTAACGAAAACGGATTTGCCAAGAGTGTTAAAGAGGCTGACCTTGTGATAACGGGTGAAGGAAAATTGGATGAACAGACTGCCATGGGTAAAGTACCTGTTGGCGTTGCGGAATATGCAAAGAAGTATGGCATAAGAGTAATTGCGTTTGGCGGTCTGGTTGATAAGGATTCGGTAGAAAAGCTTAAAACTTGCGGGATTGATGAATGTTATCAAATCACACCTGAAGAAATGGATATCAAGGAGGCTTTAAAAAGGAATGTCGCTATAGACAATCTTAAGGAAAAAGTTGGTAATATTATACACCGGACGTAAGGGAGTTGAAAGAAATAAAAATAAGTGTTATAATTTTTTTGCATCTACGAAAGCGTAAGTAGATGAATTTTTTTGATTGCATAGTTAGCCTGAACTAACATATATGGAGGCTTTGATTATGGAGAAATATCATATTGAAAAAAATACCGTGCAGGAGACCTTGATAATTCCTTTATATGGCAGAAAGATTTGTTCGGATTATTTTCCTCATCTATTTAAGGATGAGGAGGCAAATCGTATCTGCAATATGCTGGATTATGATTTTTCCGAAAAGGGAAAAAAGATGGAAAAGGGTATAGGGCTCTTTGGAGCTCTCGAGGTTGCTCAAAGACAATACGACCTTGCGTGGGAGGTAAAGGATTATCTGGAAAAACATCCAAATGCTGCTGTGGTAAATCTCGGCTGTGGCTTGGATGATACATTTAGAAAGTGCGATAACGGAACCTGTAAGGGCTATAATATCGATATGCCGGATGTTATAGCTATAAGAAATGAGCTTCTTCCTGCAGGCGACAGAGAAAAAAATTTGTCATATGATTTAAATGATTATAGCTGGATGGAGGAGATAGATGCCGGTAGCGGAGCAGTATTTTTTGCTGCAGGAGTTTTTTATTATTTTAAGACTGAGGTTTTGAAAAAACTCTTTTCGGCTATGGCTGAAAAATTTCCTAAGGGTGTACTGGTATTTGATTCATGCAATAAGAGGGGTGCAAAGATGATGACAAAGACCTGGCTTAAGGAAGCAGGTATAAGTGATGTAGGTGCATTCTTTTCTGTTGAGGATTATAAAGAGCTTGAAAGCTGGAGCGATAATTTTAATTCCGTTTCGGCAAAGAGTTATATGCGTGGATACAGAGACATATATAATGATGTGAAGGGTGTACACAGAACGATGATAAAATTCTGTGACAAGATGGTTTATATGAAGATAATAAAAATTGAGTTCAAGTAATATTATTGAAGACTTAATTTGAATTATAGATAAGGAGAGATAAAATGGGATTATTTAAAGATTATGTTAATCAGACCAGAAAGCCGGAGGGAACACTCGGTAAAATGATGCTGAAGGGGATGAACAGTGGTCATGCAAAGATGGCAGATTGGGGACTTTCACATTTGACTAAGATTGCACCAAAGGAAATAGCAGAGCTTGGATGCGGTGGCGGAAGGAATGCTGGAGAGCTTCTTAAGAAATACAGTGATGCAAATGTAACTGCTATAGATTACTCACCGCTTTCTGTTGAAAAAGCAACTGAATACAATAAAGCGGAGATAGAAGCAGGAAGATGTGTCGTGAAAGAAGGTGACGTTTCCAAGCTTCCTCTTGAAGAAGGCATATTTGATCTTGCTACGGCATTTGAAACAATTTACTTTTGGCCGGGACTTGAAAAGTGCTTTGGCGAAGTAGCAAGGATATTAAAACCGGGCGGATATTTCATGATTGTAAATGAATCCGACGGCACAGATAAGGCAAGCATCAAGTTTGAAAAAATCATCGAAGGTATGAAGGCTCATACATCAGATGAGATAGAAGAAGCACTTAAGGCGGCAGGATTTTCCAAGATAAAGGTTGACCATCATAAGTCAAAACCTTGGATAACAGTATTAGCAAAAAAATAAAAGTAATATAGTGGTTATAAAATTAAATATATGATATAATAACGAAAAAAGATGGTATCATGCATGCATGAATGCCACTTTTTTTCTATTATTTGGAGAAGCATTGATGATTGTTAGCTTACTGTGTTATAATATCGAGTATAAGCGAAAACCAAAGCATATACGGAGCAGATATAAGAACTTTGAAGATGCGTGCTTGCGAGATAGAAAATATATTCGGGATGAAAAGGGGGCATTTCATGGACGATATTAAAAGAGAGAAATACTATGAATTACTTGAGAAGATATCCGATTATACAAGCAGAGCCAATAATTTTGACAGGGAGAAATTTATAGAGCTTTTGTCGGAATTTTGTATTATGTTTCGACTTGCTAAGGGTGTTACGGAGTTTTATACCAATCCACGTCACGAACAGGAAGGAAAAGGTGAGGTTCTTGTTGACTTTGATAACGGTAAGGGCGAGGTTGTAGTTTTAAAAAACAGAGTGGTTACGCCTGCGTATGCAGTAATTATAGGCACTATATATATGGCTAAGGATGAGGAACCTCTCGATGATGAAGAGCTTGAAAAGGTGGATATAGTGCTTCGTATGGTTCTTAGCCTGGTTGCCAGAAACCGTTTGCAAAATACCATGTATAAGTTTGCATATTATGATGATGACAATTATCCTAATATCCGTTATTTTATGCAAAATATTGAAAGATTAAATCAGGAAAATAATCTTAAAGGCTATGTCGCCGCATGCTTTAATCTTAAACATTTTTCCATTATAAATCAGGACATAGGTAAGGAAAACGGAGACGTTGTTCTTCGTAATTACTTTAATCTGTTAAACGAAGCTATCGGCGATGATGGTATAGTATGCCGTATGGGCGGTGACAATTTCGTTATGTTGTTTGAAAATAATTTATCTGATCATATATTTAAATTGCTTTCGGGTGCGCCTGTTTCCTATGATGAGGCAAATGGAAATACTAAACGTGTAATAGTATCAGCAAGGGTGGGCGCATTTATAATACCTGACGATTTTGAAGTATCTAATCCGGGCAAGATTATGGAGAGGATTTATCCGGCACTCCAGATGGCAAAGCAGATGGACATAAGCCCTGTATTTTATGATAAAAAGCTTTCAAGCGGTCGTGAAAAGGTTATGCAGGTCAGAAAGAGATTTGCCGAGGCGATAGCTTCTGATGAGATATATGCGTATTATCAGCCTAAGGTTAATGTATATACCGGTGAAATTGAAGGTGCGGAAGCTCTTTGCAGGTGGATAAGAGACGGAAAAACAGTTATGCCTATGGAATTTATCCCGGTACTTGAAATGAATATGGATATATGCAAGCTTGACTTTCATATGCTGGAGCTTGCCTGCCGTGATATAAGAAGATGGCTGGATGAGGGCAAAAAGGTTGTTCGTATATCCGTCAATTTTTCCAGAAAGCATCTGATAGATGTGGATTTGACGACACATATCCTTGAGATAATTGATAGATATAATGTACCGCATGATTATATAGAAATTGAGCTTACAGAGACA
This sequence comes from uncultured Lachnospiraceae bacterium, assembly GCA_902788555.1. Lineage (GTDB taxonomy): Bacteria > Bacillota > Clostridia > Lachnospirales > Lachnospiraceae > Coprococcus_C. Next base: position 30,897 of record CADAKQ010000028.1, read on the forward strand.
ACCACGGATGTGGAGTTTAAGGATTTGAAACGAATCGTCAAAAGCTTGCAGCAGGATGGCATATATACCTCTGTTGACGATTTCGGTAATGGATATTCTTCAATTAATCTTATCAGATCAATTCCGTGGGATGTACTCAAAGTTGACAGGAGCCTTCTTCCTGTGGAGGATGATGACGAGACGGATACTACAGAAAAAATCTATAAATCCGTTGTATCAATGGCACACGATATAGGCATAAATTGTATTACCGAAGGTGTTGAGACAAAGAAACAGATTGAGATATTAAGAAACAATAATTGCAGCATAGCACAGGGCTTTTTCTTTGACAAACCACTCCCGGTGGAGGAGTTTGAAAAACGCTTTGAAGATAATAAATATATTGATTTGATAAAAGGATAAGATGAGCTTATAAATAATGCTTTTGCAGATTAAAAAAAACATGAGGTTTGATAATTATGAAAAGACAGAGTAAATTTATTATGGCAGGAGTAAGTGGATTGATGTTCGTCATCTGGATTTTGTTGGTTCGCACGGTGGACGTTGACAGTATCGGTCCGGAAGGAACAAGAGTAGGACTTTCACATATAAACAAGTCAGTTTCGGATTCTCTGGGGCAAAGGTTATTCTGGTATGATGCTACGGAAGTGCTCGGAATTATTGCTATTCTTGTGGCAGCAGCTTTTGCATTTACAGGATTAGTACAGTTGATAAAGAGAAAAAGCCTTTCAAAGGTTGATAAGGAAATATTCGCTCTCGGAGGACTCTATATTATTGTTATAGGGCTATATGCATTATTTGAAGTTGTAGTTATTAATTTCAGACCTGTCATAATGCAGGGCGAAGAGCATCCGGAGGCTTCATTTCCGTCATCACATACCATGCTTATATGTGTAGTTATGGGTAGCACGATAATGCTTTTGGATAAATACATAAAGAATAATTCACTTTGTAATGCACTTAAGATTTTGTGTGCCATAATAATGGTTGTAACTGTTGTCGGAAGACTTGTTTCAGGCGTTCACTGGTTTACGGATATAATAGGTGGAGTAATTATCAGTGTAGCATTACTGGCACTTTTTTCGGGGATTTTAGATGTGGTAAGGGATTAAGGCAAAAAAAAGAACCTGACTTGTGACCAATGTCATTAAGTTAAGATGACAAAACAAAGCTCTCTATATCAGAAATGGTATAGGGGTCTTTTATTCTAAAGAAGTTGTGACATCTATCTTTGACATGATAGCTGAGAAAAAAAGAAAAAATAGCTTCAAATAATGTGTCAAAGCATGATTTATCAGTAGTAAATAAAAGCGAACAGCAGGCTATCTGAAAATTATAATAAAGTAGCATTTGCCGTCTTTTTGTGGTATAACAACCGCAAGCGGTCGTTATCGCATTAGCTCGCCAAATAAATGCTTCGCATTTGCTTGGCTCACTTTATTGTGGCAAACTCGGGTTATAGCACACATTATATAAAATTGCAAATGGTATTTCAGAGTCAGGATACGAATGGGTTTCCGGCTCTTTTTTTATTATAACTTAAGAGGAAACTATGGAGAAGATAGTTGACGAGACGGTTGATGCTATGGAAAAATATGCTGTGCCTATTGAAAAGAAGATTAATAAGAAGATTAATCTTACAATTAAAGAAGCTGCCGAATACTCTAATATCGGAATTAACAAGATTGCAGAACTTTTGAGAAATCCGATGTGTAATTTTGTATTATATGTCGGGAACAGGAAATTGGTTAAGAGAAAAGAGCTTGAGCAGTATTTATCGACGAGGCGGGAGATTTAATGAACTAATTTTAATAATTCAGGCTAATCCATTGAAAATATATAGATTTTATGGTAACATAACTAAGTTGTATTAGGCTTATTTCTATAATGATAAGGACTATAGAAAGAAGCTTGGAAGATACGTAAAAATCAAACTGAAAGTCTGGAAATCATTGAAAATAAAGGAGAAATTAAGATATTATGAAATTAGGTATAGATGATGAATCCTGATTTCATATATCTTTATATATTTCCTTAAAATTCTTTAATACTTTATTTGTTCAATTTTTATCCCTGATTAAATTACATATAAATTCATATAGTTTGTTATAACTTTTAGAAAATTGGCACAGTAAATGGCACAGTGGATATTTGCTAAGTGTCAGGGAGAAGTTTTGTTACAGCAAAAAATTTATATGTGATATGCTTTTTGTTTATTTTATATAATTATATCTAAAAAAATAAACAAAAAGTGTTTATAAAATAATATTTTTTTAATATAATAAACATGAAAGGAGATGATGACATGTTTAATAAGAATCTGAAGTACTATAGATTAAAAAAGAATATGAGTAAGAAGGATTTGGCAAAAGCGTGTGGCATAACTCCTATGGCTATTACTTACTATGAGCAGGGAACCAGAAAACCGGGTATTGAAATTATTAATAAAATGGCAGAGGTTTTGGGTGTAGGTTTATCTGATTTTATATCATCACATAATGATTCCTTGATTTTTGCTCATGGAGAATTTAGAAAAAACAGCACCTTCCCTAAATCGCAGCAAGATTATGTCAGGGAATCAGTTGAAGAATATTTTGGCAGGTTTTTTGACGCAGTATACTGCTTGGGTGGACATCCGATACCACCATCACCTCAGATTCATTCTTTAAGTGCGTCGGGAGATTATAGAAAAGATGCTTTGGAATTAAGAACTCATCTTGGAATACCTAAAATAGGTCCAATAGAAGATTTAGTTACCGTATTAGAAAATCAAGGTATATTAGTTATGATGCTTGATATCGATAATCGCCATTTTTCAGGTATGAATGGAACTGTAAATAATCATCCGTACATTGTAGTTAATAGTAATATGACTGCTGAAAGGATACGTTCTACCATTGCACATGAATTAACGCATATGATGTTTGAAGTAAAAGATAAAGATGGAGAAGAAAAATTTGCGACTGAGGTAAGTGGTGCGTTCCTAATGTCCGATGATGATATAGTGCGCGAATTAGGCATACATAGAAGTGCTATAACTAAGGATATGATATTTGTTTGTAAAGAATATGGTATATCTATGTATATGTTGGTTATGCGTTCATCTCAGGCAGGAGTCGTTTCATCTACTGTTGCTCAAGATTTTTATATTAAAGCCGGAAAAGCAGGATGGCGTACCAAAGAGCCGTCCAGAATTGAGAAAGAAAAACCTTTATTATTCGAGCAGTTGGTATACCGTGCAATCAATGAGGAAGGAATCAGTATCCAAAGGGGAGCGGAAATGTTAAAAATTCCATACAAGGACGTTGAGTCAAGGTGTGGTCTCGTGGAGGTGTGACATGTGGAATATATAAGCAGCGATACAAATGTATGGATAGACTTTTACAAAATTTCAAGGATTGAGATTCCTTTTTCAATAGATTATACATATATCATGTTTAAAGAAGCCATAGAACGAGAATTGGTATATCCCACAGAGCTAAAGTCAAAATTATTGGAGCTCGGACTGAAAGGGGTTGAAATTACGGCTGATGAATTGTTTTATGCTGATGACTTGTCTTCAAAATACAGACGTCTTTCGGTGTTTGACAGAATAGCTCTTGCTATTGCTAAAAAAAGAGACATA
>CADAKQ010000029.1 GCA_902788555.1 uncultured Lachnospiraceae bacterium
GATGTTTTTTCATCCTGCCAAGATGAACACTCTAATCATACATCAGAGGTTTCTTTTTTTCTATTGACATTATTTCTGAATTACAGGAATGCTCCTTTATTAAATAAAATATATATAATGTTACAGCTTTGAAAGATATTCAATAAATGTCATAGTGAAGTTGGGCTCATACGTATCAAATATCAATTTGTCGGTTATGACCAGCACACCTGCATTTAAGCCTGCAAGTATGGAGATGTTTTCAGGTATGCGTTTGTCTTCGGAATTAATTTTTATTACATTATCATGTTCGTCAAAATGACATAGGATATCATTTATATTTTTACTTTTCTTTTTTTCAAAGGTATTTGACCGGGCCTCAACATAGTAAAATTCATTTTGCAATCCTTTGAACCTGTCTATGGCTGAAGTAACGGTTTCTTTGTTTGTTTTCCTGTATATCTTCATAAGCGGAACACATAAAGAAAGAAAATTGTTAAATTCCTTTTCAAATCCTTTTAATACGGCTGATTCTTCTATAAATAAATTCGGCATATCGACCGTATCATTACCTATTGAATTTGATGCTATGGCAAATTTGTTTTTTGCGAGAAACAGAGTTCGGTGGTATATTCCGTCCCTTAGTCTCGGATAGTAATACGGCTCTATATCGCCTGCTATATATAAAGGCAGCCACTTTTGAATTGCTTCCATCAGATCATTTAAGTTTCTGTTTATAGTATGAATTATCTTTATATGACTTCCAGTTGTTAAAAGCTTGATAAGGTAGGAGGTCCATTTTTTTGCAAATGCCGGGTCTTCAAATAACCAGGTCATATCCTCATCTGAAAAAAGTAAAAGTGTATGTGGCTTTTCATCGGCACAGAGCCGACTCAGAAATAACTCTGTTGCCTCACGCTTTCCTTTATTTCCATAGTAGTAAAAAGGAGCTTTATCACTGACCTTACTGAAATTATTTTTTAAATCCGGAATTGGCGCTGATGTTAAAAATTCTGCAGGATTGGCAGATGATAGTTCATGTAGAAGTAAATCAATGGAACTTGAATCCGGTTTGCTTGTGTTGTCCTCCTTTAACCATGCTGTCAGCAGCATTTCAATTTCTTTTTTTTCTTCCGGAAGAGGCTTTCCGTTACAAATAATCTCAGAAAGCAATTTCTTTTGATAATCTGTTTTTATATTTTTTGAAAAAAAAGCGGCAGCAGGCTCTATAAACGGCATGTGCTTCGGAATGCCACGTTTGCCTGTTCTGATTCGTCCGATGTATGACGGGTCAAATGATAGTGCACGCCCTAAAACACTGTTTTTCGTGTCTGTAATTTTCATAAGAATATCAAGCTTTTCAGATGTCATACAGATACCTCCATAATAAAATCATATTAATCATAGCATTAATAAATATGTAATTCAATCAGTAGTTTGGCACAAAACGTGCCAGAAAAATATTAAAAATGGCAAGACTAAATTATTAATTTACTACCACTTGTATCATTTTTTTGGTATAATCCAAACAAGTATGTCAAAAATATTTTAGTTTAAACGATTATGGAGAAATTTTATGTTAAGGCTTGAAGATATAACAATTAAATATAAGAAAAAAACTGTTCTTGAAAAGGTTGATTTTACAGCCAATCCCGGAGAAATTGTTGGTCTGCTGGGAGCAAACGGTTCAGGAAAGTCAACACTTTTATCTGTTATTGCAGGAGCAAAGAAAGCGTATTCCGGAAGACTTTCCATAGATGATATAAGCTTTGGCGAAAATCCGGATGCGTATAGACAAAATATGGGATATGTGCCACAGGAAAATCCACTTATATCAGAACTGACAGCCATAGATAATCTCAGAATCTGGTCAGATATGAGCAGGGATGAGATGGAAGAGGAAATTGCAAAGGAACCGCTTTCTATATTGGGAGTATATGAATTTGCGGACAGGAAGGTAAATAGCCTTTCCGGTGGTATGAAAAAGAGACTTTCGATAACTGCTACACTTATAACCAAGCCTGAGGTGCTTCTTATGGATGAACCGTTTGCCGCTTTGGATATGGTGGCGAAGCATGACATTTTGGATTATATAGTCACATTCAAAAATCAGGGTGGAATAGTTATTGTAGCCTCACATGAAGAAGAGGTGCTTAATTTCTGTGACAGAATATATTTTATAAAGGATCACGAAATCAGAGAAATTGATAAGAATAGCAATATAAGCTACGTGGATTTGTTAAGAGGAAAAGTCAATGCCACACAATAGACAATTTTTAAGAACAATTAAAGCTGATTTTAAAAGGGCAGTAAAGATTCTTCCCGGTTTTTTCACTACGGCGGTTATATTTATAATTATTGCGGGAATGCTTGTTTTTTACGCCAGATTTTTTATATTCAGCCAGGATATATTTACGGGGATAAATGTTGCCTATTGCATCGAAAAGGATGACTCTCTCGGACAGGGACAGATTGAAATGTTTAGGGATATGGAGAGTATTAAGGAAAGTACGACACTTATACCTGTAGACTCTGAAGAGCAGGGGAAGGCGATGCTAAAGGAGGGCGAGGTCACGGCACTTTTAGTAATTCCTAAAACCTTTTCGACGGATTTTGGAAGTGAGGAAGCCTCAATCAAGGTATATTTTAATGAGGATGGTTCGCTTGAAACATATCTTGTAAATGATATAGTAAAGATTATTTCAAATATTTATGCCACGACCGGTGCGGCCATAACAACCTTTCATGATGTACTTTCTGATACCGGCTTATCAGAGGATGAGATTACAGGTACATATAATTCTATATATGCTAAGCTTTTTACTGATGTATTTGCAAGGTCAGAGGGCTATGAGATAGAGAAGATTGATTCAACAGGAACGCATAATCTTGAGAAGACACTCATTGCCTCGATGATGATACTAATATTCTTTCTGATGAGCTTTCAGCTTACACCATATTATAAGGGACAAAATAATGCGTACAGAATGATGCAGAGGATTAGAGGCTTAAACAGCTTTAAAGCAGGTCTTTCCGAGATAATTTGTGCAACAGGACTCTTATATGTATTATATGTATTTGAATTTATACTGCTTAGAATATTTAATAGAAATATAAGCGCAAGCTCGCTTATTTCCGTTATTCCGCTTGCTTTTCTTGTCGCGGTAATAACATATATATTGTCAAACCTTATCGAATCGGAGCATATTGTTGATATAGTTATTTTTTTAATAGTCGTAACCGGAATATATCTGGCTGGAGGATTTATTCCGCTTATACTTATGCCTAAGATTATCGGACAGACGGCCATATATAATCCTGTTACTTATTTGTTAAAGTATGCACTTTTTATACTCTATTAGTGGGAGAATGTGATGAAGAAGTTTTTTATACGATTCGGAATAATGCTTAAAAGGACTGTCACACAGCCCTTTTATATCGCAATGCTTGCTTTCCTTATATTGCTCAGCGTTATATATACCATGATTCCGGCTGAGGAAAAGAGTCTTTATATATCCATAGCACTTTTGTGTGAAGATACATCAAAGGAAGCGGAGGAATTTAAAACGGAGCTTACATCAAAGCAGTCTGTTTTTACCTTTTATATGGTAGAAAGTGAAGACGAGCTAAAGCAGGATGTCGTGAGCGGGAAAGCAAACTCCGGCTTTATAATTCCGAAGGACTATATAAAGAAGACCGGAACCACCGGATATAATGAAAAGATAATAGAATTTACATCGCCGAGGTCCTTTCTTCCGAGAGTGGCGTATGAAGAGATATATGAGGTAATGTACAGATATACGTCAAATGAAATGATAAAAAGACAGATAGAAGAAAAATACGCATATCTGGAAATAGATAAAAAAACCATAGATGAGGTTTATAATACTTATACTGAAAAAAAGACTGTTTTTTCGACAAATACGGATTATGGCGAATATAAAGAGCTTACTGAGGAAACTAAGATGGATATTCCAATCAGAAAGCTGGCAGGGCTTTTTGTTTATATAGTTGCCATACTCGGAACCGCTGCATACATAAAGGACAGAGAAAATAATATATATCTTTTGATGAGCAAAAAAGAGCAGATATCACTCAGGCTTATACACACGTTGGCATCCGTACTTCCTATGTCGGTTACCACATTTTTTGTGATGCTGCTGTTAAAGGAATACACTCCTTTGGTGAGCTTTGTAAGGATTATAATATATATTGTTTGTGTATCATTTGTTTCACTTTTATTTGGTATGCTGTTTAAAAGGAGTAAAGCATTTTATCGTTTTTTGCCGGTATGGCTTGTGTTTACTCTCGTACTTAGCGGGGTGCTGTTTGATTTGGGTAAATATAATATTTTTATGCAGTATTTGGCAAGACTATTCCCGCCATATCATTTTTAATCAAATTTCTTAAAAAGATCAATTTTTTCAAAAAATTAAATTTAAGTATTTTAGCGGTCTTAAGGTATGAAAAGTCCGATTTTTCGGACCGCGGTCCGAAATGTTGGACTTTACAAATTGATTTTGGGGTGCTACAGTCTAATTACAGCAGATGAAAATGCTGTATCAAAAAAGACATCAGTGTTGAAGATGTCTCTTGAATATCTATTAATTAATAAATATTTCAAAAAAACAATTTAATATTTTTCAAAGGAGGTATGACTATTGTAAATATCTTTTGTTTAGTGTTGGCTTTTTTTGCCTGTGTGTATGATTTACGTACATTTAAAATACCAAACAGGCTTAGCTTTATAGGGATTCTTGCAGGAACAATTTATAATTTGGTGGTTTACGGTTTACATGGAATAAAAATAAGTGCCTTAGGAATTTTATATCCGATTGCTATTTTATCTGCTTTTTTCATAATGAGATTTTTGGGGGCAGGAGATATAAAGCTTTTATCGGCAATCGGAGCATTTACGGGAGCAAGGGTTTTGAGGATTATGTTTTTAACCTTTATGATAGCGGCGGTGTATTCTTTTATAGTCGTTGTTTACAAGCTTGTAAATACTATTATCATCAAAAAAAACAAAGAAAAATATAAGTTTTCAAAACTGCATCTTTCAATTCCGGTTTTTTTGGCCTGTATGGTAAGGCTAATAGAAGAGTTTACCGTGTAAGGAGTGTAATATGCAAAAATATGTAATAGGCTTGTGTGACAGTGATACCTGTTATGTAATGAATTTTATGGAATATGTAAATATGAATGAAGATATTCCGCTTAAAATAACGGTTTTCTCAGATGTTAATGCAATTAAAAATTATACCCAACAAGACAAGCTCGATTTGATTCTTTTAGATGAAAATATCACGTGTGACAAAAATGATATTCTGATTTTAAAACTGACTGATAACAGGGATTTTATATCTGAAAATACAATTTATAAATATCAAAGTATCATCAAAATATCAAAGCAGATAGTAAAAATTGTAAGTAAAAACAGGGCTTATACAGATGTAAATACACTCTCGTGTGCGGTTTATTCACCTTTGGGAAGATGTGGGAAAACCACCTTGGCAAAGGGAATATGCAGCTTTTATCAAAATTGCCTGTATATCGGGCTTGAGGAATATGCCGGTTTTTTGCCCGGAGAATACAAAAATGATGACTATAGGGATTTATATGAGCGTTTTATGTATTATCTGGTTAGCGAAAATACACTTATCGACACTACGTTTAAACAACTGAAATGTGTGGATGGAGCAAGGTGCTTTATATCACTTAATTATATGGATGTAAAGCAGATAACCGCCCACAATATCGAATGGCTTTTAAATACCGTAAAAAATGATAATTACAAACGAATAGTTTTTGATATCGGTGTGGGAGCCTTGCAGGATATAAGTATACTCAACAGGATGGACAGAATTCTTGTACCTGTTTTGCAAGATGAGGTATCAAAAGAAAAAATAGAAGGTTTTAAGAAACTAATTGAGCGTGAAACCACAAGCAGTATAAACGATAAAATTTACTATGTAGAGGTACCTGATGCGGATTTTAGAAGTGAGACAATCAGAGACTTAATAGCAGGAGGAAATATGTAGAAAAATGGATTTGGGAATTAAGCCTAAGCTTAAAACAAAAATTATGTCAGAGCTTGATTTAAGTATGGAACCAAATGATAAAGAGATAAGCAGTATAATTGACAGATGCATAATTGAGGAAACCGCCAATACATATATACCTTTAAAAGAAAAGGTACAACTGAAAACAGAGCTTTTTAATTCCATTCGAAGGTTGGATGTTTTGACAGAGTATATAGATGATGAAAACATATCGGAGATAATGGTAAACGGATACAAGGATATTTTTCTTGAAAAAAACGGACGTATTGAAAAGGCAAAAAAGAGGTTTGAATCTGAGGAAAAGCTTAAAGCGGTAGTCCAACAGATAGTTGCCGGCTGTAACAGACGGGTTAATGAGGCAAGTCCCATAGTTGATGCGAGGCTTAAGGATGGCTCGAGAGTTAATATGGTTCTTTATCCTGTTTCCTTAAACGGACCAATCATAACAATCAGAAAGTTTCCAAAGGAAATAATGACACTTGATAAGCTCGTTGAAATTAACTCTCTGGATGAGAAAACATCAGAAATTTTAAAGCTTTTTGTAAGAGCAAAATATAATATATTTATTTCCGGTGGAACCGGATCAGGAAAAACCACATTCTTAAATGCATTATCGGCATTTATTCCAAAAGATGAAAGAATTATAACGATTGAAGATGCGGCAGAGCTTCAGATAAGAGATGTCCCTAATCTCATAAGACTTGAAGCGAGAAATGCCAATGTTGAAGGAGAAAACGAGATAACAATCAGAGATTTGATAAAGACAAGTCTCAGGATGCGGCCGGACAGAATTATAGTAGGCGAGGTAAGGGATGAAGCAGCTATAGATATGCTTCAGGCTATGAATACCGGTCATGATGGCTCATTATCAACAGGTCATGCCAATTCCTGTAGGGATATGCTGTCAAGACTTGAAACAATGGTACTAATGGGAATGGATATTCCACTTGCAGCGATAAAGAGTCAGATAGCATCAGCTGTAGACATAATCATACATCTTGGAAGGCTGCGCGATAAAAGTAGAAGAGTTTTGTCTATATGTGAGGTTTTGGAGGTGGAGATGGGAGAGATTAAGTTAAATACACTGTATGAATTTGTTGAAATAGGAGAAATAAATTCAAGGATAAACGGTAGATTGAGAAAGGTAAATGATGTTATAAATGCAGACAAGCTTATGCAGGCAGGTCTTTACGATGTATATAAGGAGCTTGAAAAAACATTATAAAAACAGGGTAGATTATGGTGGATTACAGAGTATATAAGCCTGATAAAGGCTGGGTTATTCGGGAAATTTTAAAAATAGCAGGAATTTGCACCTTCATAGGAATTCTTTTTTTCAAAAATGTTTTTTTTGTATTATTCTTACTTCCTCTGGGATGCTTTGTATGGAAGAGGGATAAATTGTATGAAAGAGATAGAAGAAAGGATATTCTGGCAGGGGAATTTAAGGATATGATAGTTGCTCTTTCGGGAAATCTTTCGGCAGGTTATTCTCTGGAAAAGGCGTTTTACATAACCGGTTCTGATTTGAAAAAAACAGGGACAGAGTATCGTTTTATATTGGGGGAGCTAAGAGAAATTTTAGGAGGGATTGAGCTGAATAAAAGGGTGGAGGACTTGCTTTTGGACTTTGCTGAAAGAAGTGATATAGACGACATAAAGGATTTTGCAAGGCTCGTTTTAACTGCCAAGATATACGGAGGAAATATTGTTATGGTTATAAAACAAACGGCGGGAAATATGACAGATAAGGCAACTGTTGAAAATGAAATAAAAACAATAATGGCATCAAAATATCTGGAAGGAAGGATAATGGTTGCCATGCCGTTTGTGATAGTTCTTTATATGAATATAACCAATACAGAGTATATGAATATATTGTATCAGACCGCGCCGGGAAGAATAATTATGCTCACGAGTCTTCTTATTATTCTTTTTGCGTGGATTTTGATAAATAAAATAATGAGAATCGAGGTATAAAAAATGTTAATGATAAATCTTTTAATCTTATTGGTTTATCTTATGCTTGCAATTTTAAGCAGAAAACATTTCAGCAAGTATAAGAATGTGGTTAAGGCTATAGCCGTATGGATGTATTTAAATTGGAATAAACGGATAAAAAATGTGATTAAACGTTCAGATTTCCGGAAACTTAATGTGGTTTCCGATTCAAAATTGGATGAAGTCATAAAGGAATATTACGTAAAGATTATTTCAATATGTATGGTGATTATTTTTGTAATAAATTCAGCCTGCATAGTGCTTTCTGTAAGTAAAAAATTTAATAAGGACAAGCAACCGCAGAATGTTATCGAAAGAGGCGGTTATGATGAGGAGACTGTCTATTATGATGTTTTAATAGGCGGTGACGAAAAAAAGCTTTATAAGCTCGAGGTGTATCCGAAGCAATATACCGAGGAGGAGTTTTTAAATGAAGCTGATAAAGTATTTGCAGAGCTCGAGAGTGACATATTGGGAAATAATCCGGATTTGGAGCATATCGGCAGTGATTTGAAGCTGCCGGCTTCTGATAGAAGGGGAATTTTTGAGATAGACTGGGTAAATGATTATCCCGAGTACATTTTTCCCTCAGGGAAGATAAGGTTTGATGAAATAAGTAAAGATATAAAGATAGTTCTCAAGGCAAGAATAACGTACCTTGATATGTCGGCTGAGCATGAATATCAGCTGACACTTATTAAAAAATCATCTTCTGAAGATATAGCAGAAGATATTGTAGCTGTGTTGAACGGTATAGAAGCAGAAAACCGGGATAAATCAAGCTTTAAGCTTCCTGACGAGATAGATGGACAAAGTATATCTTTAAAAAAAACTGATGAGGATTTTGATAAAAGGCTATTTGGTTTGGGACTCTTAGTGTGTACGATTACGATTATTATCTCAAAAAGCAGTCTTAATCAGAGGGTGAAACAAAGGGATGACGTGCTGCTGAAAAAATATCCATCCTTTGTAAACCGCCTTTGGCTGTTCCTTGGAACCGGAATGGGAATCAAGGCATGCTTTATCAAAATAATTGATGAATCAGAGGAGGATTTATTGATAAGGGAGCTTAAATATACTCTGAATCAGATAAATTCCGGAATGGATGAAGCCGTGGCATATGAGGAATTGGGAACAAGAATTGGACTTCCGCAATACAGCAGGCTTATGAGTCACATCAGTCAAAATATAAGGATGGGAACTAAGGACTTAAGAAAATTGATGCTTGACGAAGTAAAAGAGTCATTAATAATGCGAAAAGAATATGCAAAAAAGAAAGGAGAAGAAGCATCGGTCAAGCTGGTTTTTCCCATGATTATTCTTATGGCGGTTGTAATTGTCATAATTATGATTCCTGCTTTTGTGAGCTTTTAAAATCGAAAGGAGGGTTGTGCTATGAATACCTTTGAGAGATTTTTATATGAGGAAGACGGAATGGGCGTTGTAGAAGTCATTTTAATAATTGTTGTACTTATTGCAATGGTAGCAATATTTAAGGACCAGATAGAAACCTTGGTAAGTAATATCTGGAAAGCCATCAATAAGGATGCAAAAGATATTTATGGTTAGTTTCACCTTTCAAAAGGTCTAAAAGAATTATAAAAAATTATATTAATATCATTCTATCAGGAGGAGAGTATGAATAATAAAGGTCAGATTACGGTTTTTATAAGTCTGATTACAACAGTGCTGCTTATACTTAGTATCACAGCCATAAAGCTTTGCAGGTATTTTACAGCAAAGGAAAAGGCTGCTATCACGGCGGAGCTGGCAGTTTCAGATGTGAAATCAAAATATAACAGCTATATCTTCGAGCATTATCATATTCTCCTTTTTGATAAAACGGACTATGGAAAGGGAGAAGCTTATATGGAGGAATTCTTCAATGAAAGTCTGAAAAATAATTTGCAGGATAGCTATGAAGTGAGGGAGACTGCTATAAATAGCTATAATTTAATTACAGATAATGAGTGTTATGCTTTAAAAAAACAGATTGAAGATTATACGGTTTATGCAGCTATTGATTATGGTGCGGATAAAATAATTGATAAGACAGGAGGTAAGGAATCGGGAGTAGAAGACCTGGTTATCGAGGAGATGGACAAAGAAAAGGAAGAGGGGGAAAAAGGACAGCGTAGTGAGGCAGTCTCTGCCCGGGATGAAGATGATCCGCGTAAATTTGTAAAGAGTGTAAATAAAATCGGTATAGTGAATTTTCTTGCTCCGGATGATCTTGATATAAGTATGGATGTTATTGATTTGTCTGAATGTCCCTCGGGAAGCAGTACGTATTTGGTTGATAATTTTGAAATAAATAGCAGCTTTAAAAGCTATAGCAGATTAAAAAGTGATTTAAAGAAAAAAACCTCATGGAATGAGTCCTTATATGATGCCGGATGCGGACTCGCATATTCAAAGGAAATGTTTAACAGTGCGGTTAATCAGGATAAAAATGCTTCGACGGTTTTTGCCTTTGAAATGGAATATCTTATCTGTGGCTCACGGACAGATTATGACAATCTGAATAAAACAGTAAAAAGAATTATAGCTATACGTTTTCCCATTAATTATTCGTATCTTTTAAAGGATACGGTTAAGATGGCAAGAGTTAAGGAAATTGCTTTTTCACTTAGTCTGGTTACCACTATACCGGAGCCTGTTTTGAAATATTTGATTGCAGGCTGTTGGGCATATATAGAAGCAATGGCTGATACCAGAGCATTGCTTGCAGGTAAGAAAGTGAAATTTGAGAAAAGCTCTCTTAATTGGAGAACGGATATAGACAGTATCAGTGACAGTTTTTTTGGGGAACCACAGGATGATGAAAACGGAATGACATACGAGGATTATCTTCTTATACTTCTTTCCCTCAATATGGACAAGGCATATATGCGTATGCTTGACATAATTCAGCTTAATACAAGGCAGTATTATCCTGATTTCAAAATGTGCAATGCTGCAGTCGGAATGACAGCGGATATAAGTGTGGATTTTGAAGGTAATACCTTTGGTTTTGATATAAGCGGCGGATATTAATATGATTTTTGTTTTAATGTCCTCTGTCTTCAGCCCAATAAAAAAATCCTCTCCGGGTGCATGACCAATGAGACAGAGGATATTAAAACAAAAATCATAAGTAAAACATATCATGGAGGAAGAATGATTTATCTTACCGTAAAAAATATAAAAGATTTTTTTAAAAGTGAATATGGAGGTGCTGTTGTTGAAGCAGCACTTGTTATTCCGGTTTTTCTTTTTACCATGATAGCCTTTTATTCCATGTGCAGATGTAAACTTGCCGAGGGAGCCTTATATGAGGCTTCATGTGAAACTGCAGAATACATGTCGGAATTTGCCTATGTTTCCGAGCCGGATTTTGTTCTTGCGGAGGCTGTTCTACCTCAGTATATGGATGACAGAGAGCTGGTTGAAAAGGGGATAACAGATATAAACTGCTTTGGAACCACGGGAGTTGATGAGGATGACTATATTACGCTGGTAGTAAACTATAAGCTTAAAATAGAGCTTCCTTATGTACCGAAGCTGGCGAAAGAAAAACAGCTAATTATAAGAAAAAGAGCATATATCGGAGAGGGAAAAGAAAATGGTAAAACCGAAGCGGAAGAAAAGGAACGATATGTTTATGTTACCGATAACAGGGATGTATACCATGAAAGCCGTATGTGTACACATTTAAAGCTCTCTATAAGTAAAAGCACAAAAGAAATTGCCAAGAAAAATGGTTATACACCGTGTGAGTTTTGTAAGGATAATGGCGGCAGTCAGGTATATATAACGGAGGAAGGCAAAAGATATCACTTGGATATAAATTGCAGCGGATTGAAAAGAACTGTTTATAGAATAAAGCTTTCGGATGCAGGAGGATTGCCGGGATGTCAAAGATGTACGGATTAAAGAAAAGTGTAAATGGTAACGAAGGAACTGCGGTAGTAGAAGCTACATTTATTATTCCGGTTGTTGTATTCATTGTTGTGGCAGTCATATTTTTATTTTTGGATGTTATAAATGATGCGGTTATTCAGGGAAATGTATATTATGAACTATACACTATATCAAATGCGGATGACTTAAATACTTTCAAGGGGGAACTGGAACAGAAGATTGAGAATGAAATCATCGGAGTAGGCAATAAACCCAATATATGTCCGGGTTTATCTTCGGGAAATCTTTTCTGTGAAATAAATGCAAAGGAAGGATTGGGCGGAAAAATATACAGATATCAGGGAGAAAAAATAAACTTCAAGAGAGAATATGATAAATGTACGGATAGATTAAGGAGATGGCAGTTGTATGGAGATATATTATGGGAGTAAGGGGATTAATAATTATATAGAAGCGGTAATTTCACCTACAGATTCGGAGATATTACAAAGAGCGTATCAGTTTAGGATGCTTGAGGATAACAATATAACGGGAATAATAAAGCCTGTTATCAGTAAGGCAGATGACCATGTATATCTTAGATTTCCAATAAATTCGCTGTTTGTACTCGATAAGTATTTTATTAAAGAAAAACCGGATATTAGAATACTGAAGGCTTTGTTGGCGGATTTGCTTGAGTGTATAAATGTAACAGAATCATACCTTCTCAATCCAAGTGATCTTGTTTTGTCTCCGGAATATATGCTCTGGGACGAGCAAAATAAAAAAATAAACCTGATTTGTGTACCGCTTTACAATAAAGAAATAAAAAACCAAATGAAGAATTTTATGGAATATATAATGCAGGTTTTTGATTATAAAAGTCCTGACGGAATTGTAGAGCTGCATCGGATGTATGAGCTTATATCATATGAAAATCTTGGGATTGGTGAGATTATAAAAAGCTTAGATAAAATGCAGGAAAAACAAAGCTCTTTTTATGATGAAAAATATTATCCGGAAGATAAAACCGGTTTTGACAATGGGAAATTGGGTCTAAAGACGGATATAGCTATAAAGGAAAGAGACGAAGATAGCACAAGGGACAATTATTTTCATGAGATTTTAGTGGCAATAAACTGTGCCGCTGTTATATTATCGGGAGCAGGATATTTTATATCAGATAAGTCAAATTTTCTTTTAACATCTTTTTTTATTCTGATGCTCTTACTCATATTAAATATCACTATTTATTTTTTGAAAAAAGAAAAAGAGGAAGAGATTGATATGGATATGTCGATGGAGGAATTCCGAAGTATGAAAAACGAAGCTTATGATAATCAAAGTGTTGAAAACGAAGCCTATGACAACAGCAAAATGAATAATAAATCATATGATATGATTCCGGAGAGAAGGAAGAACTATAAGCTTATTCCTTTAAATGACGGAATGCTTGAGCCTCTTGTTGTTTCGTCTGATAAGGAGGAACTGGTTATAGGAAGAGGAAAAAGAGAGTGCGATTACAGACTTGACAAGGAGCAGATAAGCAGGATACATGCATGTATCAGTGTAAAGGACAGGTATATATATATCGAGGATAAGAATTCAACCAACGGAACCTATGTTAATTCAATAAAGCTTAAAGCTTATGAAAAGATTAAGATTAATGCGGGAGATATAGTAAGACTTGCAAATGAAGAGTTTTTTGTATCCTGAGCAAACAAAATCATTGTATTTACACCTCATTTTTGGTATATTAGATATATATGTAAAAAATGAGGTTAAGTGAGTATGAAGATTAATATTTACTATGGGGGAAGGGGTTTACTGGAAGACCCAACCTTGTTTGTGATTGACAGAATCGTCCAGGTTCTTTCCGAATTAAGAGTTGATGTAAAAAGATATAATATGTATGAGGATAAGTCGGGAATTGCTACGCTTCCAAATACACTTAAGGACTGCGACGGAATAATACTTGCATCAAGTGTTGAATGGTTTGGAATTGGCGGATATATGCAGCAGTTCCTTGATATGTGTTGGTTATATGGTGACAAGGAAAAGATATCCGGACTTTATATGATGCCCGTTGTGGTAGCAACTGCATATGGTGAGCTGGATGCTGAGCTTTCGTTAAAAAAAGCCTGGGATATACTTGGCGGAATATCCATTAACGGTATAGCAAGCTATGTTGAAAGCCCGGAGGTTTTTGAAAGAAATTCAGCATTTTTATCTCTCATAGAAAGAAAGGCAGAGGACCTTTACAGGAGTGTAAATCAAAAACAGGTTAAGCTTCCTACAAGTAATACGGCGGTCAAAAACAACATAATCAAAAAGCATAACATCAAGCTTACACCTCAGGAGAGCGAACAGCTTTCTAAGTTCGTTGCGGATGACGGTTACGTAAAGAAGCAGAAGGAAGATATAGAGGAGCTGGCTGCTATGTTCAAGCATATGCTTGGAGATGATGATAAGAAGGAAGAGCCGGTATATGAGGATGATATTGTCGGAGGCTTTTTCAAGAATTATTATCCCGAAAAGGATTTTTCTGCGAAATATGTAATAATTATACCGGATATAAGTAAAAATCTTATCATAGATGTAAAGAAGGATGCACCTCTTTCCTGCGAATATGGAGAGAATCAGGAGGCGGATGTCAAGCTTAAGGCAGAAAGCTCAATGATGAGAAGCATAATAGACGGAAAGATGACATTCCAAAAGGGCTTTATGTCAGGAGAAATTACGGCAAAGGGTAATTTCAAGACTCTTCGTATGCTGGATCAGATTTTCAGATTCAGATATAACAAATAATCGATTCGCTCAAAAAAGCTTTGAGCATGGAAAGGACATAGATTATGTCGTATCAGGCGTTATATAGAAAATGGCGGCCGAATGAATTTGACGAGGTAAAAGGTCAGGAGCATATCGTAACGACCTTAAAAAATCAGATAAAATATGAAAGGGTAGGACATGCCTACCTTTTCTGCGGAACAAGGGGAACCGGAAAAACTACCATAGCAAGACTCCTTGCCAAGGCAGTAAATTGTGAGCATCCGGTTGATGGAAGCCCGTGTAATGAATGTGCAAGCTGTAGGGCGATAACTGAAGGTGCATCCATGAATGTAATCGAGATAGACGGTGCTTCCAACAATGGTGTTGACAATATAAGACAGATAAATAACTCTGTTCAGTATTCTCCTTCAACCGGAAAATACCTTGTTTATATAATTGACGAGGTTCATATGCTGAGAAAGGAAGCCTTCAATGCTCTTTTAAAGACCTTGGAGGAGCCGCCTTCATATGTGATTTTTATATTGGCAACTACGGATGTACATTCCGTTCCGATAACCATACTTTCAAGATGTCAGAGATATGATTTTAAGAGAATACCAATCGAGACGATAACCGACAGGCTTGCAGAGCTTTTGGAAAGGGAAGAAATAAATGCCGAAAGAGCTGCCCTTTCTTATGTGGCAAAGGTGGCAGACGGTTCGATGAGAGATGCTTTGAGCATACTTGACCAGTGCATATCCTTCAATCTTGGAGAGAAGCTTACTTATGAAAGGGTTCTTGACACAATCGGTGCAGTTGATATCGATGTGTATATAAGCCTTCTTGATTCCATTATCCGTGATGATGTAAACAAGGCTGTAGAGATTGTCGATGATGCAGTATGGCAGGGTAAGGATTTATCACAATTTATAATAGAATTTATCGGATTCATAAGAAATGTTCTTATGCTCAAGGTGAATCCGTCCTTTGATGTTGATTTATCTGCTGAAAAAAAGGACACTATTATACAGTTTGGCAGTGAATTAAATGAGGATTATCTCATAAACTATATAAATATACTTCAGGAGGCTTCAAATAAGCTTGCATATGTTAAAACCAAGAGAGTAATAGTTGATGTGGCGATTATCAGGATGTGCAGGCCCCAGATGCAGAAGGATTATTCTGCTATAGAAAGAAGACTGGAAAAGCTTGAGAAAAAAACAGACAGCATTGATGAGGATGCAAAAATTATATATGTTAATTCAAATGAAGCGGATTCTTACAATAAATCAGAGACTACAAAGGAAAACGAGATAAAAAGCAATGAAGGCTTAAAACAGGATGATGGTGAAAGAATATTTGCAAATTTGAAAAAGGAGTTTTCGGAGGCAAGTCTTAAGGAAATCAAAAGTATAATAAGTATATGGGATAAGCTTATGTCTTCGGTTATGCGCATTCAAAGAGTATTTCTTGATAAAGCGATGGTGGTTCCGGGAGATATGCAGTCTACCATAGAATTGGTTTATGTTAAAAATAACGATAATCAACTTGCGATAGATTATTTTGGAAGGAAAGAAAACAGAGAGCTTTTAGAGGAAGAGATAGCCGGACTTACCGAGAGAGATATCCATATAGGAATAAGGCTTGTAAATGCCAATGACAGTTCAGTTGAAAGACTAAAGGGTCTGGATTTGTCCAGGGTAAAATTTGATAATATTAATTTCAAAGCATAAAAATGATAAGTATTATATAGGAGGATAAAAAAATGGCAAAAAGAGGCGGCTTTCCGGGAGGTATGATGCCGGGAAACATGAATAATCTTATGAAGCAGGCTCAGAAGATGCAAAAGCAGATGGAGGAAACAACCAAGGAGCTTGAAGAAAAGGAATATGAAGCAACAGCCGGAGGCGGAGTTGTTAAGGTAAAGATTAACGGCAAGAAGGAAATAACGGAGATTAATATTGATAAGGATGCCTTTGACAGAGAGGATGAGGATCTATTTGAGGACATAGAAGAAAATGTTATGGCCGCAGTCAATGAGGCTATAAGACTTCAGTCCGAGGATGAGAAGACACAAATGGGTAAAATAACCGGCGGCATGGGCGGAGGCTTTCCATTCTGATGGATATATACGGAGATAAGGTAAATAAATTAATTGAAGAATTGTCAAGACTTCCGGGAATAGGCGGAAAGACTGCACAAAGGCTGGCTTTTTATATAATAAATATGCCGGAGGACAGAGTACAAAGTCTGTCGGATTCCATATCTGATGCGAAGAAGCATATAAAGTATTGCAAGACCTGTTATACCATAACTGACAGGGAGGAATGCCCGATATGTGCTTCCGCTAACAGAAACCATAGGCTTATTATGGTAGTAGAAACACCGAGAGATTTGGCTGCCTATGAAAGAACAGGACAGTATACGGGAGTCTATCATGTTCTGCATGGAGTTATAAATCCCGCTATGGGAATTGGAGCAAATGATATAAAGCTAAAAGAGCTTATTTTAAGACTTGAGGCAGAGGATGTTGAAGAGGTAATTATAGCTACCAATTCAAGTGTAGAGGGAGAAGCAACAGCAATGTATATATCCAAATTGATAAAACCGTCAGGTATTAAAACCTCGCGTATAGCAAGCGGGGTACCCGTAGGCGGAGATTTGGAGTGTATAGATGAGATGACTCTTCTTAGAGCATTGGAAGGAAGAATAACTATATAGAGAAAGGAAGGTTTTAAGATGAAAAGAATCGGTATGCTAACCAGCGGTGGAGATTGTCAGGCACTTAATGCAACCATGAGAGGTGTTGTAAAGGGACTTTACGGATGCTTTAAAGAGGTTGAGATATATGGCTTTTTGGAAGGTTACAAGGGCTTGATATACGGAAACTATCAAAAGTTATCAGCAGATGATTTTTCGGGAATACTTACAAAGGGCGGAACTATTCTCGGAAGCTCAAGAACACCGTTTAAGGAGCTTGATATCCCGACACCGGAGGGACTTGATAAGGTTAAGTCCATGAAGGAAACTTACAAGAAGCTTAAGCTTGATTGTCTTGTTGTGCTTGGTGGAAATGGTTCACAGAAAACGGCTAACCGTCTTTCCGAGGAGGGATTAAATGTTATCGGATGTCCGAAGACTATTGACAATGATATTTGGGGCACGGATATGACCTTTGGATTCCAAAGTGCAGTAGACATAGCTACTAATGCTATAGATTGTATTCACACCACCGCCTGCTCACACGGACGTGTATTTATCGTTGAGGTTATGGGTCATAAGGTAGGCTGGATAACTCTTCATGCAGGAATTGCATCAGGAGCGGATGTTATACTTATACCTGAGATACCTTATGATATAAAGAAGGTTTGTGCGGCACTTGAGAAAAGAACCAAGGCAGGAAAGGGCTTTTCGATACTTGCGGTTGCTGAGGGCGCAATTTCAAAAGAGGTTGCAAAGCTGCCGAAGAAGGAAAGAAAGCAGGCTGTTGCCGAGGCAGCAGAAAAATATCCTTCCGTTGCATATGAGGTTGCTGATAAGATTAAGCAGTATTCAGGTATGGATATACGAGTAACAGTTCCCGGACATACTCAAAGAGGTGGAAGTCCATGCCCTTACGACAGAGTTATATCAAGCAGATTTGGTGCAAAGGCAGCAGAGCTTATCAAGAAGGAGGATTTTGGCAAGCTTGTTGTTATGAAAGGCAGTGAGGTTACTGCAATTCCGCTTGCAGAAAGTGCAGGTAAGCTTAAGTACGTATCAGCAGATGATGATATAGTTAAGAATGCAAAGATGCTTGGAATTTCATTTGGCGATTAATTATGCACACACACTGATTTATAGAATATAATAAATGAAGAAAACAGCGAAGCTAAATAGAAAAAACTTTAGTTTCGCTGTTTCATATAATAATCAGTGTGAGGTAAATATGGATAATTTAATGCTTGATTCAGGAATTATTTCACCAAAGCTTTATCTTAAGGATGAGGAAGAATTGGAGAGGGACAGAGAATATCTTACAAATATGTATCCGTCGAAGGCCAGACTTATTATGGTACTCATAGAGGATATATGTGACAGACTGGAATATGAAGGAAGTCCGATGTTTATGGAATATCCGGATAAAGATACCGTAAGAGGTATGGCTGATAAAATATATGATAAACTAAAATATAAGGATGATGACGATTGCTTAAGGCATCTTATAGAGGTAATGCTGTGCAATGAATTCTATGTAAGAAGATGCAGATATAAAAGAAGGAGAAGATTCTTTTAGCATATGATAAGAAAGATAATAATAAGGGTTATTGTATTTATTGCTGTTGCAACGGGTACTGCCCTTTTGGTAAATAAAATAAATAATCTCGGGCTTGATGCTGTATCCCGTGAAGTGGATGAACCGACATTGCCTGTAGTATACTGTAAGCTTGGCGAAAGAACCGTAAATATGATGTATGGTTATACACAGGTAATGTCTACAAGTCTGATGCGTGACGGAATAATTCCGGTAAATGATGAGTACGGTGTAAATGTTTTAGTTGCTGATTATTCTGATTATGGCAACTCCTACAGCTATGAGTTAAGAAGTATATCCGGAGATTCTCTTATAGAAAACGGAGATGCAGAGGAAGGTATCTTAAAGGACGGATTAAAAGAGTATAAGGTGCATTTCAGGATGGATATGAGCGAAAACAGGGAGTATGTTTTTGTTTTTATCATAACCAATGAGGAAGGAGAAAGTGCAAGATATTATACAAGAATCACAAATCTTAAGAGCCAGCATGCCAATGAAATAATAAGCTTTGCTATGGATTTTCACAATACCACATTTATAAAGGATGTCAATGAAAGCGAAGGAAATATGGTGTTTGACAGGCTTAAGGTTACACCTGAGGGACAAGATTATGACCTTTCTCATGTAAATCTAAATTCATCCTATGATATGATCAGCTGGGGTGGAATGAGTCCGATTACAATTACCGGAGTTGTTCCTGAGATTACCGAGCTTGACAATGAGTATGCGGTTATACATCTTTCTTATGTGGCAGAAACCATATACAATGAAGAACAGCATTTTTACTATGTAGACGAATATTATACAGCAAGATATAACATAAATAAAGCCGAGGTAGAGCTGCTTGCCTTTGACAGATATGTAGACAGTATCTTTAATAAAGACTATATTATGCCGGCAGATAATTGTATAAGTCTGGGAATAACTAAAGAGGATAATATCGAATATGCGGCTTCGGAGGATAGTAGAAAGCTTGCAATTGTTAAGGCGGGCGAGCTTTGGCTTTATGATTATGACAATCAGACTCTTACATCTGTTTTCAGCTTTATTCAGGGAAATTACGCAGATGTGCGTGCCGTAAATAATAATATAGATATAAATATTGCAGATATGGATGATGATGGCAATATGTATTTTGTCGTATACGGATATATGAACAGGGGAAGATACGAGGGTAAGAACGGACTTGCACTTTATCATTATGATGCAAACGAAAAGAAGCTTGAAGAAATATATTATACAAGCTGTGATGAACCATATGATATAATGAGAAAAGAGATAGGAAGGTTTTCCTATTATGATGACAACGGTATTTTCTACTATCTTTTGGACAGCTCCATCTATAAGGTTGAGCTTGGAAACATGACACAGGATACCATGGTATTTAACATAGCTTCGGACAAGTATCTTGTTTCGGATAATAAGAAGATAGTTGCTTATCCGGACAGTGATACTAAACAGGACGTAACAAAGCTTATCGTGCATAATTTTGAAACGGGTATGGAATATGAAGAAACGGGCAGTTCCTCGGACAGGTTTTTAGGACTTGGATTTGTCGGAAATGATTTGATATTCGGTGTTGCAAATCAAAGCGATATAAATATGATGGCATCAGGTGAAGCGATTATGCCGCTTTATAAAATATGTATCAAAAAGCCTGATGGAGATATTGTTAAGGAATATACTAAAAGCGGTATATATACCATGGATACTTCAGTAGACGGAGAAACCATTTATCTTAAAAGAGCAGTTAAGAATAATAAATTTTTTGAGGAGACGGATCCGGATTATATTTCTTATAAAAAAGAAGAAAATCCTATGGTTATGGAGCTTGGAACGTCTTATACAAACTATGATTATACAAGACATAATATTATTTTCCCGTCAAATATATATGTAACTGCCAATGTTGAACCGGTTATGACAAAATATAAGGACAGCGAATTTGACAAGGATTTAAAGCTTGAAACAACGACCCGCGAAGATGCCTTTTATGTTTTCGATAATGAAGGATATAAGGGAGAATATCAGAGTGCAGGAAGTGCCATAACGGCAGTAAATAATGAAAAAAGCGGACTTGTTGTTGACAGTAACGGAGATACAATCTATAGAAATATAGAAGCTGAAACATACAATACGGTTGCAGATAAGATAAATGAAAGAGCCTGTCTTGATAAAAAGGATTCACTGATGACCTGTGCATTTATGTGTGTAAAGATGATAGGAAGCAGAGCTGAATATGAGGATATTCTTGTTTGCGGCAGCTGGGAGGAAGCATTTTCGGAATATACACACGGAGTCGGTATAAATATTTCCGGAATTAATCTTGATACGGCACTTTATTTCCTTGACAGAGATATTCCGTTTGCCGCATGTATAGATGATGGAAGATATGTGCTTGTTATAAGCTACAACTCCAGCCACATAAGGTACTATGACCCTATTGCGGCTGAAGAAGTAAAGGTTACGAGAGAAGAGTTTTCTAATCTTCTTAGTATGCAAGGCAACACGATGTATACCTATACATCCCAGTAGCCCTCAAGTGTTGCAAAGTAATCCGCAGGTGTCTCGGCACGGCGGATTTCTTTTACGGAACCGTCTTCACAGAGTAGAAGCTCCGCAGATTTTAATTTTCCATTGTAATTATATCCCATGGAAAAACCGTGTGCTCCGGTATCGTGTATAACAAGATAGTCTCCCATATCAATTTTAGGGAGCTTTCTGTCTATAGCAAATTTATCATTATTCTCACATAATGAGCCGGTAACATCATAGGTATGGTCGCAAGGTTCATTTTCCTTACCTAAAACTGTTATATGGTGATATGCACCATACATCGCAGGTCGCATAAGATTTACGGCACAGGCATCAACTCCGATGTACTCCTTATATATATGCTTTTCATGTATTGCCTTTGTAACAAGCTCACCGTAAGGTGCAAGCATAAATCTTCCGAGCTCCGTAAATATACTTATATCTCCAAGCCCGGCAGGGACAAGAACCTCATCAAAGGCTTTTCTTACGCCTTCACCTATTGCAAGAATATCATTAGGCTCCTTGTCCGGTGTATATGGTACACCGACACCGCCGGAAAGATTTATAAACGAAAGGCTTATACCTGTTTTTTCCTTAATTTCAACTGCTGCCTCAAAAAGAATTTTTGCAAGAGTAGGATAATACTCGTTTGTAACAGTATTACTTGCAAGAAAGGCATGTAGTCCAAAACGCTTTGCACCGGCATTCTTAAGTCTTGGATATGCCATAAGAAGCTGTTCTTTGGTCATACCGTACTTGGCATCACCGGGATTATCCATAATCGTTGTTGATATAGAGAAGGTTCCGCCGGGATTATATCTGCAGCATATTGTTTCGGGTATCCCGCAGGTTTCATTTAAGAAATCAATATGGGTATAATCATCAAGGTTTATAATTGCACCGAGTCTGCTTGCAAGTTCGAAATCCTCCTTTGGCATATCATTTGAGGAGAACATTATATTTTCGCCTGTTATACCGACCTTTTCAGACATTAAAAGCTCTGTATAGGATGAACAGTCTGTACCGCATCCTTCATCTTTAAGAATTTTAAGTATAGTCGGATTTGGTGTTGCCTTAACGGCAAAATACTCTTTATACCCCTTATTCCAGGAAAAAGCCTGATAAAGCCTTCTTGCGTTTTCTCTTATGCCCTTTTCATCATAGATGTGAAAAGGAGTAGGATAGGTTTTTACAATCTCATCTATCTGCTCTTTAGTAACAAACGGTCTTTTCATTTCGTACCTCCCTTAAGCTCAAAATTGTTTATTTTATTGCATATGTCAGGTGTGACTTTGCTAATTGTAACATAAATATCTTTAATGTAAAACAAAAAAATAAAAATATAGTAAGTTTCTATAACAAGGGAAGGAGGTACGAAAATTAAATTATTATTGCAATTCCGATTATGCCATTATATTATAATATTGTTAGAGTTTCTGTAAACAGGACATTTCAGGGGAGAGCAGATGGACAATTCAAAGGTTAAAACTAAAGCTAACGGAAATACCGCAAAAAATACACCGCTTATGACTTTTATAAAGGTTATGTTTGGAGTATTTATCATACTGGTATTTTCGTATTTTTTTTACAGCCAGATTTTTCTAACGGCAGATTCACCGTCAAGTGGTGATTATAAATACGAAGAATATAAGGGTGAGTGGACTTATGTAAGAGAAGACGGTACGAAGGAGAGCCTGACGTTCCCGGGAAAAGTAGATGCAAAAAGGGGTGAAAAGGTAATTCTTGAAACGGTTCTTCCGAAGGATATAACAGGCAATAAATACCTGTGCTTTAGAAGCTCAAAGCAGGATATGAGGATATGGATAGATGGTGAGCTAAGGGAAAGCTATAATACAAAAGCTACAAGAATTTTTGGTACGACAAGTGCGGTAGCTTATATTTTTATTGAGCTTTTGCCTTCTGATGCGGGAAAGATTCTTACCATGGAGACTGTGACCGATTCTTCATATACGGGTATTTTTTATTCTGCATACTATGGAGACAGGATGAGTATCTGGTACAGATTTGTACCGAGATATATGCCTGAGCTTATGGTTGCATTTCTGGAACTGGTTTTGAGTATAGTAATCATACTGGTCAGCAATATACTTCGTATCAGATTTAACAGAAAAATCGAACTTGCCTATCTTGGATGGAGCGTATTTCTGGGTGCATGCTGGAGTATATTTAATTCGGAATTCAGACAGCTTTTATTTCCGAATCTTTCTTCGGTAAGTGATATGGCATTTTTTATGATTATGCTTATACCGTTTCCGTTTCTTATATATATGAATGAGGTACAGGAGGGCAGATACAGAAGCCCGTATATAGTTGCAGGTCTTTTTGTCGTCGTGGATTTTATAGTCTGTTCGACTCTTCATATTACGCATACCATAGATTTCGCAGATACGATTATAGCGATGGCGGGGGTATGCTTCCTTGTTATATTTATGATAGCTGTTACGGTCGTTATAGACCTTGTGAAAAAACGCGTAAGAAGCTATTGGATGGTTGTGGCGGGCATACTCGGAGCTTTTTTTGCAGCGGGAATACAAATAGTAAAATATTTTATAAAATCAAGTCAGTTTAGCGGTACGGTTATGGCACTCGGACTTATATTCCTTCTTCTTATGGCAACCATAGATACTGTTTACAAAATTCTTCATATGGAGAACGAAAAGCAGAAGGCTGTCATGGAGAGTGAAGCAAAGGCACGTTTCCTTGCCAATATGTCACATGAGATAAGAACACCGATAAATGCAATACTTGGTATGGATGAAATGATTTTAAGAGAAAGCGGGGAGACTGCTACAAAGCAGTATGCTCTTGATATCAAGCGTGCGGGAGACAATCTTTTATCACTCATAAATGATGTATTGGATATGTCCAAGATTGAAGCAGGCAAGCTGGAAATTATACCGGTTGATTATGATTTTAGCAGTCTGATACATGACATAGTCAGTATGATGTCCATAAAGGCAAATGATAAGGGGCTTGCTCTTAAGGTTTTGATAGATAAAAATATTCCTTCACGTATGTACGGCGATGAGATTCGTATCAGACAGATACTTATTAACCTTTTAAATAATGCAGTAAAATATACGGAAACAGGTACGGTTACGCTTAAGGCGGAAGGAATAACCGATGATGGGATGGAAAGACTTAGGTTTACTGTGTCCGATACCGGAATCGGTATAAAAGAAGAAGATATATCCAAACTTTTTTCGGAATATGAGAGAATTGAGGAGGAAAGAAATCGCAATATCGAGGGAACCGGTCTCGGAATGAATATTACCATTACGCTCCTTTCCATGATGGGAAGCAAGCTTAAGGTCGAAAGCGCATATGGAGAAGGCTCGACATTTTCCTTTGAGCTCCTTCAAAGGATAACAAATGATGAGCCGGTAGGAGATATTGAGGACAGAATAAGAAAGCAATCTCATGAATATACATATGAGGTATCATTTGAGGCACCGGATGCGAGGCTTCTTGTGGTAGATGATAATGCGATAAACAGAAGGGTTTTGAGCGGCCTTTTAAGGGAAACAAAGATAAATGTGGATGAGGCGGAAAGCGGTGAGGAATGTCTTGAAAGAATTTCCCAAAACCATTATGATATAATATTTCTCGACCATATGATGCCGGGGATGGATGGAGTTGAAACTCTCAAAAGGATGAAGGATACGGAGAACAACAGGTGTAAGGAAACCCCTGTTGTTGCACTTACGGCAAATGCGGTTTCCGGTTCAAGAGAAATGTATATACAGGAGGGCTTTGATGAATATCTCTCAAAGCCTATTGTTCCCGAAAAGCTGGAAAAGCTTATAGCGGGTATCTTACCGAAGAGGCTTATAAAGATATCTGATAAAGTAAAAGAACCATTGCCGGATAAAGCTGCGGATGAAATAAATTACAGAAAGGATATTGATGGTCTGCCGCAGATAGAAGGGATAGACTGGGAATATGCACTTTCACATATGCCAGATGCCCGGCTTCTTAGGGAAACGGTTACTTCATTTTACATCTCCATGGATAAGGAGGCAGAATATCTTCGTAGCTGCTATGAAAAGTTGTTATCATTTTATGGTAATGAGCTTGATTTTAACAGCAGGGACAAGCTTATCGACATGGATGAATTGATAGAAGATATAGAGAAGGAATCGGAAAAGGAAGATGACAATAAAAAAGCGATGAAGGATGCACTGTCGCTTTATCGAACTAAGGTCCATGCTATGAAAAGCTCGGCTGCCATGATAGGTGCCGTGGAGCTTTCTCATCAGGCTAAGCTTTTGGAATATGCGGCAAGAGACGGAAGGGTATTCAGAGTGCTTTCCGTTACACCTTCATTTATAAATGAGTGGAACAGCTATAAGGAAAAGCTTGTTTCATTTGCTCCTTCTGAAAGTAACGAAAAGAAGGCATATGAGTATGAGGAGATTATAGCCTATCTCAATATGCTTAAAAATGCCATGAATGATATGGATTTAGATAGTGCAGATGAGATGATGGAAGCACTTTTACAATATGAATATCCGGATGAACCTGCGAAGGATATAGAAGAGCTTAAGATAGCGGTGGAAGCCATAGATGAAGAGCTTTGCAGTGAGATTACAGAAAGGCTTCTTGAGAAGCTGCCCAAGTAATGATAAACTTATTTGATGGAGGGAAGATATGGACAGGCGGATACTTTTGATAGGAAAACTAAATAAGGTTTTAAGAAATCTGAATGAGATATTGGAAAGAACCTTCAATATGCAGCTTTGTGCCAATGAGTTGGATTTGGTAAAGGGTATGACCAAAATTTTTAAACCGGATATGGTAATTATCAGTACAGCGGAATTAAATCATGAGGAGTCTGATATATTTGACTATTATTTTGGCTCATATAAAAAAATCCCGGTCGTGGTAGTTGGAACTGCTGATGAGTGTGAAAAATATAAAGGATATTTTGAAAACGAACAATTTGAAAAGATGATAAGACCCGTAGGCAAGAATCAGCTTATAGAAAAGTGCTGTGAAATGATGCATGTATCCTACGAAGATGTTGAAAAGGAGAAAAATCAGGCACTGAAAAAAGCAGTAGCAAAACGGGATGAAAACAAGCCCAAAAAGACAATTATGCTTGTAGATGACAGTGCACTATCCATAAGGAGTACAAAGGCAATGCTCGAGAAACACTATAACATAATGGTTGCAACTTCCGGCCTTAAGGGACTTGAATTAATGCATAAGAAAAAACCGGATTTGGTTCTGCTTGATTATGATATGCCAAAGTTCGACGGTAAGGATACACTTCAACATATGCGCATGGATGATGAGTTAAAGGATATACCTGTCTTTTTCCTGACTGCAGTCGCTGACACACAGCATATAACGGCGGTATTAAAGCTGAATCCCGAAGGATATTTCTTAAAGCCGCTTGAAAAGGAAAAGGTGCTTATGGCGATAGAGGAGCATCTTCAAGATTAGAGGAAGAGATTGAAGGTGATTTGGTTTTGGTATATAATTATGTATATTTTGGCAAAGATGCCATTAATATAAGGAGGTATAAGATGTTTAAAACAAAACGTAAGGGCAGAGTGAAAGCACTTGCCATAGCAGGAGCTATGATGCTCTCACTTGCTCAGACAATCAGCTTGCCTGCAATTGATGTAAAAGCAGCATTTGAGGCAAAGCACTATGACATCCGCGAAAATGGCGGAAAGTGGAATGGTTACTACTATGTACTGGATGGACAGCTTGTAACGGATGCTTTTTTCTGTGACGGAGAGTACACTTATTTCTTACAAGCTGATGGCTCACCTATGAAGGACAGGCTTACCTACCATCCGGATGGAGAGCATATCATTTACTTTGATGGACAAGGTCATGAGGTTTTCAGTAACTTCTATAATGTAAAGAAGAGTATATCCGGAGATGAGGTTGATGATTTATGCTTCTTCGATGTATACGGTTATATGTATGTTAATTTCCTTACCTTTGATCAGGAAGGTAAAAAGCTTTATTATGCTAACCCATACGGTGTTATGGATAAGGGTACATGGTTTCAGTTTGCTGCAGATGCCGGAGAGGTTGCAGCAGCATACGGTGCCGGTGAAGGTACCTGGGCATATGCTTATAAGGACGGACGTGTAGATCCGAACAGTATCGGTAAAAAGGATTCCTACACTCCTGTGGAAAAGGTTACAAAAAGCAGTACTACATATCGTGCTGACGGTACGGTAAAGTATCAGTCCGTTATGAATGATAAGGGTAAAATCGTAACTTCAAATGCGCTTCGTGCCGATGGCACGGTATATTCATCATCAAATTATGAATATGATGAAAACGGTGACTCTACAAAGACTACAACTACATATTTTGACGGATATTCAGATGTTAATACATACGGAGACAAATCGTACACAAGCACCAGCTATACACAGATGGGTGGAACACTTAGCTCATATGTATCAAAGACTAACGAAGACGGAAGCCATGAATATATAAGCTACAGACATGACGGTTCAGTAGATCATAAGAGCTATACCGATAAAAACGGTAGCACTTCAGAAGGCTTTAAGGCTGACGGAAGTCCTTCATGGAAGGATGTCCAAGTATATGACAATGCAGGAATGACCGTAAAATCCGAAAGCTATTGGAATGGAAAGCTTCAATCGGTAACAGAATATCTTGACTATGGTTATACAATAAAGATAACCTCTTATGATGATGAGGGCAATGTGACAGGATGGTCTGTTAAGGATTATTCGGGAGAAACCGGTAAGCTTGATATAGAGCGTAAGTATGATGCTGAAGGAGCATACCTTGGTAAGACGGAATATTATTTTGATGATGAGCATAATAATATAAGAACGGTAAGTTATGATGCTGAGGATAAGGTTATCTCAGACAATAAAAATGATAATAATTCTGATTACAGTGAAGAGTATGATTCTAACGGAAGATTGGCAAAATCAATTTCAACCAGTACAAGTACATGGACTGATGCAGACGGAAAAATAGAAATACATAATTATAAAAATGTTACAGAATATAATGAATATGAGGAAGAAATTAAACATTCACGTTATGTTGATGATGTACTTGATGAGTACTCGATAAAGGAGTATGATGCAAACGGAAATGTGGCTAAATCAACATCTTATGATTCTGATGGTACGGTAACATCATATATCATATATCAGTATAATGACTATGGTGCACCTCTTAAGGAGGAAAAACACTTTATATACGAAAAAGAAGGAGACAAAATTAGATCAGAAAAATATTATGAGTATGATGAGAAGCAGATATGTACAAGGGTTTACAGAGTAGAATCTTATGATGGAAAAACTTATGATGAAACTCCAAGCCAGTTTGGCGGACTTCATACTAAAGGTCGTTCTGTAGGTAATGAAATATCTTGGAGAATAGATTTATCATATGTAGATGAATATGATGAGTACGGAAATGTGACAAAAACTATAATGACATCAGAGGATGGAACCGTTCTTCAGACAACAGTATATGAATATTAATTATAAAGCTTAGCAGAAATTTTATCTAAAAAAAGCCCTCGTTTTTTTACGAGGGCTTTTTTAGATATGGTACAAAGAAAGGGATATATAATTTTTTCTATCTGTTAAGGTATAATACATTAAAATCCACATCTCCCGTTATACCGGGAATCCTTCCTGTGTTTCCCTGTTGCCACATAATATAATCTCCTGTATAATCGGTTCTGTCGGTGTAGTGTGCCAGCCATACCGGAGAATCAAACTCATTTGTCCACAGACATAAAAGAAAATTTTTGCTGCTATAGAGCATCGCCTCATAACCATAGGAGGTGACTTCATCATAAAAAGTTTTGTAAATATCATTTATATCTTGAAGACTCATCTCGTAATTTTCAAAATTTAAAAAGTCTTCCCAGTCGTAAGCAATTGGATAATCAAGCTTTTCTCCATCCAAAACACCCATAAGCCATTTGACATTTTCCTTTACCTCCGAAATACTGCTTTCCTCGGCATGATAGTATATACCTACCTTTAATCCGGCAGCCTTAGCATTTTTGATATAATTGTAATATTTACTGTCCACATACACACTTCCATCATCATAACCACCGATTCTGATAATAACGAATTCACAGCCTGCTTCCTTGACCTGATTGAAATCAATATCATCCTGCCATCTTGAAACATCTATACCGACCTCTGTGGCGGAATTTTTATAAGTGCTGATAAAATCATCAAAATCATAGGATGGACGTGGTGTGGACGGTTCAATTTCAGATACAATTTTAACATTCATATCGGCAGTCGTGACATTTCCGGAATTGTCAGTAATTTTTAACTTAAGCGGATATGTGCCAAGTGCTGATGTATCAACCTCGCCGGAAACTTCAAGCACAGGCACCTTATCTATGTCGTCCGCATAGCCTATATACTTGTGTATATCAAAGCTGTCCCATTGCTTTATTTGAGGCTCATTATTTAAAATAAGAATGACAGGTGGAGTTACATCCTCCTCAATCTCTGCATCAATCGGGGTAGCTTCTGTTATCTCCTCTGTCGTAATTTCAGTCGTTTCTTCGGTCGTTTCTT
This sequence comes from uncultured Lachnospiraceae bacterium, assembly GCA_902788555.1. Taxonomy (GTDB): domain Bacteria; phylum Bacillota; class Clostridia; order Lachnospirales; family Lachnospiraceae; genus Coprococcus_C. The sequence continues at coordinate 30,111 of CADAKQ010000029.1, forward strand.
CGGTCGATATCTCGTCAGTAGTTTCGCTATCGGTATTCATATCTGCTTGTGTTGATTCGTTATCTTTATTATTGAAGCTTTTGTCATAAATATATCTGCTTGCCAAAATTACACCCAAAATAATGGCTGCTACACCTAAAATTGCAATACATATCATCAGTACCCTAATTATAAAATTCTTACCTTTCATCACAAATACCTTCCCCAAATAATATAAGCCTTTATAGAGATTATTATACATGATAAAAAGACAAATTCCATCATTTTTTTGTACTTATGAAATATGCTGACATTAGAGCTGTGCTTGCGTTATAGGAAAAAGCTATAACGGGCTATTATTTTTATATATTTTTCAAATTCATATCAAGGTGCTATACTTTCAAGCATTCAGAGGGGAAGTGATAACGATGATAAAGCTTGAACATGTAAGTAAAGAATTTGAAGCACGCGGTAAAAAGAAAATTGATGCCGTAAATGATGTAAATCTTACGATAAATACCGGGGAGATATTTGGTATAATCGGTTTTTCCGGAGCAGGCAAATCTACACTTGTTCGATGTATTAACCTGCTTGAGCATCCAACTACCGGCAAGGTTTTTTTAAATGATAAAGAGCTTACCGCTGCAAGTGCCAAAGAGCTTAGGCAGGAGAGAAGAAAAATCGGAATGATATTCCAACAATTTAATCTTTTGGCACAAAAGACCTGTATAGATAACATTACATTTCCGCTTATCATATCAGGTGTTTCAAAAAAAGAAGCGATAGAGCGCGCAAAGGAGCTTTTGGAGCTTGTTGATTTGAGTGACAAAGCGAAGGCGTATCCGGAGCAGCTTTCCGGAGGGCAAAAACAAAGGGTTGCCATAGCAAGAGCACTTGCAACAAATCCGGAGGTTCTGCTTTGTGACGAGGCAACCAGCGCACTTGACCCGATAACAACGCGTTCCATACTCGCACTTCTAAAAAAGATAAATGAAGAATTGAAGGTAACCATAGTTGTTATAACTCATGAAATGAGAGTGGTTGAGCAGATATGCGACAGAGTCGCAGTTATGAGTGAGGGCTTTATAAAAGAGGTCGGAACAGTAAAGGATATTTTCCTTAATCCTAAATCCGATACAGCAAGGAAGCTTATACTTCCTGAGAGAAATCGTTTAGAAAACGGAAAGCGTACCGACATATTAAGACTTGCCTTTGACGGACAGTCCTCATACGAACCGATTATTTCAGAGCTTACGCTGGAATCCGGTGCATGTGTAAATATACTTGGTGCAAATACTGAGGATATAGGAGGCAAGGCATACGGTCAGATGCTTATCGAGCTTCCGAATGATGAAGAGGCTGTTAAAAAGATAAAAGCTTTTTTAGATAAAAAACAGATACATTATGAGGAAGGAGGTAATGCTGATGTCACTACCGATTGATACATTGGTTTCCTTACTTAAGGATGGGCTTTTGGAAAGTCTTTATATGACAATAGTATCGACAATTATCGCTTATGTAATAGGTATACCGCTGGGAATAATCGTATTTGTAACTGACGCGGGAGGAATACTGAAAAATAAGCCGGTAAACTTCATATTTGGAGTAATTATTAATATGATTCGTTCGGTACCGTTTCTTATACTCTTAGTAGCAATGCTTCCTGTAACCAGGGCAATCGTCGGAACTACTATCGGTTCAACAGCAACCATAGTTCCACTTGTTGCAGCAGCTGCACCATTTGTGGCAAGAATGGTTGAGTCCTCATTAAAAGAGGTAAGTCCGGGCGTTATAGAAGCTGCCAAGGCTATGGGAGCATCCCCTATACAGATTATAACAAGAGTACTGCTTCCTGAGGCAAAACCATCACTTACCGTGGGCTTCACCATCGCCATTTCCACAATACTCGGTTATTCTGCTATGGCAGGCTTTGTAGGAGGCGGCGGACTTGGAGCAATTGCCATAAATTATGGCTACTACAGGTACAAAACAGACATTATGCTTATTACGGTAGCACTTTTGATTGTCATAGTTCAGATTTTTCAGACAGTCGGAATGTTTGCAGCCAATAAAATAGATAAGCGAAGCAACAATTAATTAAGTAAAAATGACAAATAAAGTCATAGATAATTAACTAAGTTAAATATGATGACAGCAAGGGTTAGGTACAATTACCGGACCAAAGCATTATTCATCATAAAAATATAATTTATAATACCAGCATTCCTATAGAATGTGAAAAATGAAGTTTGAATAAAATAAAATCTCCCCGTATGATGTATATGAGTTTAGCGACTTAATACATCAAAAACAAAAGG
>CADAKQ010000030.1 GCA_902788555.1 uncultured Lachnospiraceae bacterium
AATCAATAAAACAATTATATATACCATTAAGGTATTAAATATAAAACAAAATATATCGGAGAGATATATTGACAAATTTCAAATATTGAGATAGGAGGATAAAATAATGAATATGAAAAAAATTGGTATGCAGATGAGTCTTTTAATGGGAGTAACCTTAAGCTTCTTTTTATCCCTGACAGGACTTCTTGCAGCAGGAAAGTTTAACGTTGTGGGATGGCTTATAAGCTTCTTAATCAGTACGGTAATAAGCTTGATTATAGGCTTTTTGATTCCTATGAAAAAGGTTACGGATGGTGTAAATAATAAGCTTGGTCTGGAGCCGGGTAAGCTTGGAACAAGATGTATGGAGAGTCTTATATCGGATTTGATTTATACACCGATTATTACTTTAGCGATGGTATTTATGGCATACAAAAAGGCTACGGCACATGGTGCAAAGATTCCTTTTATCGGAATGTTTGGTAAATCACTTGCTATTAGTATGGTTGTAGGATTTGTCCTCATATTTATATTTATGCCTTTATATATGAAGCTGGTATTCAAAAAGAACGGAATTGGTGGTCCACAAGGCCCTAACATTCAGGGTTCTATGAGCAATCCAAGCGAAAAAGATGATTAGTAGATAGATGGTATATAACATGAAAATGCAGGTGCTAAGCATAGCGTTAAGTGACAACGTGATATGCGAGTACCTGCATTTCGTGTTATATACCGGTATATTAATAACAGGATTGGTTATAGGATTAGCCTATAACCAGTTCTTTTTTTTATGAATTATACAAAATAAAAAAAAGGTGTTATTATCATCACATAAACAGATGAGCGAGCTTACACAAAGCTTTATTAAGAGGGATAGGGTTGAGTGAAAGTCGAAGAACTCATGAAAATAATAAAAAGAAAAGTGAGGTAGATATTATGGGAAAGAAAACAAGAGCCCAAAGAGATTTTAAATTTGAAACAAAGCAGTTACATGTAGGACAGGAAACACCGGATGCGGTTACTGATGCAAGAGCGGTACCTATATACTTAACTTCATCATACGTATTCCACAACAGTCAGCACGCAGCAGACAGATTTGGATTAAGAGATGCGGGTAACATTTACGGAAGACTTACCAATCCTACACAGGGAACCTTTGAAGCACGTATCGCAGCACTCGAGGGTGGTGTAGCAGCATTGGCAGTTGGTTCAGGAGCAGCAGCTCTTACATATGCAATACAGGCAGTTGCACACGCAGGAAATCACGTAGTTGCAGCAAAGAATATATATGGTGGTACATATAATCTTTTAGCTCATACATTACCTGAATACGGAATTGATACAACCTTCGTTGATCCGTTTGACTATGACGGTATCGAGGCTGCAATCAAGGACAACACAACAGCAATCGAGATTGAAACTCTCGGAAATCCAAATTCAGAAGTGGTTGATATCGAGAGAATAGCAAATATTGCTCATGCACATAAGATTCCGCTTATCGTTGACAATACATTTGCAACTCCTTATCTTGTAAGACCTATCGAGTATGGTGCTGATATAGTTGTTCATTCAGCTACCAAATTCATAGGCGGTCACGGTACTACAATCGGTGGTGTAATTGTAGACAGCGGTAAGTTTGATTGGATAGCAAGCGGTAAGCACCCATGGCTTATCGAGCCAAATGTATCTTACCACGGTGTAAGCTTTGCAAAGGATACTGCACCTGCAGCATTTGCTACATATATTAGAGCAATTCTTCTTCGTGATACAGGCTCAACACTTTCGCCTGTACATGCATTTATCTTCTTACAGGGATTGGAGACTCTTTCCTTAAGAGTAGAGCGTCATGTTGAAAATGCACTTAAGGTTGTAGAATATCTTAAGAATCAGCCACTCGTTGAGAAAGTTAATCATCCGTCAATTTCTGAGGATGCTGAGCAAAAGGAGCTTTATAAGAAGTATTTCCCTAACGGCGGTGGTTCAATCTTTACCTTTGAGATTAAGGGTGATGCCAAGAAGGCACAGGATTTCATCGACCAGCTTGAGCTTTTCTCACTTCTTGCAAATGTAGCGGATGTTAAGTCTCTGGCTATTCATCCTGCATCAACTACTCATTCAGAATGTAATGAGGCAGAGCTTTTAGACCAGGGAATTAAGCCAAATACAATTCGTCTTTCCATCGGAACAGAGAATATAGACGATATAATCGAAGATTTAGATGAGGCTTTCAAAGCAATAAGCTAAAAGGTTGTTCATTATAATAGAGTTTGGTTTCGATTTATTATCTTAAGAAAGTAATTGATTTATACTATACAGACTAAAATGCCTGATGATGCAATTTGGTCTGTATAGTTTTTGTGATAATGCAGACTAAAAGCTTGATGATAGGTTTTAGTCTGTATGTTTTTTTGCGATAATGCAGACTAAAAAGACTGGTGACAGGTTTTAGTCTGTATGGTTACTGAAAAAATACAGATTAAAAAGTTTGGTGAATATATTTAGTCCGTATAGTGCTAAAAATAATACAGACTAAAAAGTTTGACGAATAAACTTGGTCCGTATAGTGTTAAAAATAATACAGACAAAAAAGTTTGACTAATAAACTTAGTCCGTATAGTACCCCCAAAATATACCTACTAAAATATCATATATAATATTTTAGTAGGTATGGTTATTGGAAAAAGGACAGATTATTAAGCTTATAAAAAAAATATAGTCTGTATATCATTATATATAATAAAATGTGACAAGGTGCCTGTCCTATGACACACTTGTCACATTGTTATTGATTATATTTATTCTTCGAAATCAAGCTCCGGAATGCCGGTTGGGATACCCAGTGAATATTCAGCATCTATCAGCCATTTTGGCTCTCCTGACATTGATATTATTTCGTTAATATCGCCATCCTCGTTGTACTCATAGACATCATAATTGGTTATGCCGTCATCTACGCCATCGGAGTATTCTTCAACATAGAAATCCTCCTCATAATTTCCGGAATTATCTGAATCATCAGTAATGTAAGTGGCAGATATTTCCTCATAGTCCTCGTTATTATCACATTTAACGTTCATATTGTTGAATATATAATTTCCGTCCTTGTCAAATATATATTCTGCCCAACCCGGATTATCCACGGTTCCGCCGACTATGATGACATGTCTGTAGGAATCCTCGTCGGTATATTCGTATTTAAAATAATCGTCCTCACTGCATTCATCGGTTATATCCTGCTTGATGTCATTAAATACAAAGTAGAGTCTTCCGTCTTCGACAGAATAGTAATCCTTGGCATTGGCATCATCATAATTGATGGTTGTTTTGGTTTCATCCGGTGAGGTGTTATCAATCGTAACCTCCATACCGCTTCCTGTTTTAAAGTTAAATGCGGAGGCTACCCAGAATTCACCGGTCTTTGCGTAAGAAACCGCATTTGAACCTAAGAAAAGAGTAGCAAATGCAGCAAGAGAGTAGAGTGAATTACGAAGTCTCTTTTTCTTTAATTCATGATTCCTCTTGTTCAGTGAATCCAATGTTATTTCAGAGCTGCTGTCAATTGAATCAAATATATTTTTATATCTTTCCTGATTAATCATAAACCCATTCCTCCTGAATGTTTTCTTTTAAAAGGCTTCTTCCCCTTGAAAGCCTTACCTTAACATTGCTTTCCGTAATTTTAAGAATCCCTGCAATCTCCGACACAGAATATTCCTCGTAGTAATATAGATGAATCACTATACGATACTTGTAAGGAAGCTTTAACACTTCGCTTAAAAGTGATTTATCATCTTCATCGGATACCGTAAGTGTTTCAATATAATCCTCAATTGAAGAGCTTTTCTGCTTCCAAAATGAGCGGTTAATATCCTTTGATTTATTGATAGCTACCCTTAAAAGCCATGCCTTTATGTGCTCCGGTGATGAAAACTCCTTTTTGCTTAGGTGATACTTTAAAAATGTATCCTGAACCACATCATCCGCATCCGAAGCATTTCCACATATACTGAAGGCCGTGGCAAAAAGGTGCTTTTGATATTGCTTTATTAAATTTTCCACAGGTTCTCTCATATGTATTACCTCTTTTAATACGCTTCTTATCAGGTATTTTAACCTTGTTTTATTGTTTTGAAAAGCCTTTCACTAAGTATACGATTGAAAAAACAATTTGGTTACAAAAAATATTTTTATCTGTGTTATAATGTAAATGAATTTTATTATAAAGAGGGGTTTATATGAGTGTGAAATTTGATGAAACTACATTTATAGCACCGGGAGCACAGATAGTCGGCTCAGTTTCCATAGGAAAAAATTGCGGAGTCTGGTATAATGCGGTTATAAGAGGAGACAGCGATACTATAGTGATAGGGGATAATACCAATATACAGGATTTGGCTTGTCTTCATGTGGACAGGGGACACAAGCTTAAGATAGGAAATGGTGTCACCATAGGTCACAGCGCTATCGTGCATGGATGTGTGGTTGGCGATAATGTGCTCATTGGTATGGGAGCCATAATTCTAAATGATGCGGTAATAGAGGATAACTGTATAATCGGTGCAGGTGCACTTGTTACCGGGAAGATGTACATACCAAGCGGTTCGATGGTTTACGGTAATCCGGCAAAGGTTATCAGAAGCCTTACTGATGAGGAGATAGAGGACATTAAAAAAAATGCCGAGGTATATGTAGAACATGCTAAAAAAAGTATCAACGGGGAATAACCCCGTTGATTTTTTTTAACTGAATAGACTTCTTACGTGTGATATTTCTTCCTCTGTTGCTTTAGCAGCGGGTACATAGTACTGACGCTCACGAGCGATGGAATATATCTGTTCCTGAGACATCTCGCAGGCATTTCTAAACTGCTTTAAAGTCTGCTTTAATTCCTTGTTTTCTGTCTGTGGAATCATATCAGCATATTTTTTTAATTCTGAATTGATACCGTCTAAGGTATCGGCAACCATAGTCTTTTCTTCCATTTTATTTTTCCTTTCCTGATAAACCTTTTATTTATTATGGGATGTAATTTATTGAAGAAACTTCATAAGTGTCTGCTTGTTTTCATTTGAAGAGGTTACTGCTTCCTGAAAGAAAGCTTTAACCTGTGGGTCGCTTGCCTCGTTTGCATAAGCTGTCATCTTGCAGTTGGTGGTTTCATATCCACCTATAAGATGACGGAGATTCTGTAATTCGAGTTCTGATAAATTATTGTTCATAAAAAATACTCCTTTTCATTTATTTCAAAGGAAGTATTTCCATAAAATGTTATTAATATACATATTTTTTTATTTTATAAATGTTTGAAATTGAATGTTTGGTTTAATGGTGCTAATATATGTTTTGCAAATTAGAATTCGGAGATGACAGATAATGAGTGGCACAAAAGATAAAAATATAAAAGAAGATAAAAAAATGTTAAAAGAAAGTAAGTCGGGCAATTCAGGCAGTCAGGATATGCTTCATGGCGGTCTGGCCGGCAAAATGATATTATTTGCACTTCCTCTTGCTTTAAGCAGTATACTTCAGCAGCTTTTTAATTCGGCAGATGTTGCGGTTGTCGGAAGATTTGCAGGAGATGATGCCCTTGCGGCTGTAGGAGCAAATGTTGCAAATGTAGGAATATTTGTAAATCTTATAGTGGGTTCTTCGGCAGGTCCTAATGTTATAGTAGCCAATCTTATAGGACAAGACAACAAAAAGGAAGCTGAGAAAGCTGTACATACAACAATTATGATGGCTATAATAGGCGGGCTTATTTTGTCCGTAATAGGATTGATTATTTCAAAGCCGATGCTTGTACTTACCAATACTCCAAAAGAGGTTATGGATATGGCTGAGCTTTATCTTAGGATATATCTTTTGGGTATTCCGTTTATTATGCTTTTTAATTTTGGGGCGGCAATTATACGGAGTAAAGGAGATACCAAGCATCCGTTGTATATAATGATAGCATCGGGGGTTACAAATGTTATTCTTAATCTTATCTTTGTAATTGTCTGTAAAATGGATGTTGCAGGTGTTGCACTTGCCACGCTTATTTCAAATATATTTGCGGCAATACTGATTATCGTACTGCTTATAAAGGATGATAGCTTTTTGCATCTTGATTTTAAAAGACTTCATATAGATAAAATGTACCTTGGAAAGATAATTAAGGTTGGACTGCCTGCAGGACTTCAGGGAATGGTATTTTCCCTTTCCAATATATTTATACAATCAGGAATTAACAATCTTGGTAAGGATACTGTAGCAGCCTCCTCAGTTGCACTTAACTTTGAATATTTTACCTATGATATATCGTCAGCATTTGCACAAACAACAGTTACCTATACAAGTCAGAATTTTGGTGCGGGAAAATATAAACGATGCAGTAAAATATATAGAATTGCCATGGCAGAGGGAATGATATTTACAGCACTTTTAAGTATTGTCTTTACAATATGGGCAAGACCTCTTGCAAGACTGTATACAACTAAAGAGATAGTTGTTGATATAGCACTTATAAGAATGTTTCATGTTATGTCTCTTGAAGCTCTTACTGCTACATATGAGGTCTCGGCGGCAGCTTTACGAAGCATCGGATATCAGATTGTTCCGTCTTTTTTAACAGTATTAGGTACGGTTGGCTTTAGAATTATATGGATGTATACGGTGTTTAAGAAAAGCCATACCTTTGAAACACTGATGAATGTATATCCAGCATCCTGGATTTTCACAGGAATTATGGTTGTATCGGCATATTTTATCCTGTGGAAGAAGGTCAGAGTGCGTCACGGACATGTTTCTGATTGATGAACTATTATAATATAATAAGTTTGAATGTCGGATTATAAGATAAGGGTGGTTGATATAGCATTTGACCCGAATTGCGTTAAATCAAAAGCGAAAATTCGAGATAGGTGCGTTAAAAAAATCGAACTGTTTGAGCGAAGCGAGTTTTCGATTTTTAGCACCTATAAAGAATTTGAGTGCTTTGATTTAGCAAATTGCTGGTTAGCTATATCAACCACCCTTATCTTGTAATCCGACACATAGACTTGATTTAGATTTTGATTTTGTATATAATTAAACACGATTAATTAATATGATATGGAGGAAGAAATAATGTACATTACATGTTTGGATATGGAAGGTGTTTTAGTTCCTGAGATTTGGATTGCATTTGCAAAGGAAAGTGGAATTCCTGAGCTTAAAAGAACAACGAGGGACGAGCCTGATTATGATAAATTAATGACATGGAGACTTGGAATACTTAAGGAGCATGGACTTGGTTTAAAGGAGATACAGGATACAATTGCAAAGATTGAGCCTATGCCGGGGGCAAAGGAGTTTCTTGATGAATTACGTTCTATGTGTCAGGTTATAATACTTAGTGATACCTTTGAGGAATTTGCAAAGCCTCTTATGGAAAAGCTTGGTTGGCCAACTATTTTCTGTAATTCTCTTGAGGTTGCTCCAAACGGAGAGATAACCGGCTATAAGATGAGATGTGAAAAGTCCAAGTTGACTACTGTTAAGGCTCTTCAGTCCATAGGCTACGAAACCATTGCAAGCGGTGACAGCTTCAATGACCTTGGAATGATTCAGGCAAGTAAGGCAGGATTTTTGTTTAAAAGTACGGAGCAGATTAAGAAGGATTATCCTGAGCTTCCCGCTTTTGAGGAGTATTCAGAGCTTTTAGATGCAATCAAGAAGGTAATTTTATAAAGGAAGCAATAAAAATGGAAAATATGGTTGTAAATAATAATGGTCATAAAAATAGAATTTGGTCAAAAGTAGATAAGATACCTAAAAAAAGGGCAAGTGATAATATAACCAAAGGATGCCTTGTGTTGGAAGGCGGAGCATTCAGAGGGGTTTTTACAAATGCGGTAGTTGATTATCTTATGTATCAGGATTTAAATTTTGAGACTGTAATCGGTGTATCTGCCGGAGCATTAAATGGTATGAATTATGTTGCAGGGCAAATAGGAAGAGGCGGACGTGTTAATTTAACCTACAGGCATGATCCGAGGTATGTCGGAATTAAAGCAGTAAAGGAAAGCAAGGGTGTTTATGGCTTCGATTTTGTATTTAATGAGTTTAATGAGATTGAGCCGCTTGATATGGAACGGTTAAACAGCGGTAAGCAAAGATTTATTGCTGTTGCAACTGCACTTAAGGATGGCAAGCCTGCATATTTTGAGCTTGGAAAGACACCTGATATTTTTCAGGCGGTAAGGGCATCAGCATCCATGCCATTTGTTTCTAAACCGGTTATAGTTGAGGGTGAAAAATATTTAGATGGAGGAAGCAGCGATAAGATTCCGTGTCAATGGGCTATAGATGGGGGATATGATAAAATTATTGCTGTATCTACGAGACCGAGAGGTTATCGCAAGGAAGAAAAAGAAAAAAATGCAGACAGAATAAGACGTTTTTATCGCAAATATCCTGAGTTTGCAGAGGGACTTATCCATGTAAATCATTTTGAAAATGAACAGCGTGCATACATGGAAAAGCTTCATGATGAGGGAAAAATATATGTGATTTATCCGACTGATTTTATCAATGAAGTAGGCAGACTGGAGGGAGATATGGAAAAGCTGGGACATCTTTATTATCTTGGTTACAAGGAAACCAAGAAACACATGGATGAGTTAAGAGCATATCTTAATAAATAATATTTTATTCTTGCTTTGAAAAAGCTAAAAATATACGTTACTGTAATCTTTATAGTTGACTATGAATTAATTATCTTAAGGTTAAAAATTGTCTAAGAATTGGAGAATTAATAATGAACTATTCAAACATTATAAAATTTAAAGGTACTTGGCGTAATTATCAGGCAAGAGTTCTTGAACATTCAAAAAAATATCTGGACGATGGTAAAATTCATATAGTTGCAGCACCGGGATCGGGTAAGACAACACTTGGTATAGAGCTTATAGCAAGGTTGTCCGAGCCTGCGCTTATTCTCACTCCTTCGATTACTATTAGAGAGCAGTGGGAGGCAAGAATTGCAGAGGCATTTTTAAATGACGGACTTAATGCCTCTGATTATATATCGCAGGATTTAAAAAATCCAAAGGTCATAACGATTTCTACATATCAGGCGCTTCACAGTGCAATGAATCATTACAAAGGTATACTTAGAGAAGATGAAACCTCATCTCAAAGTGGTAAAGTAAGTGGGGGAAAAACTACTAATGCAGAAAGCAACACAGATGACAGCAGTTTATCCTTTGATGAAGTAATGTCAAAGTATAATTCAGAAGAGGTTGACTATGTCGGTTTTGACCTTGTATCCGAGATGAAAAAAAATGGAATAAAGGTGCTTTGCTTAGATGAGTGTCATCATCTTAGAACTGAATGGTGGAAGGCACTTGAAGAGTTTAAAGCATCATTGAATGAACCGAAGATTATTTCACTTACGGCAACTCCACCTTATGACTCAACACCTGAGCTTTGGGAAAGATATATGAGTATGTGCGGTGAAATAGATGAGGAAATTGCCATTCCCGAGCTTGTGAAGGAGGGCAGTCTGTGTCCGCATCAGGATTATGTATATTTTAACTATCCGACTGAGGAAGAGATTGCAGAGATAGATAAGTTTAAGGAAAGAAGTAAAGAATTTCAGGAGAAGCTTAAAACTGACAGTACATTTTTAAATGTATTAAGGAGCTATAACGGTCATTCAAAGGATATAAATGAAAAAAATATCGGAAATGAGACCAAGTTTCAGAATATACTTCAGGATTTGATATATGATAACCCACAATCATATGTGACGGACGAGGGCTATATCGAGACTCTTGAAAATGAACTTAAAAGAGCCGGGCTTATAGAGAAAAAACAGGTTTGTCTTGTTATAAATGATAATATCGAAAAGCTTCTTATGACCTCGAAGGGAAAATGTAAGAGTATTAAAGAGGTTGTTGCATCGGAATATAAGGGCTTCGGAGAAGGTCTTCGTATGCTTATACTTACTGATTTTATAAGAAAAGAATATGAAAAAGCTCTTGGTACCGAAGAAGATGTGACTTCCCTTGGAGTGTTGCCTTTTTTTGAACAGCTTAGACGTGAAAGTGCATCTATGAATAATATAAGACTTGGTGTACTTTGCGGAACTATAGTAATTATCCCTGCGGAAGCAAGGGATGCTCTTTTGGAAGCAGTTGGTGACTTGGGAAAAATTACATTTTCAAAGGTAGGAAATCTTGATGAAAATGATTATCTTAAAGTAAATGCTGTCGGAGATGCACATTTTCTAACAGGGGCTGTAACGGAGATTTTCACTCAGGGGTACATAAAAGTAATAATTGGAACAAAATCATTACTTGGTGAGGGTTGGGACTCACCATGTATTAATTCACTTATACTTGCAAGTTTTGTTGGTGCGTTTATGCTCAGTAACCAGATGCGTGGACGAGCTATAAGAATTTATAAGCCTGTACCGGATAAAACCAGTAATATATGGCATCTTGTATGCTTACTTCCGCCAAAGTATGGTGATTCTGCAGGAGAAAACAGTGCAGATTATAAGCGTTTGGTCAGACGTATGGATAACTTCCTTGGACTTCATTATCAGGAAGATGTAATCGAAAATGGTATAGACAGACTTTCGATTATAAAGACGCCTTTTAATGAGGATAAAGTCAATGAAATAAATAAAAAAATGCTTGAATTTGCTAATGAAAGAGGCATGCTTCGTGACAGATGGCACAGAGCATTGGATAAATCGGAAAAGATGGAGGTTACTGAGGAAACAGCGGTTTCTGACAATGCTTTGCCTAAAACGGAATACAAAAAGAGCAAGAGTAAGGCGGTTCTTGCCGGACTTGGTGTGGCAGCAGGTATCGGACTTTCCTTTACTCCGCTTGGTGCTATAGGACTTGGTTTGTCGGGATTTTCTGCCGCCTATGGTCTTGCAAAGCTTCCAAGGCTTAATAAACTTAAAACTCCCGGCAACAGACTTAAAGCAACCGGAGACGGAATTTATGATGCTCTTGTAAAAAATAATTTTCTTGAAGAAAAAAATGCAAAGGTTTGTGTTGAGGAAGGCAAAAATGATAAGAAGCTCATCTATCTTAGCAGTCAGAATGCCAGAGATAAGCTTTTGTTTGCAAATTGTATAAATCAGTTTTTTGCACCTGTTGACAATCAAAGATATCTGCTTATAAAAAATGGTAAAAAGGACGAAGCTGATGCATTTTACAGCATACCGGATATATTTGCCAAAAATAAAGAAAGCGCAGAAAGCTTTTATAATCATATTTGCTCATATATAGGGGATTACGAACTGGTTTATACAAGAAGTGAAAACGGTAAAAAAATTCTTGCGGCTGCAAAGGAAAAGCTTAAGGAGCAGGGTGAGGGAAGAAGCTCTATGAATAAGAGAGTCAGATAGTTATTTAATAAACATATATTATTAATGTTTTTGCATGAAATTAATGTGATAAATATGATTAAAAAATCTGGTTCAAAAATCAAAAATTACCCTTTAATATTGGGGTGATTTGTGATAAAATAAAACGAATGTGATTAGAGATAAAATAAAAATGCACTAGGAAAAGGAGATTTAAAGCTATGCCAAAAAGAACTGATATCAACAAAGTATTAATAATTGGTTCCGGTCCTATCATTATCGGTCAGGCGTGTGAGTTTGACTATTCCGGAACACAGGCATGTAAGGCACTTCGTAAGCTTGGTTATGAGATAGTTCTCGTTAATTCTAACCCTGCAACTATCATGACAGACCCTGAGATTGCTGACGTTACATACATAGAGCCTTTAAATGTAAATAGACTGGAGCAGATTATAGCTAAAGAGCGTCCTGATGCCTTACTGCCGAATCTTGGTGGTCAGTCAGGACTTAATTTATGTGCCGAGCTTAATAATGCAGGCATACTTGACAAGTACAATGTCAAGGTTATCGGTGTTCAGGTGGATGCTATCGAGCGTGGTGAGGACCGTATAGAGTTCAAGAAGACTATGGACAGTATCGGCATCGAAATGGCAAGAAGTGAGGTTGCTTATTCTGTGGATGAGGCGCTTGCCATAGCAGATAAGCTTGGATATCCGGTTGTATTAAGACCTGCCTATACTATGGGTGGTGCCGGTGGCGGTCTCGTATATAATAAAGACGAATTAAAGGTTGTTTGTGCGAGAGGTTTACAGGCAAGCTTAGTAGGACAGGTGCTTGTGGAGGAATCAATACTTGGCTGGGAGGAGCTTGAGCTGGAGGTTGTAAGAGATGCGGATAACAACATTATAACCGTCTGCTTTATAGAGAACATCGACCCTCTCGGAGTACATACAGGAGATTCCTTCTGTTCTGCTCCTATGCTTACAATTTCAGAGGAATGTCAGAAGAAATTGCAGGAACAGGCATATAAAATAGTAGAAAAGGTTCAGGTTATAGGTGGTACAAATGTACAGTTTGCGCATGACCCTGTAACCGACAGAATCATAGTTATAGAGATTAACCCAAGAACCTCACGTTCTTCAGCACTTGCTTCAAAGGCGACAGGTTTCCCTATTGCGCTTGTATCCGCTATGCTTGCAACAGGACTTACTCTTAAGGATATTCCATGCGGTAAGTACGGAACCCTTGATAAGTATAAACCTGACGGTGACTATGTGGTTATCAAGTTTGCAAGATGGGCATTTGAGAAGTTCAAGAATGTTGAGGATAAGCTTGGTACCCAGATGCGTGCCGTAGGTGAGGTTATGAGTATAGGTAAGACTTATAAGGAAGCCTTCCAGAAGGCTATCCGAAGCCTGGAGACCGGCCGTTACGGTCTTGGACATGCCAAGAACTTTGACACACTTTCCAAGGAGGAATTACTTAAGCTTCTTATAACTCCTTCAAGTGAGAGACATTTTGTAATGTACGAGGCGCTTCGTAAGGGTGCAACAGTTGAAGAGATATTTGATATAACCAAGGTTAAGACTTATTTCATCGAGCAGATGAAGGAGCTTGTGGAAGAGGAAGAGGAAATTCTTACATTCAAGGGCTCTATGCTTCCTGATGATAAGCTTATAACTGCTAAGAAGGATGGTTTCTCCGATAAGTATTTAAGCCAGCTTCTTTCTATACCTGAGGAGGATATACGTAATAAGCGTATTGAACTCGGTGTTGAAGAAAACTGGGAGGGTGTACACGTAAGCGGTACCGAAAACAGTGCATATTATTATTCTACATATAACGGAGAGGACAAGAATCCTATAAATACCGAAAAGCCAAAGATTATGATCCTTGGTGGTGGTCCTAACCGTATCGGTCAGGGTATCGAGTTTGATTATTGTTGTGTACATGCAGCAAAGGCATTAAAGCAGCTTGGCTTTGAAACAATAATAGTAAACTGTAACCCTGAGACAGTTTCAACAGACTATGATACCTCAGATAAGCTTTATTTTGAACCGCTTACCCTTGAGGATGTACTTAGCATATACAAGAAGGAAAAGCCGGTTGGTGTTATCGCTCAGTTCGGCGGACAGACTCCGCTTAACTTAGCTGCTGACCTTGAGAAAAACGGTGTCAAGATTCTTGGTACTGCACCTGCGGTTATCGACCTTGCAGAGGACAGAGATTTATTCAGAGCTATGATGGATAAGCTTGAGATTCCTATGCCTGAGTCAGGTATGGCAACAACCGTTGATGATGCAATCGATATCGCCAATAAGATCGGTTATCCTGTTATGGTTCGTCCTTCCTACGTACTTGGCGGACGTGGTATGGAGGTCGTATACGATGATGAGAGTATGACCGAGTATATGAATGCGGCTGTTGGTGTAACTCCTGACAGACCTATTCTTATCGACCGTTTCCTTAACCATGCACTTGAGTGTGAAGCGGATGCCATAAGTGACGGTGAGCATGCATTTGTACCTGCCGTTATGGAGCATATCGAGCTTGCAGGTGTTCACTCAGGTGACTCGGCATGTATCATACCTTCACTTCATATATCAGAGGAAAATGTAAAGACTATCAAAGAATATACAAGAAAGATTGCAGAGGAAATGCATGTAAAGGGACTTATGAATATGCAGTATGCAATCGAAAACGGAAAGGTTTATGTGCTTGAGGCTAACCCAAGAGCATCCCGTACGGTACCTCTTGTATCTAAGGTATGTAATATTCGTATGGTTCCTCTTGCAACTGATATAATAACATCAGAGCTTACAGGAAGACCGTCACCGGTACCATCACTCAAGGAGAAGCACATACCATATTACGGTGTTAAGGAAGCAGCCTTCCCATTCAATATGTTCCAGGAGGTTGACCCGGTACTCGGACCTGAAATGCGTTCAACAGGTGAGGTTCTCGGTATATCAGAGCATTACGGTGAAGCCTTCTACAAATCACAGGAAGCAGTACAGTCCAAGCTTCCTTTAGAGGGAACTGTTCTTATATCCGTAAACAGAAAGGATAAGGATGAGGTTGTGGAGGTTGCTAAGAGCTTTGAAGCGTCAGGCTTTAATATCCTTGCAACAAGCGGAACCTATGATATCATAACGGCAGCAGGCGTTAAGGCAACCGTTGTTAAGAAGCTTCACGAGGGCAGACCTAATATGCTTGATATGATTACCAACGGAGATATTGACCTTATCATCAATTCCCCTGTAGGTAAGGACAGTATATATGATGACAGCTACTTAAGAAAGGCTGCTATTAAGGGCAGAGTTCCTTATATGACAACTATTGCCGCAGCAAAGGCTACAGCAGAAGGTATCGCATATGTAAAGGCACATAAGGATGAAAACAACAGCATTAAGTCCTTACAGGCTTGGCATAGCGAGATAACAGATAAATAAAATAGCTCAGGGACGGTTTTACCGTCCCTTTTTTTCTGTGACTACCCAAGCCTAATCATTTCACGTTTCAGTCGGCGTATGATTTTCTTTTCAAGCCTTGATATATAGGATTGAGATATGCCGAGCAGGTCGGCAACCTCCTTTTGTGTCATTTCTTCATCATTTCTGCCGATTCCAAAGCGAAGCTCTATAATAGTTCTTTCTCTTTCGGAAAGAATATCAAGTGCCTGTTCAAGAAGACTCTTATCTACTTCATCTTCAATATCCTTATATATAACATCATCATCTGTTCCGAGAATGTCAGATAAAAGCAGTTCATTTCCATCCCAGTCTACATTTAAAGGCTCATCTATGGATACCTCAACCTTGGTTCTGGAGCTTCTTCTGAGATGCATTAATATTTCATTTTCGATACATCTTGAAGCATAGGTTGCAAGCTTAATGTTTTTATCTGCCTTAAAGGTATTTATTGCCTTAATAAGCCCGATTGTACCTATGGAAATCAAATCCTCAACACCAACCCCCGTATTGTCAAATTTCTTTGCAATATATACAACAAGACGCAGGTTGTGTTCTATAAGCTTTTTCTTTATTTCTATATCATCCTTTTCAGAAAGCGCTTTAAGCAAATCGGCTTCCTCCTCAGGGGAAAGGGGAGGAGGAAGAATTTCCGCACCGCCTATGTAATGGACCTCATTTTTTGGAAATAAAAGTAAATTTGCAAAGCTTTTTATGTTAAAACTGAATTTGTTATTGCTAACAACACTAATCATTAGAATGACTCCTCTCTATTATAATTTAATGTTTTCATTTAATAAAATTTTAAAATCATTATTCAGCATGCTTCGGCTGATTCCCGCAGGAATATTTTTTTCGATATGATTATCTTTATTGAAAGTAAGCATATCAAGAGTAAAGGCAGGCATTAACTCATATTTTGAATTGATGGTTGAATACGGTATGGGATAAAATCGTATATCACTTATGCTATTAATATTTTCATAATCCATATATCCTGTAGCTGTATAATCTAAAAGAAGCTTATAGGAAGCCGCATTAAGAAACACTTTCATAAGCCTGTAGTCAAGTATAATTACAGGCTTATGAGTGTAGGGATCTCTCAGAGAATTGCCCGTATCGCGATATCCTATGACCGGTATTTCTATATTGCTGATTTTAATTGTCAACTTATAATATCTGCCGGAAAGCTTATTTTTTAAAAGCACTGCGGCTGCTAGAAAAAGCATGATACCGGTCGTAAGCGATATTAGTATATGAGCTAAGGATAATTGTTCACCTCCTCTAAAGGCATTTATTGTTCCATAGATAAATAGCATTGAAAAAATTACCGTAGTAATTTTTTTTAATAAATCCTTCGGAGAAACCGTTTTGAAATACATATAGGTCATAAAAATATAACCGAGTGAATATAATACTGAAAGAAGTATACTGTTTCTGAATATTATGTATATAACTTCCGTAAATACCGCGGTTATGAAAGACCATAACATTATTTTTTTTATGCTGACGGGGCATTTTGAAAGAAAGGTTGCAATCAATAAGGTTGCTACATTAATTATAAAACACCAAAAAAACATTACATCGGCATATATTATGTAATTCATTTGTCCCTCCGTTTTTATAAACGAAATTATAGTCTTGTTAATTTGAAAAAAACGTCGGATTCTGTATACGGTTTTCAAAGAATAACGACAGTATATGACATGATAGATTGAAGGGGTGAAAAAAGGATGCCTGAAGAATCAAAGATTGGAACAGAGCTAAGTCTTTCGCTTAGTATTCCTGAGGAAACCAGAAAAAATTCCCTTGATTTAAACGAAGGCTTTTATACCGGGTATAATGAATGGGAGCTTATAATCAGATATTTCGGTCCAATAGAAGATATCAGCAAGGATATACCGTTTTCATATATAGAGCTTTTACTTGGTTATGCCGTTATAAGAATAGCCGAGGAAAATATAGAAAAGCTTTCGGAAAATCCTCAGATTATTTTTATTGAAAAACCCAAAGCCGTATATTTTGAAAACAGTTTAAACAGTCAGGACAATATTCCGGGGAATCTGGCCGGATATAATGCTGCCTGTTTTAATTTTATCAATACAAATTACAATACACTTAAGGGAAACGGTGTTCTTGTTGCAGTGATTGATTCAGGAGTTGATTTTATGCATCCTTTATTTGTCAAGGATGGTAAAACCAATATTTATGAGATATGGGATCAAAGCATAGATGGTAATCCTCCGTTTGATTTGAAAATCGGAAGTGTCTATGACAGTGAGGATATAAATAATGCAATAGCCGAAAATAACAGAAGTATCGCATATGACGGAACAGGTCATGGAACAGCGGTCTTAAGTATAATAAAAAGACTGGTTCCCGATGCGAAGCTTTTGGTGGTAAAGCTTTCGGAGGATTATACACAGAGCTTTTCCAGGACAACAAGGGTTATGCTCGGAATTACATATGCCATAAAAAAATCAATTGAGCTAAGGCTTCCTGTTGTGATTAATCTGAGCTATGGCAATAATTATGGGGATCATGATTCCGGCTCTATGCTTGAATGGTATATAGATGATACAGCAGGAATTTCCAAAACCTCCATTATAACCGGAATGGGAAATGAGGGTTCGACATCAAGGCATACGGAATTTAATATTTCTGATAAAACTTGGCATCAGGAGGAATTTCTTGTAAGCAGATTCGAAAAAGCCATAAATATACAAATATGGCGCAAATTTGCTGACAAAATGGATATCATGCTTATAACACCTGATGGAGCAATTCTGGGTCCCTTCAATCAAAATCTAAATACTATGAAATTTACAATTAATAATATGGATATATTTGTAATAAACGGATATCCGACTCCTTTTAGCAGAAATCAGGAAACTTATATAAGTATAATACCAAAGGGGGACTATATTCAAGAGGGAATTTGGAAGCTTATGTTTAATCCCAAAAATATAGTGGAGGGAAGAGTAAATATATGGCTTCCCGTTTCTGCGAGCACAAGCTCGGAGCTTAGGTTTTTAAAGCCATCCGAGTTTACGACAATGACTATACCTTCATCATCGAAAAAAGCAATAAGTGTCGGAGCATATGACCAAAATAATTTGAATTATGCTGCATTTTCCGGAAGAGGTTATACGACAGGAGGAGATATAAAGCCTGATATATCGGCTCCGGGAGTTGATATAAATGTAGCCTCACCTGACGGTGGATATGTAAATGTCACAGGTACATCCTTTTCAACACCCTTTGTAAGTGCGGCTGCTGCAATTCTTATGGAATACGGGATTACAAATGGAAATGATACATTTTTATATGGAGAAAAGCTAAAGGAGTATCTGATAAATGGTGCAAAAAAACTCCCCGGCTCCGATAGTATTCCAAATGAAAAAATCGGATGGGGAGTACTTTGTGTATCAGATTCGTTGCCCTGATGGCAGCTTGAATTATTTACTTATGATACAGGCTCTGAGTCTGGTAGGTTGGCTCGTAGGTTATATTTACACCAAGTCTCTTAAAGGATTGTTCATCCACCTTTGACAAAATAACCGTTGAGTGAGCCTCAAGACCTTTTAGTTTTGAGAGCTGTTCCATAGCAAGCTCAGCAGTCGGATTGGTTACCGCACATATGGATAAAGCAATCAATACCTCATCAGTATGAAGTCTCGGATTGTGATTCCCGAGATGTTCAATCTTCAGCCTTTGGATTGGCTCTATAACAGCAGGTGATATAAGCTCAATTTCATCCGGTATTCCTGCAAGCTCCTTTAAAACATTTAATAGAAGTACGGAGCTTGAACCAAGCAAATCAATAGTTTTTCCGGTGATGATTCTACCGTCCTCAAGCTGCATTGCAACGGCAGGGTTACCGGTTTCTTCGGCTTTCTTAAGAGCGGCCGCAACAACAGGACGGTCGTCTATGGTTGCTTCAACCTGTCTCATAAGAAGCTCAATTTTATATATTTCATCCTTATTTTCAGCTCCACGTTTGTTTGCACAAAGAGCGGTATAATATCTTCTGATTATTTCCTGGATCGAGGCTTCTCTTACAACATTATCATCCGATATACAAAAGCCGGCCATATTTACCCCCATATCCGTAGGACTCTTATATGGAGATTCTCCCATAATCTTTTTTAATATTTCACGTAGAACCGGAAAAATTTCAATATCACGGTTGTAATTAACAGCCTGCTCACCATATTCGTCGAGATGGAAGGAGTCTATCATATTGACATCCTTTAAGTCAGCTGTCGCAGCCTCATAGGCTATATTTACCGGGTGCTTAAGCGGCACATTCCAAATCGGGAAGGTTTCAAACTTAGCATATCCTGCCTTGACACCTCTTTTATGCTCATGATAGAGCTGTGAAAGAGCGGTAGCCATCTTACCGCTTCCGGGACCCGGAGCAGTGATTACAATAAGTGAACGGGTTGTCTCTATATAATCATTTTTACCGAATCCGTCTTCACTAACGATAAGAGGAATATTTGCCGGATAATCAGGTATGGAATAATGCTTATAAACCTTTATACCAAGAGAGATAAGTCTGTTTTCGAAAGCACATGCAGCAGGCTGTCCGTTGAATCTCGTTATAACGACACTGCCTACATAAAGACCGATACCCCTGAAGGCATCTATTAATCGAAGTGTATCCAAATCATATGTAATATCGAGGTCGCCGCGCTTTTTATTTTGTTCAATGTTATCTGCATTTATAACAATAACAATTTCAGCCTGTTCCTTTAGCTGGAGAAGCATCTTAACCTTTGTATCCGGTACAAATCCGGGAAGAACTCTTGAAGCATGGTAGTCATCAAAAAGTTTTCCGCCAAACTCGAGATAGAGCTTTCCCCCAAACATATCTATTCTTTTTTTAATATTTTCAGATTGAAGTTTGATGTATTTTTCGTTGTCAAAACCTATTTTCTTCATAGAAAATTTTCCTCCGGAAAAGTTATATAATTTATGTTTTTTTTAAATAAATGTTACTGAAATAGTTTACAACAATTTAACCATCCATTCAAGTAAAAATATTTTGTTATGTATTATTTTATAAAAATTCTTTAAAATATCTTTAAGTTACTGCAATCAAACTTGTCTTTAATATAAAATTCTGTTAAAATAAGTATAATTTTATTTATATTTGGATTTTCAGTTAAAAATACATAAGCTGATTGAGAGGAGAAACTATGGACAAGGTAAAAGAGGTTTTACAATTTATCGGACTTAAGATTATGGAAGCTGCACAATTTATATGGAAATATTTAAAAATCGGCTTCAAAAAATTAAGGAGATGGTTTAAACGATATGTAAGAAAACTTATTCGTCATACTAAGGCTAAGGACTACAGTCTGTTGATTTATACAATTATAGCAATTATTGTATTTATTCTTTTCATTGTATTACTTGGAAAATTATTTTCACATGGTAAAAAGAACAAAGAAAAGAAGACTACAACTGAGGTAACAACAGAAGCAATAACTGAGGATCCTGCTGTTGAAGCACACAATCAGCTTGTTGCCCAGGCGAATACCATATACCAGAATAATCAGGCACTTCTTGTTTTGGTAAATGATTCTCATCCGATTGACGAAGGCTATTCCTTTGAGCAGTATACGCTTAATTGCGGCGAGATAATAGATGCAAGAAGTCATACGGACCTTGTAAACATGCTTGAAGCATGTAATGATGCAGGCAATGAATACACTATTGTCTCAGGCTACAGAGATAAGACTAAACAGCAACAGGATTTTGATGATACTGTAGCAAGAATTGTATCAGAAGAGGGACTATCAGAAGAGGATGCTGCTGCCAAGGCCGCACTTTCTGTACAAAAGCCGGGATATAGCGAGCATGAAACAGGACTTGCAATTGATATTTCCGGATTGGGTAAGACAGAATTAAATGAAAGCCTTGCGTCTGACCCTACTGTTGCATGGCTTGACAATAACTGTCATCTTTACGGATATATTGTCAGATATCCAAGCGGTAAAACAGATGTCACAGGTATTACATACGAGCCGTGGCATTTCAGATATGTAGGTGTTGAGGCTGCGACATTTATGCATGATAACAATCTTACACTTGAAGAATTCTATCAGCTTATAGGAATGTAGATATGGAAGCTTCATACAAAAAGAAAACTAAAGAAAAAAGTAAAAATAGAAATAAAAAAAACAGAGCGTACAGAAAATTTAAGATATATTACAATCTTATATTTGGTGCATTTGTAATATTTATTCTTGTTTTTGGTCTGTTTCATGTATTTACCAAAAAGAAGGCATTTAGGAATGAAGGTATAAAGCAGTTTGAAAACGGTGAATACGAAGCGGCAATAGAAAGCTTTAACAGTGCACTAAAATGTAATCAGTGGTTTTCTGATAATGTAAATGTGGATATAGAGATGTACAAGGCAGATTCATATATAAAGCTTACGGATTTTGCTTCTGCAAAAAGAGTATATTCACAGATAAAAAGTAAATATCCGGAAAAATATTATGATAAGGATAAGGTTGATTTTTTAATAGAATTAACTGATGCTCTTGACAGATATAAGTATGGAGATTACGTGTCAACGGTAGCCTGCTTCAATCGTGCGGTTGAAGCAGGTTATGTTGAGATGAGCATATATGCCGCAGATTGTTATGAGAAATCACACGATTATGAGAAGATGAAAAATAATCTTGATATATATACTACAAGCTACGGCTATACACCTGAGATATGCTATAAATATGCATCGTATTATATAGCCAATGAGGATTATAACAGTGCACTTATCTGTATAGAACAGGGCATAGCATGCGGAGAAAGTATATATACTCAGGAGTTTTTGTATGCTCAGATACTTTGCTATTCAAAGGCAGGAAACTATGAAAAAGCATATGAGCTCTCAACTGGGTATAAAGAGCGGTATCCGGAGGATACTAAGGGGGCAGATATATATGCATATCTTGATACAAGAGTCAATCCTGACAAAGAGGTTGTAAATGACATATTTAATCAAAATGATAAAATAGATGAAGAAGCTATAGAAGATACGATTGATGAAAATGAAGAAAATGATGCTGAGTAGTTTGTTTAATAATGGCAGGTTTAATATATTATGTTTGAAAATGATGAGCTTGTAGAAAGGGTTATTCTTTTTGCAGTTGATACGGGAAATGGCGATGATGTTTCGGCATCTTTAGATGAGCTTTCCGAGCTTGTAAAGACGGCAGGAGCCGTAGTTGTCGGAAGACTTATTCAAAATAAAGAGAAAATTGAAAGCGGCACATACCTCGGAACCGGAAAGCTTGAGGAATTAAGAGATATGGTAGTCGGACTTGGTGCAACGGGGGTATGCTCGGATGATGAGCTTTCACCTGTTCAGATGAAAAATATCGAGCTTGCTCTTGATACCAAGGTTATGGACAGGACCATGGTTATACTCGACATATTTGCAAGAAGAGCGACCACAAAGGAAGGAAAGATACAGGTTGAGCTGGCACAATTAAAGTATCGTTCGTCACGGCTTACAGGTGTAGGAGTTTCACTTTCAAGACTTGGAGGCGGAATAGGTACAAGAGGACCCGGTGAAACAAAGCTTGAGGTGGACAGACGTGTTATAAGAAGCAGGATAGCACAGCTTCAAAAGGAGCTTAATGATGTTAAACAGCACAGAGAAACCATGCGTAAGCAACGTATGGAAGGAACAGTACCGATTGTATCCATAGTAGGATATACGAATGCAGGTAAATCAACTCTGCTTAATACGCTTACGGATGCAGGTGTACTTGAGGAGGATAAGCTTTTTGCTACCCTTGATCCGACATCAAGAAATTATAAGCTGTTTAACGGACAGGAAATAATTCTTACCGATACGGTCGGCTTTATAAGAAAACTACCGCACCATCTTATAAATGCTTTTCGTTCAACTCTTGAGGAAGCAAAGTATGCAGATATAATCCTTCATGTTGTAGATATCTCAAATCCGTATGCGGATAACCATATTATAACCGTATATGAGACATTAAAGGGACTTGGAATTACGGATAAGCCTGTTATAACACTTTTCAATAAAATTGATAAGCTGGAAGAAATACCTGTTATAAAGGATTTTAAGGCAGATAAGGTCATAAACATTTCTGCGAAAAAAAGCATAGGCTTTGATGAGCTTGGTGCTTCCCTGGCTGAAATAATTAATAATAAAAGAAGCTATATAGAAAAAGTAATACCTTATAATGATGCGGGAGTTATAAATCAAATCCGGCAAAAGGGTACGCTTTTATGTGAAGAATACAGAGAGGATGGAATATATGTTAAGGCATATGTAGATAAAAGCCTTAATATATAAAAATAATTATGAAGCTTCCCGAAACCTTTGAAAATAATATGAAAGAGCTTTTAGGCGGCGAGTTTTTGGCTTATAAAAATTGCCTTGATGAGCCGATGCGGCACGGGATAAGGATTAATGAAAGTAAGATATCCGTTGAGGATTTTCTTAGGATTAATCCTTTTTTGCTTAAAGAGGTTCCGTGGTGTAAAAACGGATTTTACTATGATGAAAATGTTGATAAGCCGTCAAAGCATCCGTATTATTATGCCGGTCTATATTATATTCAGGAGCCGAGTGCGATGACACCGGCATCGATTCTTCCGATTGATGAAAATGATAGGGTTTTGGATGTGTGTGCAGCACCGGGCGGAAAATCCACTGAGCTTGCTTCAAGGCTGGCGGGAACAGGGGTGCTCATATCCAATGATATAAGTGCTTCAAGAGCAAAGGCACTTTTAAAAAATCTTGAGGTCTTTGGTGCGGATAATTATGTAATTACAAGCGAAAACACACATAAGCTTTCTGAAAGATTTGAAGGATATTTTGATAAAATACTTGTTGATGCTCCGTGTTCGGGAGAGGGTATGTTCAGAAAGTCGCAGTCTATGATAACTGCCTGGGAAAATAACGGCAATCAAATGTTTGCCGATATACAAAGAACAATTTTGTCAGATGTGGTAAGGATGCTTAAACCGGGAGGGTATATGGTTTACTCGACATGTACATTTTCCCCGCTTGAAAATGAATGCTCCATAGAATACCTTCTTTCACTTGATGAGAGTATGGAAATTGTAGCCTTTGATAAAAATGAACTATTTGATGACGGACATCCCGAATGGAGCGAAAAAAAAGACGGAAGCTTAAAAAAATGTGCCCGTTTGTGGCCGCATAGATTAAATGGAGAGGGACATTTTGTAACACTTTTAAGAAAAAAGGATGAAGGACAAAGCATTTACTCACAATGTGGCAGATATGATGTAAGAAAAATAAAGCTTGATGAGGCGGCGAGAGAGTTTTTATCAAGAATAAAGAAAAAATTTGATGAGGACAGACTTGAGATAAATAACGACAGGCTTTATTATATAGCTTCGGATATCCCGGATGTGAAAGGCTTAAGAACCTTAAGAACAGGACTTCTGTTAGGAGAGATAAAGAAAAATCGTTTTGAGCCAAGTCAGGCACTTGCCATGACATTAAAAAAGGATGAATTTGATAATTTGCTTGATTTATCAATAAATGATGAAAGAGTGATAAAGTACCTGAAGGGTGAAACCATAGAAGCAGAAGGAAAAAACGGTTGGATACTTGTATGTGTTGATTCATATCCGCTTGGATGGGGAAAGCTTAATAATGGATTATTGAAGAATAAATATCTTGCCGGATGGAGGTTAATGTCATGAAAATAGCAGTTGTAACAGGAGCATCTTCAGGTCTTGGAAAAGAATTTGTAAAACAGATAGCATTAAGATACAGAACACTTGATGAAATCTGGGTTTTAGCAAGAAGAACCGAGCGCCTTTTGGAGCTTAGTGAAAGCATAAAGAACGTAAGGATAAGATGTATTACCTGTGATATAACTGACAAGAGGAAGCTTTTAAAATACAGAAATGCATTAAAAAAATATAATCCCTCCATCAGAGTCCTTGTAAATGCTGCCGGCTATGGGATAATCGGAAAATTTGATGAGCTTAGCGAAGCCGATAACGTGGGTATGGTGGAATTAAATTCAACTGCACTTACACGTATGATATATCTTTCTCTTCCCTATATGTCAAAGGGAGGAGCAAATATAATTAATATGGCATCCTCGGCTGCTTTTTTGCCACAGCCGTCATTTGCCGTATACGCAGCAAGCAAATCCTATGTCTTAAGTCTTTCAAGGGCACTTAATCAGGAGCTTAAAAAGAGAAAAATAAAAGTTACGGCGGTTTGCCCCGGACCGGTTGCAACGGAGTTCTTTGATATAGCGGAGGTTTATAACAGCGTGAAGCTTTATAAAAAGGTTATGATGGCAAAGGCGGATAAGGTAGCAGCACTTGCTCTAAGGGATGCATATCACGGGAAAACGGTATCCGTATATGGCGGTACCATGAAGGCATTCAGACTTGCAGCCAAAATTCTTCCGCAGGATATTATTATCAGATTTATAAAATAAATGTATGAAGCCTCGGTTTGCTAATAAATAAACAAGACTCACATATGGAGAAAAAATATGTTCAACAGATATAAAAAAGGTGAATACGGATATATGGAGGCATACAAGAGAAGTAAGCTTATCATATCGCTTGTTTTTGCTGTTATGATTGCCTTTATAATTATAACCATGCTTTTTATGTTTGGTTCAACTCAACGAGTTATGGTTATATTTGCTATACTTCTTGTATTGCCGTTTTCGAAGTTCCTTATAGGCTATATTATGTGTATGACTTTTAAGCCGTTAGATAAAGAGTCATTTGAAAAGCTTAGCAGTAAAACAAAGGATTTTAACACAGGGCTTTTATATGATGTTGTCATAACAAGAACCGAAGGTATGAAATTTTATCAGTCCATGTGTGTTGCTAACGGTAAGATATATGCCTATGTGGATGATAAAAAAATTACCGAAAAAAGAAAGTCGTATGAAAGCTGGATAAAGGAATGTATAAGCGGCACGAAATTTAACTATACAATAAAGGTTTTTGATGATTTGGATGAATATATAAAAAAGGTTAATTCAATATCTGCTGCCAATGATAAGACAGCTAAGATAGATAAGCATATAGTTGAGCGGATTTTGGTAACGTGTGTGTGATAAAAATATGAGAGAACTGATAATAGGAAAAAATGAATCAGGACAAAGACTTAATAAGTATTTGATGAAATATCTGAATAAAGCGCCTTCCTCCTTTATTTATAAGATGCTTAGAAAGAAAAATATCAAGCTGAATGATAAAAAAGCAGAAGGAAGCGAGCTTTTAAATGAGGGTGACAGGATAAAGATATTTATAAGTGAAGAAACAATAGATAATTTTAGGAATAACTCCCCATACAGAGAAATTAATGACAATGATAAATCAGGCAGATATGATAAAAACACATCAGATAAAAGGATAAAAATAGAAGTTTTATACCGGGATGAGGATATAATTGCTGTAAACAAACCGGCAGGCATCCTGTCGCAGAGGGCAGGGATTGGTGATTATTCAATAAATGAAGCCATAATTGATTATGTGATTGACAATGGTATAATAACAAATGAGGAGCTTTTGACATTTAAACCGTCAATATGTAACAGACTTGACAGAAACACCTCCGGGATTATATGGGCAGGTATTTCACTAAAGGGAAGTCAAAAGCTTACGAAGGCTTTTAAGGAAAGAAGTATAGATAAGTATTATTATACTATTGTAAAAGGGCAATTTAAAAATGCCATGGAATGTGACGGATATATAAGACATGATGAGGATGAAAGGAAATCATATATAATTAAAGCAGAAGAATACTTATCGTTATCTGACGAAAAAAAGAAGGAATACAGCAGAATTATAACAGCCTTTATGCCGGTTTCTTCAAATGAAAGCCTTACATTACTTAAGATAAAGCTTATAACCGGAAAAACACATCAGATAAGAGCACATCTTGGCTCGCTTTCTTATCCGATTATTGGAGATACAAAATACGGAGATAAAGAAGTAAATGCATACATGAGGCAAAAATACGGCTTAAAAAATCATCTGCTTCATGCGGGATATGCATATTATCCCGAAGAAAAAATAAAGATATGTGCACCGTTACCGGATTTATTTAAAAAGCTTTGTGAGAAAGAAGGACTCATATGGCAACGTGGAATTCAAGAGGACTAAGGGGTTCGACCTTAGAGGAGCTTATTAATTATTCAAATGAAATATACAGGGATAAGGGGCTCGGACTTGTTCAGAAAATACCGACACCGATTACGCCTGTCAAGGTAGATAAAGAAAACGGCAATATAAGCCTTGCTTATTTTGAAAAAGACTCAACCGTTGATTATATAGGTGTGATTCAGGGAGTGCCGGTTTGCTTTGATGCAAAGGAGTGTGCAACAGATACATTTTCCCTTAGAAACATACATGAGCATCAGATAAAATTCATGGAGGATTTTGAAAAACAAAATGGTATAAGTTTTTTAATTATTATGTTTTCAATGAGAAATGAGTTTTATTATATGAGATTTTCAGAGCTTAGGACTTATCTTGACAGAGTAAATGACGGACATGCCAAGAATTTTAAATATGACGAATTAAAAAGAGATTTTTTTATACCGTCTGAAGCGGGAGTCGTAGTACACTATTTAAGGTCGTTGATGAAGGACCTTGAGGAAAGGAAGGGTTAAAAAGGATGTACGATTTTTACAGAGTAGCGGCTGCAGTGCCGGACCTTAAGGTCGCAGATGTTGTATACAACAAAAACAAGATAATAGAAAAAATAGATGAGGCATTTAAGGCGGAGGTCAATCTTGTTGCATTTCCGGAGATGGCACTTACAGGTTATACCTGCGGTGATTTGTTTTTCCAGAAAAACATGATTGATAAATGCAAAAAAGCTGTAAAGGAGCTTATAGCCGTATCATCAATTCTTGATATGGTTATAATTTTCGGGGCACCGCTTTTGGTTAATCACCAGTTGTATAATGCCGCTTATGTTCTTTATAAAGGTGAGCTGAAGGGTATAAGTGTTAAAACCTTTTTACCAAATTATAATGAATTCTATGAAAAAAGATGGTTTTCTTCGGCACTTGACCTTGATATAAAGGAGCTTCCTTTGTCACTTGTAGCGGCCGAAACGGATGATAATTATATGATTCCTGTCGGAAATGATTTGGTTTTCTCTGTAAACAATGATTTTAAGTTCGGTATAGAAATATGTGAGGATATGTGGGCACCTGTTACTCCTTCATCATGGCTTGCCATGGCTGGAGCGGAGCTTATCGTCAATATCTCGGCGAGCAATGACCTGATAGGTAAGAGGGATTACAGAAGAAACCTTATAACGAGTAAGTCATCTGCTTTACTGTGTGATTATCTTTATGTATCTGCAGGAAGCGGAGAGTCGACCACCGACCTTGTCTTTTCCGGAAACAGTATGGTTGCCGAATATGGTAAAATCTTAAAGGAAAATGATGTTGTAGCGGACAATAATTATATACTTATAAGTGATATAGACCTCGGTCGAATACGTGCTGACAGAGTTAAGTCTAAAACCTATAAGGATACCTACAGAGTTTACGGAAATGATAAAAATATACGAACCATTGATTTTAATTCCGTGGATGTATTTGGTTCAGATGCAAGATATTATAAAATTGATGCACATCCTTTTATTCCAAATGGAAGAAGAAAGCGTCTTGAAAGGTGTAAATCAATATTTGCGATGCAGGTGGGTGGACTTATAAAGCGCCTTAGCGTAACCGGCGGCAAGATGGTTGTCGGAGTATCCGGAGGTATGGATTCAACCCTTACATTGCTTGTTTGTGCACAGGCACTAAAAAAGATGGGTAAGCCAATGACTGACCTTACAGGTATAACCATGCCTGCCTTTGGTACGACGGACAGAACGTATAATAACGCTGTCGTTCTTATGGAGACACTTGGAATAACCGTAAAGGATATACCGATAAAGGAGGCTTGTCTCGTTCACTACAATGACATAGATCAGGATATAGCCAACAAGGATATTACCTATGAAAATGTTCAGGCCCGCGAGCGTACACAGGTTCTTATGGATTATGCCAATAAAATCGGAGCTATAGTGGTTGGAACCGGTGACTTATCCGAGCTTGCTCTTGGATGGTGTACTTATAACGGCGATCAGATGAGCATGTACGGTGTCAATGCCAGTATTCCAAAGACTTTGGTCAAATGGCTCATTGACAGTGTTATCAAGGAAGAACTTTTCCCTGAAAGCTCGGAGGTTTTAAAGGATATAATTGATACACCGATAAGTCCTGAACTTTTACCTCCTGATGAAAACGGTAACATAGCTCAAAAAACCGAGGAATCAGTTGGCCCTTATGAATTACATGATTTTTTCCTTTATTACATGATGAGATTCGGGTATGCGCCTTCAAAGGTGTTCTTCCTTGCCAAAATGGCTTTTAATGGATTATATGCACCCGAGGTTATTCTTGACTGGATGAAGATGTTTTATAAGAGATTTTTCTCACAACAGTTTAAAAGAAGCTGTATGCCGGACGGCGTTAAAGTGGGTTCGGTGGCATTATCTCCAAGAGGAGACTGGAGAATGCCGTCAGATGCAAGCGCAGCTCTTTGGATGAGCGAGATAGATGGGATAGATGTGAAATTTGATGAATGATGAATGTTCCAACAAAGATGGAATACTTATATCCAATACACGGAAGATTAAATAATGAGAACGGAGAAAAATATGATTAAGAAGATGCTGAAAAAAATAATAATTATGACTTTTGGATTTATGCTCTTATTGTCCTTTGAGGGTCAATATCATTCTCTTGCTGATGAATATGAGATAACAGAAAACGAAATGATTGTTAATGAAAGTGATCCTTATATTTATATAGGTGAAAGTAAATCCCAATATATAAGGTTGAATAAAGAGACATTTCCTGATGATACATTAAGAAATTATCTTGATCAAACGTATGGTGAGACATATGAAAACGGAGAGCGAATTGCGTGGGTTTTGAATATCATGTCAATTGATCTCATAGGTGACGGAAGTAATACATATGGCACAAAAGATGATTCATTTGATTACAGTGATAAAACAAAGCTTGTAAGAGCATTAAAAGGCATAGAATATCTTACAAATCTTTCTGAAATTAATGTACGAGTAGAAAATATACCGGATATAAGCTTTGAAAACAACAAAAATATCTCATGGATAACATTGATCGGAAACGGCGTCGGAACGATAGATGTCAGTAAAAACAATCAGCTCACAACGCTGGTTGTTCTTTCGGATCATGCAGATGTTAAACTCGGAGACAATCCGAGCCTGGGCAGGCTTGTGATTGATTCGGATATAAAATCTATTGATTTAAGCGGCTGCTCATCTCTTTACTCTCTTGTGCTTGAGCATACCGGACTTTCATCTGTTGATCTCGGCGGCTGTGATTACCTGACAACACTTGCTATAGAACGCTCGGAGCTTTCATCCCTTGATGTCAGCAAATGTGAAAGACTGGAGCAGTTAAATGTGTCCTACAATCAGAATCTTTCCGAATTGAAGCCTGGCAGCGGCATAAAGAAGCTTTGGATGCAGGATACAAAGATCGGCATGCTTGATATTTCTTCATGTACATCCTTGTGCTTTCTTGACACCGCATTCAGTCCGCTGAAGGTAATAAACACAAAAAATACAGCTCTTCCGGATGGATGTATTGTGATAGATAAAGACCAAAAGGTAGAATCGGAAACGGAAGTAAGGCATCTCATAATTTCGGTAAGAGGTGATAAGAGCGGAACGATTGATATGAAGCATATACCATCATATGATCTGTCTTATATAACTTCCGGGGCCGGGATAGACAAACTCCCTTATGATTTTAACTCGCTGAACGAATTTTATAATTCCGAAAACGGCCGCGGAGGCGGCAGTGTTTTGATGATAAATCATTTTACTACGGAAGATGGTGAAATAATCGAATCAAACAGTTATTTTAGTGATATATATGACTCCAACGGGAGTCTTACGAGGATAGATACGCCTGAAACAGTATCATTTTATGATGATTCGAAGGGCGAAATTATTAATTGGTTTGATAAGAACTTTCATTATATCTCTGTCGTGTATGACACCTCATATGATACTGTTATTTATAATGGAGAAAAGTATTATATCCGCAATAATATGCAGGGACAATTCTGGGCAGAACCTTTATCGGAATATTATTATTGTGAATGGTGGAGCATTGATAAGTCTGGTCTTGTATTCGATGATCTTTGGATTGGACCGCTTGCCATTGGAAATCTGTATCTTGAGCAGCTTGCCAATGATTTTGATAATGGTGCGCCGAAGGCTTTTTTGCTGAACAAAAATCATTCCGGTCAATACGATATGACGGAAATTTATTATGATGTGCTAAAAGAAGAAAACGGATGGATTGAATACGATTATGAAAATAAACATGAAAGAAGGTGCGGAGAGCTTCCGGCAGAGCCGATTGATACCTATGTAAATGCTTTTTCAAAATATGCATCCAAACCTTCGGACAAAATAGGAAATAAGTTTGCAAGTTATCAGGGGTATGATTTTTACATTGATGATGCGGGAAATACCAGATGTTATGATGGAACAGGCAACCCTGTTATAAACGAATTCAAATGTGACGGAACCTATACCTACTACTTCCAGGCAGATGGAACAGCCATGAAAGACCGTCTTACCTACCATCCTGACGGTGAGCATGTTATCTACTTTGATTCAGAAGGACACGAGGTATTCTCTGACTTCGCCAATGTCAGAAAGACAATAGCAGGAGATGAAGTAAATGATTTCTGCTTCTTTGATGTATTCGGATATATGTATGTAGATGTCCTTACCTATGACAAGACAGGCTCAGTACTTTATTATGCTAACCCATACGGTGTTATGGAGATGGGCAAATGGTTCCAATTCTCCGATACAGTTGAGTGGGCAGACGGAACACCTGCTGAAGGTATCGCAGGCGGATATGGTTACGCAAACGCAGACGGAACACTTATGACCAATACACAGACT
>CADAKQ010000031.1 GCA_902788555.1 uncultured Lachnospiraceae bacterium
TTGAATACGATTATGATGGAAATGTGATAGATAAGAAAAGGTATTTTGAAGGAAAGAAGATTATGAATGCCGATGATAAGATACTTTCCATGATGGGAAGGTATCCGGTAATCAAGCTTTCACTTAAGTCAGCAAAGCAGCAGAGCTTTAAGGCTGCCGCATTACAGCTTAGAGATGAGATTGTATCGGAATTCGACCGGCATAATTATCTTAAGGATTCTGATAAGCTTTCCGAGACAGAGAATGTGCTATTCAAAGAATTGTTAAAGCCTAAAAATAGAGATGAGATTAGGAATGAGAAGGATTTCAATGAGGAAATAGACCGTTATGCAACAGCACTGAAAACGCTCTCTGTATGTCTAAAAAAGTATCATAATGAAAACGTCATCATACTGCTTGATGAATACGACGTACCATTGGAGAACGCATACTATGAGGGCTTTTACAAGG
Organism: uncultured Lachnospiraceae bacterium; assembly: GCA_902788555.1. Classification (GTDB taxonomy): domain Bacteria; phylum Bacillota; class Clostridia; order Lachnospirales; family Lachnospiraceae; genus Coprococcus_C. Next base: position 451 of record CADAKQ010000031.1, read on the forward strand.
AAATGGTAGGTTTTATACGCTCGCTCTTTGAGTCTGTGCTTAAGACCAATGATGCATTGCAGTTTGGTGTAGTTATGGGCTGTCTCAGGATAAGTAAGGAGAGTATATTTACCGGACTTAATCATTTGCAGATTAATTCTGTAATGGATGATTCTTTTTCTGAAGGTTTTGGATTTTTAGAAGCAAATATTCCGGAGGTTAAAGAGTGGTATGATGGTTATCTGTTTGGAGATAAGGAGATTTATAATCCGTGGAGTGTTATTAGCTATGTGGATTCAATTGTAAATGATAAGAGGAAGTTTCCGAGACCATTTTGGGCAAACACATCATCCAATCAGATAATCAAGGATATGGTATGGCATGCGGATGAGGAGATGAAGCGTGAGCTTGACACACTGATAAACGGTGGAACGATAGAAAAGCAAATCCATGAGGATATAACTTATGATGACATCCATGAGTCAGAGGATAACCTCTGGAACTTCCTGTTCTTCACCGGATATATGAAAAAGGTGTCGGAACGAAGAGAGGATAACGGAGATATCTATCTTACAATGAAGATACCAAATACTGAAATAGCAAGTATATATGAAACCCAGATAAGAGGCTGGTTTGAAAAACAGATAAAAAGTGAAGATAGAAGTATACTTCATAAGGCGGTGCTTGATGGAGATACGGATGCGATAGCCGGATATGTTACAAAGCTTCTTAAAAAGAGTATCAGCGTATTTGATAACGACGAATCGTTTTATCATGGATTTTTCCTATCGCTTTTATATGGCGTACCGGATTATTCGCCTCAGTCAAACAGAGAAGAAGGAGACGGAAGACCGGATATCGTACTCTATCCTGACAATCCAACCGATCCTGCAATTATCTTCGAGATAAAGAAAAGAAAAAAGTTTAACGAGATGCAGGACGGACTTCAGGAAGCATACAAGCAGATAGAAGAAAAAAGGTATGAGGACGGAATCTTGGAAGACGGTTATATGGGAGTGAAATCCTACGGAATATGGGAAGACGGTTATATGGGAGTGAAATCCTACGGAATATGTTTTTGTAAAAAAAGCTGTATCGTGGGGGTGTATAATAGGTAAGGGCAGATAAAGTAGCATACCGGATAACCATATAATTGCATATAAATAATCAAAGGACTATATTTCATCAAGGTCAATGTGATTTTCGAGCAGAGTAAGAAACTGAGGTTTGTCAGATTCATAAATATCTTTACAATCTTCAAAAATATCTGTCAAATAGATTTGTTTTTTTGGTATCATATATATGTCTCCTTTCGGGGCGTGGTTTATGGTTTCCAGTCAACTCCGTTATATCACAAACCGTTAGGAGATTTTTGATTTTATAACAAAAAATGCCATATTTATGCGGCTTGTGGCGTTTCGCAAACGCCTGAATTTATATCTTAATAGTCACACGTGTTCCGCTGCTTTCATTTGATTCAATTAATAGCTCTCCTTTACACATTAATTCAAGTCTTTCCTTTATATTGGCGAGTGCGATATGCGGCTCGTTGTTGTCGGCTTCTGTAAAGCCCGGACCATTATCAGATACTTCAACCACACTGCCGTTTTCTGTTTCTCTTGTGCGGATTAGTATATGCAACGGTTCAAGTTCGGGATCTATACCATGCTTAACTGCATTTTCAACTATAGGCTGAAGCGTAAGAGGTGGTAAGCGGAAATTAGTATAAGGAGTATCATACTCTACAAAAAGCTTATCCTCAAAGCGTACGCTTTCTACAGCAAGATATGCTCTTGTATGCTCTAATTCTTCTGTAAACGGAATGGTATTATCTTTTGCTATTGCAGTAAAATTTTTCCTTAAGTAAGAATTGAAATTATGTATAAGCTCTTGAGCTTTTTCGGGGTTTTGCTCACAAAGATAGTATATACTTGTTAAGGTGTTATATACAAAGTGAGGGCGCATTTCCAAAACGCTCATGCTGGCACGCTGCTTCGCATTTTCTTCCTTTTGTAAAATATATTGGTCAATCTGGTCGGATAAAATAAATACAAACATAAATATTGATGCAATCGAAGTACCGATAACCGTAAGCAAAAGACCATATAAAAACATCTGTATGAGTATGCAGACGGAAGGTATGGTCAGGTAGATTATAAATGCTATAAACTGCTTTTGGGATATAGCTTTCTTTTTGAAAAAAAGCACTGCATAGTTATATATTGAAAGAATAATAAGAGGCACAAGCAGTACCGGATAAAGATTTCCTCTCTGATAGACATTATCATCGGTTATATAGTAAATAACCTTTGTGAATTGTGTGATAATCAAAGTCGCAAAATAAATACACCAAATATACCATGATATATATATAATTATGTTTTTCTTAAGAGTATTTTGAGCAGAATAGAGAATATAAATGGTCAAAAACGGCATACATATGGAAGAAAAAAAGGATTCTCCCAATATTGCAAACTTTGAAAGTAACGAATATTTTTCTCCTAATAAAATAAGTGATATTTGTGAAATAAGGTCGGAAGCTATATATAAAAATAAAAAAGAAAATAACACAGTAAAATACTTTTTTTGAAAGCTTGAAATGTATGGTGAAATAATTACTAAAGATAATCCCAAAATTGCAACCACAAATCCGCCTATGGCTATGGCAAAGTTTGTTAAATCAATCCAGTTATTCATTAGAACCTCCCCATACAACAGGAAATCTAAGTCTTGTAAGCTGTTTTTCAACATCTGCCTTGGAAAGCGGCTTTATCAAAAAACCACAGGCACCGGTACCCCAAGCATTGAAGGGATACTCCATATATGAAGTAAGAAAAACAACATTTGTACGTGGATTAATTTCAAGAAGCTTGCGGCACAGATCAAGTCCGTTTATCTTTCCCATCTCTATATCTAAAAATGCAAGGGCGATATTATGACTTTCGGCAAATTTTATTGCATTAGACGGTTTGATAAATCCGGTTATGGAGGCGGTTGGCAAAACTTTTTCAAGGATAGGAAGACTACCCGTAAGTATGATACGTTCATCATCAACAAGGATAACATTTTTGGTATTCTCTGATTCATCTAAACTGTTAAGCAATGTGGCTAAGTCCACATTAAGGCATAAAGCAAGACGTGGCAAAAGAAGGGCATCCGGTGTACGCTGCCCATTTTCCCATCTTCCGACTGTAGAGCGATCAACAAATAATCGTTCTGCTAATTGCTGTTGGGACAAATTGTTCTGTTGCCTAAGATTTTTAATAATTTCACCAAATGAACTGTTCATGATATTTCTCCTGTCAGTAGTGCTTAAATATTATAAGTGTTATTGTACCATATCTTTAACTAAATTTGAAAAAAAAAAATTAAATGTGACAAATTGGCACATCATCTTGAAATTAAAAATTATCCGTAATAAAATATAGTATGTAAACAGCATAAACCTTGCTAGTTACATAATAAAACCCTATAAGCAAAAAAGCCGGTATCGATTGCAAATTTCTGTATCGATACCGGCGATTTTGTTTTGGAAAGTATGAAATATACATATAAAATAACAGCTTGTGGAATTTCTGAAAGGAAAAAACATATGATGACAGGCATACGAACAGTTATTTGCTGGAATTAATAAAAAAACACTTCAAAATATCATCTATTTGGTTTATAATATTATTTTAGGTGTAATTGAGATAAATTATCACAGAAACACAAGACAGATTGGAGGAATTTTCTTTGAGTAAGAAACAGATTATGCTTGGTAATCAGGCTATTGCACGTGGTGCATATGAAGCGGGGGTTACTGTTTCTTCCGCATATCCGGGAACACCAAGTACAGAGATTAGTGAAAATATCGCAAAGTATGATGAGGTGTATGCAGAATGGGCACCAAATGAAAAAGTTGCGATGGAGGTTGTTATCGGTGCTTCCATGGCTGGTGCGCGTTCCCTTTGTTCCATGAAGATGGTTGGAGTAAATGTTGCTGCTGATCCGTTATACGCATGTTCTTATATAGGAGTTAAGGGAGGAATTGTGCTTGTTGCAGCAGATGATCCGGGCATATACAGCTCCCAGAATGAACAGGATTCACGTATGGTTGCAAGAGCGGCTATGGTTCCTGTACTTGAGCCTTCTGACAGCGAGGAGGCAAGAGTATTTACAAAGCTTGCATTCGAGTATTCAGAAAAATATGATACACCGATTATGCTTAGAACAACTACCAGATTATCCCACTCACAAGGTATGGTAAATCTTGAGGAAAGAGTTGAGCATGAGAGTACTCCTTACGAAAGAAATATGCGTAAGAATGTCATGATGCCTGCCTGTGCCATCGAAAGACATAAATTTGTTGAAAAGCGTCTTAAGGAAATGGCGGAGGATGCCAACACATTACCTGTAAATAAGGTTGAATATAAGGATACAAAAATCGGAGTTATATCAAGCGGTATCCCATATCAGTATGTTAAGGAAGTATTTCCTGATGCATCTATACTTAAGCTTGGACTTGTTAATCCACTTCCTAAGAAGCTTATTGAAGAATTTGCATCCAAGGTAGATACACTTTACATAGTCGAGGAGCTTGAGCCTGTTATAGAGGAGCAGGTTAAGTCATGGGGTATCAAATGTATCGGCAAGGAAATATTTACCGTACAGGGCGAGTACAGTGCCAATATGCTAAGAAGGGCAATCTTAGGCGAGGAGCTCGATATAAGTGAGCCTGCCGAGACTCCGAACAGACCTCCTATTCTTTGTCCGGGATGTCCGCACAGAGCTACATTTTCAGTTCTAAAGAAGCTTAGAATACATGCTGCCGGTGATATAGGCTGCTATACACTTGGTGCGGTTGCACCGTTAAATGTAATAGATACCACTGTTTGTATGGGGGCAAGTATTTCCATGCTTCATGGTATGGAGAAGGCAAAGGGCAAGGATTTTATAAAGGACTGGGTTGCTGTTATTGGAGATTCAACATTCCTTCACACAGGGGTCAATTCACTTATGAATATGGTTTATAACAAGGCAACCGGTACGGTTATCATACTTGATAATTCTACGACAGGTATGACAGGTCATCAGGACCATGCGGCAACCGGTAAGACCCTTAAGGGAGAGCCTACCTATGCCATAGATATATACAATCTTTGTAAGGCCATGGGAATTGAGCATGTATATGAGGTCGATGCCTTTGACCAAAAAAAGCTTGAGGAGATAGTCAAGGCTGAGGTTGCAAGAGATGAGGTTTCAGTTATCATTGCCAAGTCGCCTTGTGCACTTCTTAAGGAGTATGTTCCTAAGGGTAAATGTGTAGTTGATGATGAAAAATGCAGACGTTGCGGTGCATGTCTTGTACCGGGCTGTCCTGCCATTACCAAGAAGGACGGACATATCATAATAGATGAAACTATGTGTAACGGATGCGGACTATGCCAGAGTAAATGTCCGTTTGAAGCAATATCTCTTAAGAAGGCGGGTGAGTAATATGGCTGAAAAGACAGTAAATGTAATGATAGTTGGCGTAGGAGGACAGGGTACGCTTCTTGCAAGTCGTATACTCGGGAACCTTACAACAGCCAGCGGATATGATGTTAAAATCTCCGAGGTGCATGGTATGGCACAAAGAGGAGGAAGTGTTGTAACCTATGTTAGATACGGACATGATGTTGCGGAGCCGATAGTTGAGGAAGGACAGGCAGATGTGCTTATAGCCTTTGAGAGACTTGAGGCATTAAGATATGCTCACTTCTTAAAGAAGGACGGTCACATAATCGTAAATGACCAGCGTATCGACCCTATGACGGTCGTTACAGGAGCATGTGAGTATCCTGAAAATATTATTGAGGAGCTTTCTAAAAAATATGATGTAACTTCTCTTGATGCCATGGCAGAGGCAGAAAAGCTTGGCAACACAAGAGTATTTAACACAATAATTCTTGGTGTGGTTGCAACCAAGATGGAATTTGATAAAACTGTATGGGAGGAAACTATTAAAAATGTAGTTCCTCCTAAGACAGTAGATATAAATGTTAAGGCTTTTGAAGTGGGATACACTCTGTAGAGTTGTGAGAATTACGAAGTAATGAGGCAACTCGTATTTCATAAATAATAAATATAATAGGAGGATAGTAAGGTGCCGATTACAGAATACTTAGAGAGAAACGCAAGAGACTATGCCGACGAGGTATGTCTTGTTGAGATTAATCCTGATATACAGGAAAAAAGAAGAGTAACATGGAGAGATTATGAGCTTATCGAAGCCAATCCGTTTTGCCATTACAGACGTGAGATAACCTGGCATGTATTTAATGAGAAGGCAAACAGATTTGCAAATCTTCTTTTATCAAGAGGTATAAAGAAGGGAGATAAGGTAGGTATTCTTCTTATGAACTGCCTTGAATGGTTGCCGATTTATTTTGGTATACTTAAAACCGGTGCACTTGCAGTACCACTTAATTTCAGATATGATTCTGAGGAAATAAAATACTGCCTCAATCTTGCAGATGTAGACATTCTCGTATTCGGCCCGGAATTTATAGGCCGTATAGAAGAGATAGCAGATGAGATAGAAAAGAACAGGCTGTTATTCTATGTGGGTGAGAACTGTCCTACCTTTGCGGAGGACTATACAACCCTAGCTGCTAACTGTTCAAGTAAGAGTCCTGATATAAAGCTTACCGATGACGACGATGCAGCCATATATTTCTCATCGGGTACAACAGGTTTTCCTAAGGCTATACTTCATGCACACCGCTCACTTATGCATTCAGCGGTCGTTGAGCAAAAGCATCATGGACAGACTCATGATGATGTGTTCTTATGCATACCTCCGCTTTATCATACCGGAGCTAAGATGCACTGGTTCGGAAGTCTTATCTCAGGAAGCAAGGCTGTACTTCTTAAGGGTGTTACTCCTAAGACAATATTTGAAACGGTATCAAATGAAGGCTGTACGATTGTCTGGCTTTTGGTGCCTTGGGCACAGGATATACTTCTTGCCATTGAAAAGGGAGAGCTTAAGCTTTCAGATTATAAGCTTGACCAGTGGAGACTTATGCATATAGGTGCACAGCCTGTACCGCAAAGCCTGATAAAGAAATGGAAGGAAATCTTCCCACACCATGATTATGATACAAACTACGGTCTTAGCGAATCTATCGGACCGGGCTGTGTACACCTTGGAGTTGAAAATACTCATAAGGTTGGAGCAATCGGTGTTCCGGGCTACGGCTGGGAGGTTAAGATTGTAGATGATAAAAGACAGGAAGTTCCTAAGGGCGATGTAGGCGAGCTTGCAGTCAAAGGTCCGGGTGTCATGAAGTGCTACTACAAGGATGAGAAGGCGACTGCCGAGGTGCTTGATGATGAGGGCTGGCTTTACACAGGCGATATGGCTATGTATGATGAAGATGGATTTATCTTCCTGGTAGACAGAAAGAAGGATGTCATCATAAGCGGTGGTGAGAATATTTACCCTGTGCAGATAGAGAACTTCTTAAGCAAGCATAATGATATAAAGGATGTAGCGGTTATCGGTATAGCAGACAAGAGACTCGGAGAAATCTCCGCAGCTATAATTGAACTCAAGCCGGGCAGAAGCGTAACCGAGGATGAGATAAATGAGTTCTGTAAGGAGCTTCCGAGATATAAGCGCCCGAGAAAGATTATCTTTGCGGACATTCCTCGTAATCCAACCGGTAAGATAGAAAAGCCGAAGCTTAGACATATGTACAACAGCGAAAATCTTGTCGCTGAACAGAACAAGGCATAAGGCGTAATCGCAAGGTCGGTTAGATGACATGGTATGCTTTGATTGCCACGATATTTAATTTCATTAATTGTGGCAATCAAAGCATACCCATCTAACCGACACGCTACGCGTTTATATAAAAATCTTAATACATTAAACAGTAATTTTGGACATTTTTGTTTACATTTGTAGTATTTTGCTTTATACTATATCAATAAGCAAGAAAATCTTATATTAATTCAAAACTTCTATGCTTTATAGTTTTAAATTCTTGTTTACTTACCAAAGAGAAAAACATATAGATTTAATATAGCAGTGTACTTAACCGGTTAGTCGGAAGGATGTGCTTATCACCTGCTCTGAGCTTGTGGAAAGGGTGATGCTTATGAATATTTATGAAATACTTATGAAATACTTATGATTATTATTGCAGTTATAAAACTCGCAATTGATATAATTAAGTTACATAGAGAACATAAGAACAGCCATCCTGACTCTCGCAAAGATTAAGATGGCTGTTCTTACAGTTTAATTAGTTGGCGCCAGAGTAGGTGATGCACGTCACCTCTCCGACTAGCTTGTTAAGTACATTGTAAAACATAGAAATTGGTTTGTCAATTTATTTCAGAACCCCATATGTCATTGGTTATAGTTTTTACCTATAACCAATTATATCGAAAAAGAATTATACAAATAAAAGCCGGTTTAATACAATAAAATATATTGATGCTTGTAAATTATGTGACAGGGAGGAAGAGTTATGTGCCAGATATTTGGATACAGCAGTTCAAAAAAAATAAAGCTTAACAGTCTTTTGCGTGAGTTCTACTCTCACAGTGACGGTCATCCGAACGGATGGGGACTTGCTCTGATTGACGGAATTCATACGAACATCGAGAAGGAAACACTTCAGGCATCAAAAAGTAATTATCTAAAGGAGAGATTTACGGAGGATATCGCATCACCTGTGGTACTTGCACATATAAGGAGAGCTACCATCGGAAATGTGGATTTGAAAAACTGCCATCCGTTTACCGGCTTTGATGCATATAAAAGAAGATGGACTCTTATTCATAACGGGACAATTTTTGATTTTTCACCTATGAATGAATATGTAAAAAAGCAAAAGGGGGAGACCGACAGCGAAAGAATCCTTTTGTATATCATAGATAAGATAAATGAGGAGAGCGATAAAAAAGGAAGAGAATTGAATGATAAAGAAAGATTCAGTGTGCTGGAGGACATTGTAAAAAAAATGTCAGTAGGAAATAAACTTAATCTTCTTATATATGACGGAGAGCTTTTATATGCACATACCAACCTTTATGGCTCATTGCATTTTCATCAGGGTAACAGCTGGGTGATTTTTTCCACGGAGCCGCTTACGAAGGGAACAATATTTGACAGTGGTGAGGAAGCAGGCTGGATGGGTATGAAGGAATCAGACTGGGAAAAAAGACCGGAGGAAAAAAGAATTAAAGAAAATGAATGGAGCAAGGTGCCTACGGCAACACTTTTTGCCTATAAAGGAGCTTATCTTTTGTATCAGGGTAAGAAACACGGAAATCTATATGTTGAGGACCCGAAGGATTTGGAAAAGCTTTATTTATCATTCTCGAATCTGTAATTATATACCGATTGTTATTAGAGTAATTTAAAAAATGTAAAAAGGGATAGCCGTAGGATTATAAAAAGAGGTGTTACGTATGAACAAGGAAGAATTAAAAAAGGCACTGTATGAAAGATATATAGTTCCGACAACTACTAAAAAGGATAATTACATAGGAATTGAAATTGAGATGCCGGTTGTCAATTTAAACGGTAAGGCAACTGATTTTGATGTGACAAGAAGTGTAACGAAGGAATTTTGTGAGGAGTACGGTTTTATACCGCAGAGCTTTGATGAAAACGGCTATGCGTACTCGGCTACAGAGCCTGTTACCGGTGATAATTTGTCCTTTGACTGTTCATACAATAACCTTGAATTCTCATTTGCAAAGGAAAAAAGTCTTGCCCCAATAGAGGAAAGATTTAAAAAATATATAAAGGTGTTGAATGAAAAGCTTGAAAAACATGAACATTTACTAACAGGGATGGGTATTAATCCGGGATATAAGGTAAATAAAAATGTGTTTTTGCCTGTTCCGAGATATCAGATGCTGGAGGGGTATCTAAGGCGTTCAGAAAGATGGGAATATCCTATGTATTTTCATAAGTATCCGGATTTTGGAGCTTATGCCTGTGCATCTCAGGTTCAGCTTGATGTAACAAAAGATAAACTGATTCAGACTATTGATGCATTTTCACTTTTAGAACCGATAAAGAGCATACTTTTTGCTGATTCGTGGATGGATGAGGAGCCCGACGTTTTATGCATAAGAGATATGTTTTGGGAAAACAGTACTCACGGTATAAACCCACACAATATCGGGGTTTTTGAAAAGCTTCCCGATGATATAGATGAGCTTATGGAATATATTTACAGAACGAGCATATTCTGTACAGAAAGAAACGGACATTATCTTCATTTTCATCCGATACCAATAATAGAGTATTTTTCACAGCAGGAGATAATCGGAGAGTATTATGAAGATGGGCAGTATCATCCGTATAGATTTAAACCCGGAGACAGCGACCTTCAGTTCCTCAGAACATACAAATTTGAAGATCTTACATTCAGGGGAACGATTGAGTACAGAAGCGGATGCTGTCAGCCTTTTTCGGATGCTATGTCGGTTGCTGCATTTCATGTAGGATTATCCGAGGTTTTGGATGAGGTTACGGAGCTTTTTAAAAATGATAATGTGCTTTATCATCACGGATATACCTCGGGAGAATTAAGAAAGATTATGAACAGAAGAATTCTGCCGGACTTCATAGATAAGGAGGCTTTAAAGGTACTTTGCAAAAATGTATTGGAGCTTGCCGAAAAGGGACTTTCTAAACGCGGCTTCGGGGAAGAAAAGTATCTTGCTTCTATATATGAGCGTGCGGAAACTCTTATATCACCTGCGAGAAAGCTGGCCGATGGAATTATGAGCGGTCAGAGGATGAAGGATTTTATATATGAGTATGCGAGGATATAAGCTTCTTTTTCAGCAGGAAAATTAGGCTATGGCAGAAAGATTAAGCTTTAATGGCCGGGGTGTTGTAAGACGTGGTAATTGTTGAGGTAAAATAATGTTGGATTTTGAAAATATTGAAGTTCAAAAAAGAATGCTTGAAGGAAATATAGGTTTGGAGAAGGAAAGTCTCAGGATAACAAGAAACGGTTTATTTTCAAAAACGCCAAATCCGTTTCCGAATAATAAAAATATAGTCAGGGATTTTTGTGAAAATCAGACGGAGATTAATACATCTGTTACAAGCAGTGCTAAAGAAGCTTTGGATGAGCTGGAATATCACACAAGACACATTATGGAAATCTTAAAAAATCTTCCTGAACCGGAATATCTCTGGCCTTTCTCAAATCCCCCTTATATAAGCAAGGAGTCGGATATACCTATTGCAAGGTATGAAGGTGAAGAAAAGGAAAAGGAGATTTATCGTGAGTATCTTGCCGAAAGATATGGAAGGTATAAAATGACATTTTCCGGTATTCACTTTAATTATTCGTTTTCCGATGAGCTGCTTAGGGCGGATTATGAGGCGAAAAAGAAAAAGAGCAGCAATGAGGGCAGTGATTCTCCTGATTTTAAAAGCTATAAGAATCAATTTTATGTTTCACTTGCAGGAAAGGCTCAGGTTTACAACTGGCTTATCGTTGCCATAACCGCCGCAAGTCCGCTTTTGGACAGCTCATATGTGGAAAAAGGGGTGCTCGGTAAGGATATATTTAACGGAATGGGAAGTACAAGATGCTCTGAGCTTGGATATTGGAATCTTTTCACGCTTATACTTGACTATAGAGACATTGAGCATTATGTAGAAAGCATAATGGCATATATTAATTCAGGTCTGATTCATTCATCAGCGGAGCTTTATTATCCTGTCAGGTTAAAGCCGGTTGGTAAATACAGTCCCGAAAAGCTTGCTACAGAGGGAGTCGGACATATAGAGCTTCGTATGATTGACCTTAAAACTGTAAATGTCATAACACCTGACAATCGTACCATGTGGGTAGCAGATGCAGCGTGTGAGTTCCTTTTAAAAATGAAAGATTTTTATACATCATTATCCGATATAGACGAGGATAGTAAGAATGGACTTGAAATATCTAAAGTCATAGATTTCCAACTTGCTAAATTTGAAAATGCCGAAAACAGATATGCATGGAAGATAAGAAGGCAGTTTGGCGGAGGTTTTGTTGAAAAGGGACTTTCGCTTTGTAAAGAAAGAGAAATATAAATTTGAAAATAGCCGTTCAACAAACGGCTGTTTTTTGTTATAATCAAAGATGTGAGCTTAATATGTCTTTTGATAATGAGAGGAAAAAATATGCATGGTGGGGATATATATAGAAATAATATAAAAATGGATTTTTCTGTAAGTGTCAATCCACTCGGAGTACCTGAAAAAATAGCTGAGAGTCTTTATGGCTTGCAAAAAGAACTTATATGCTATCCGGATTTTAAATCCGAGGAGCTTATAAAAAGGATATCCGCTTTCCATAGTATAGGTGAGGAGTCTGTTATATGCGGAAACGGAGCATCTGAGCTTTTTATGGCAGCAGTACATGCTATAAAACCGAAAAAGGCTATGGTTTTGGTGCCTTCATTTTCCGGATATATACATGCACTTACGGCTGTATCGGCAGACATAATATATTATTATATGAATGAGGAAAATAATTTTTCACTTGATAGCAGTGTGCTTGATTTTATTGATAAAACGAATGACCTTGATATACTTTTTTTAGCTAATCCCAATAATCCGGTTGGGAATTTAATAGAAGAGAAATTACTTGAGAATATTTTGAAAATGTGCAGAGATAAGGATATTATTCTTGTTTTGGATGAGTGCTTTATAGAGCTTAGTGACAAAAACAAATTAAGTAAAGTCGAAAAAATAACCGACTATGATAATCTTCTTTTGGTGAGAGCTTTTACAAAGTCCTTTGCCATACCTGCAATAAGGCTTGGCTATATGGTCGGAAGTGATATAGAGCTTTTAAAAAAGATAAGAAATAATCTTCCCGAATGGAATGTCTCGCTTGCTGCACAGAGGGCAGGAGCGGCAGCCTTTAATACGGGTACTTACCTAAAGGATTCAAGAGCTTTGATAAACACTGAAAGAGGATATATGACAGATAAGCTTATTTCGATGGGGATAAAGGTTTATCCGTCGGAGACAAATTTTTTACTGTTAAAAACTGACCTGCAGCTTTATGATGAGCTTCTTAAAAAAAATATATTAATAAGAGATTGCTCTGATTTTTTGGGCTTGTCAAAGGGGTATTACAGAATTGCAATAAAAACACATGAAGAAAATGAAATAATTTTAAGAACGATAAAGGAATTAATAGCATGAAGGATATAGAATATGTTAAGCCTGCTGATATTGAAAAAAGGAGCTTTGAAATAATATCAAAGGAGCTTTCTGAAAAAGGAATTATTTTGCCAAAGGAACAGGAACTTATCATAAAACGTGCCATTCATACAAGTGCAGATTTTGAATATGCAGATACTCTCATTTTTTCCGAAAATGCTGTCGAGACTGCACTAAAACTTATAAGAAACGGTGCGGATATAGTTACAGATACCAATATGGGTTTATCGGGAATCAATAAAAAGGTGCTATCCTCATATGGCGGAGAAGCCCACTGCTTTATGGCAGATGAGTCGGTTGCGACAGAAGCAAAAAAAAGAGATATAACAAGAGCTGCAGTAAGCATGGAGAGAGCACTTAAGATAGATAAGCCCGTTATATTCGCTATAGGTAATGCTCCGACAGCGCTTATAACATTATATGAGCAGATGATTAAAGGAAACAGAAAACCGGATTTCATAATAGGTGTTCCGGTTGGCTTTGTAAATGTCTGTGCAGCTAAGGAATTATTTATAGATTCGGATATACCTTATATAATCAATAGAGGAAGAAAGGGCGGAAGCAACATAGCAGCAGCTATATGTAATGCACTTTTGTATATGGTAAGAGACAGTGAAGCTGAAAAGATAGATTGAGAAAGTAATTGAGGAGACTGTTATGAGATACGGTTTTACAACCGGAAGCTGTGCGGCTGCTGCGGCTAAGGCGGCAGCATATATGCTTTTATTCGGAATAAAAAAAGAAAAGATAACAATAAAAACGCCTAAGGGCATTACATATAATGCAGATATAACGGATATAAGCATAAAAAGTGATGAGGTTTCCTGTGCAGTTATGAAGGATGGAGGAGATGATCCGGATGTAACAACCGGATGCCTTATATATGCGACGGTGAAAAATACAGACAAAGAAAGAAAGCAGGAATTGATTATTAATATAGATGGAGGAAAAGGTGTAGGAAGGGTTACAAAGCCGGGGCTTGACCAACCGGTTGGCAGTGCTGCGATAAATCATGTACCCAGAGAGATGATAGAAGGGGAAGTAAGAGAGGTATGCGATGAGGCGGATTATAAGGGCGTGATAGATGTAATTATATCAGTTCCGAACGGAGAAAGCATTGCTAAAAAAACCTTCAATGAAAAGCTTGGAATAGTAGATGGGATATCCATAATCGGCACAAGCGGGATAGTTGAGCCGATGAGCAGTAAGGCACTTATTGAAACCATAAGAACCTTTCTGAGGCAAAGAAGAGAGGAAGGCTATGATTATGTGGCGGTATCACCGGGCAACTATGGTATTGAGTATATGAAAAGAGCATATGGTTATGACCTTGACAGAAGTATAAAGTGCAGTAATTATATAGGTGATACAATTGATATGGCAGGAGAGCTTGGCTTTAAAGGTATGCTTTTAACCGGACATATCGGAAAGCTTGTTAAGGTTTCGGGTGGAATTATGAATACACATTCAAAGGAGGGAGACTGCCGTATGGAGCTTATAGCGGCAGCAGGAATAAGCTCGAATGTGTCTTCAGAAACTTTAAAAAAGGTACTTTCATGTGTGTCGACGGAGGAAGCATTGCGGCTTATAAAAGAAGAAAACAGGCTTGATGAGGTTATGAATTACATACTTGACAGAGTTATGTATAATCTGAGAAAAAGAGCGGGTGAAAAGCTTGATATAGACTGTATAATATATTCAAATGAGCTTTTCGAGCTCGCTAAAAGTGAAGGAGCAGACAGATGGTTGACTTTGTTGGTGCAGGAACAGGAGCAGTAGATTTAATAACGGTAAGAGGTATGAAGCTTATCAAGGAGGCGGATGTAATAATATATGCCGGCTCGCTTGTAAACAAGGAGCTTCTTGATTATGCAAGAAAGGATTGTCTTATATATGACAGCTCAAGGCTTAATCTTGAGGAAATAACGGATATAATTCTTGAAGCGGAAAAAAACGGTAAAAAAACCGTCAGACTTCATACAGGTGATCCAAGTATATACGGAGCTGTACGTGAGCAGATGGATGAGCTTGATAAGCATAACATAAAATATAAAACCTGTCCGGGTGTCAGTGCATGCTTTGGTGCAGCGGCAGCATTAAATATAGAATACACACTGCCTGATATATCCCAATCGCTTATAATTACGCGGATGGAGGGAAGGACGAAGGTACCGCCTAAGGAATCTATCGAAAGCTTTGCGGCACATAACTGTTCTATGGCGATATATCTTAGTGCAGGTATGTTAAAGGAGCTTGGAGAAAGACTCATTGCAGGCGGCTATAAAAAGGACACACCCTGTGCACTTATATATAAAGCAACATGGCCGGAGGAGGAGAGTTATATCTGTAATATAGATACACTTTATGAAACTGCACAAAAGCATAATATTACAAAAACAGCCATTGTACTTGTAGGAGCTGCGATTGCACATATGGATTATTCAAAATCCTGTCTGTATGACAAGGATTTTTCAACAGAATACAGAAGAGGAAATAAAGGATGACAATTTCTATTATAAGCTTTACAAGAGCAGGATATGAGTTATCAAAGAAAATAAAAAAAGAAATCATAAACACTTATTCTTCGTACAGAGTAAAGCTATATGTTAAGTGTGAAGCATTAAAAAAGGATACTTTAAATTCAGACATAGAGATAGAGAATATGGATGACGAGGCAGGCGTTGATACATATAAATTTATTTATGTGGACGAAAATATCGACGAGTGGGCTAAAGGTCAATTTGAGGATGGAACATCAATCTTTTTCATCGGTGCAACAGGTATAGCGGTAAGAGCGATTGCCGGGGCTTTAAATAATAAGCTTAAAGACAGTCCTGTTCTTGTGATTGATGAAAAGGGTGAATATATAATACCACTTTTATCAGGTCATATGGGCGGTGCCAATGAGCTGAGCAAAAGTATTGGCAGACTTATAGCTGCCGTTCCTGTCATAACAACCGCAACAGATAAAAATAATGTATGGGCAGTGGATGTATTTGCAAAACAAAACAAATTGGAAATTCTGAATAAAGCCAAGATAAAAGAGGTTACATCAAGGATACTTGAAGAAAAGAAAATAAATATTTTGATTCCAAAGGAAACGGAAAAGAAATATCAGGAGGAGCATTTTAAAATAAAGGATAAACTTGTAATATCGGTTTATGAAACGGAAGCCTTTGATTCAATAGAGCCTTTAATTGATAAAGCAATATGTGAGGATGTGGATGTACTTATAACAAATCGATATTATGAAATTAACAATGAAATAATAAAAGCAGAGGATGAATTAAAAAAGCTTCCCCTCATCCTTTGTCCCAAGGAATATATAATCGGTATAGGATGCAGGAAGGGTAAGACTAAGGAAGAGATAGAATATGCAATAAACGATGCTTTGAAAAGCAATAATTTACATTTAAATCAAATAGCATATATAGCTTCAATAGATATAAAAAAATATGAGCAGGGAATTTTGGATTTTGCGCAAAAAAATAAAATTGAATTCTTAACCTTTAGTGCAAAGGAGCTTGAAGAGGTTTCCGGAAGCTTTGAAGAATCTGAATTTGTAAAGGAAAAGACCGGAATAGGAAATGTATGTGAGAGAGCTGCATTGAAGGCATGTACATACGATGGAGCTTTACTTCAAAAAAAGAGTAAATATAGCGGAATAACGATTGCAATAGCTAAGAGAAAATGGAATCTTGACTTTTAACGGTAAAGTAGGGTGTGTTTGGACAGTTATATAAAGCTAAATAATATATCGGAAATCGGAGAATAAATAAATGAAATATATAATTAACGTGGTTGGTATGGGACCGGGTGATGAAAATATGATGACTGTAGAGGCTCAAAATGCACTTGACGAGTCAGACTTAATAGTCGGATACGGAGTTTATCTTGAGCTTTTAAGCAAGCGATATAAGAATAAGGAATTTTATCAGACGCCTATGAAGCAGGAGGAAAAAAGGTGCAGATATTGTTTTGAGAAAGCTATGGAGAAAAAAAAGGTATCTCTTGTATGCAGCGGAGATTCGGGCATATATGGAATGGCATCTCTTATGTATGAGATTGGCAGGGATTTTCCCTTGTGTGAATTAAGAATAATCCCCGGTGTAACAGCGGCAAGCAGTGGTGCAGCCCTCCTTGGGGCACCGCTTAATCATGATTTTTGTGTTATAAGTTTGTCCGACTTATTGACCCCATGGGATAAGATTGAAAAGAGACTAAGGGCTGCTTGTGAAGCAGATTTTGTAATTGCCATATACAATCCCGGAAGTCATAAAAGGACGGATTATCTTAGTCGGGCTTGTGATATAATGCTTGAAATAATTGAGGAAAACCGCCTCTGCGGATATGCATTTAATATAGGGCGTGAGGGAACGAAGACAGGTGTATGTACGCTTAAGGAATTGAGGGACAAAGAGGTAAATATGTTTACAACCGTATTCATAGGTAACTCAACAACAAAGCTTATAGACGGAAAGCTTGTTACAAAACGGGGATATCCTGTTGAAACAGAACATAAGTTAGAAGATGAAAAAAATAATGACAGTACGGAAGGATAAAAAAATGAAAAATATAATCATATTTTCGGGAACAACAGAGGGAAGGACTTTGTCACTTCTTTTAGCGGACAATAAAATATCTCATTATGTGAGTGTTGCAACAGAATATGGCAGGAAGCTCTGTGAGTCTTCACCATATGTAAGCATAAAAAAGGGACGTATGGATGAAGAGGAAATGTATCGATTTTTTGAAGAAAAAAATATTGATTTGGTTATAGATGCAACACATCCGTATGCTAAGGAGGTTACAAAGAATATAAATGAGGCGGCAAAAAAAGCCGGAATAAAATATATGCGCTACGTGAGAAATATAGATGAATCAGATGATCTACAGAAAAATTCCAAAATAAGATATTTCAAAACCGCAGAGGATTGTGCAAAAGCGCTGAATGAGATACGCGGAAACATACTTTTGACAACCGGAAGTAAAGAGCTTTCATGCTTTTGTCAAAAAGAAGAATTAAGAAACCGCATTATAGCAAGAGTTCTTCCCGGATTGGAAAGTATAGAGCTGTGTGAAAAAAACGGACTGTTAGGAAAACAGATTATAGCTATGCAGGGACCGTTTTCATATGATATGAACCGTATTATGATGAAACAGTATAATATTTCCTGTCTTGTTACAAAGCAAAGCGGAAGGTTAGGTGGTTTTGAAGATAAATACCTTGCGGCAGTTGATGAGGATGCTTATATATACATAATAGGCTGTCCGGAGGTGGATGAAGGAAACAGCCTTACGGAGATATGTGATGAGATAGGAATAAATACAAAAGAGGATATCGAAAGAAAGCAGGCTTTGGATATAAGGCTTATAGGCTGTGGTATGGGAAATGAAGAGATGCTTACCGTTTGCGCACGAAAAAATATAAGTGAAGCAGATATAATTCTCGGAGCAAAAAGATGGGTGGATTACTTTGAAGCACGTATGGAAAAAAGACCTTATTATACACCGGGGGATATAATACCATATCTGGAAAGTATAAGCACCTTTAGCGTGGGCGAAAAAGATGTGAAGGCTTTGGATAAAAAGCTCAAGGTAGCGGTATTATTTTCAGGAGATACAGGCTTTTACAGCGGAGCCGCAAAGCTTTACAAAGAATTAAAAAAGGCAGTAAATGAAAAAAGGATAAACGCAAATATAAGTATAGTTCCGGGAATATCCTCTGTTTCATACCTTGCTTCAAAATTAAACGAAAGTTGGGATGAAGCAAGAATAATGAGTATACATGGAAGAAACGATATCGATAACTGGAAGAGTGAAATTTTTGATGCCGTAAGCACCAATAAAAGAACATATATACTTGTTTCAAAGACTTGTGATGTAAAATCGATAGCTGATTTGCTGAAAGAAAAAAAGCTTACGGCATGTATTATATATGCAGGGTATCAGCTTTCTTATGTCGAAGAGGAGATAATCAAAATAAATCCGGGAAGTGATATAAATGACTTAAAGGAGGGCTTATATACCTGTCTTATTTTAAATCCGAGTCCGTCAAAACCCGCACTTAATATATATCTCAAGGACGAGGATTTTAAACGCGGAAGGGTTCCGATGACTAAGGAGGAGGTTAGAAGTCTGAGTATAGCAAAGCTTAATCTTAACAGCTCGTCAGTAGTATATGATGTCGGAAGCGGAACAGGCTCCATAGCGGTGCAGATAGCAGGTATGTCAAAAAATATTAAGGTATATGCGATAGAAAATAATCCGGAGGCTGTAAGTCTTATTAAGGATAACTGTAAGCTTTTTGAAGCGGTAAATGTATCAATATATGAGGGTGAAGCACCATATATATTTGAAGAGCTGCCTATGCCTACACATGCATTTATAGGAGGAAGTAAGGGGAAGCTTATGGATATACTTACAAGACTATACGAGAAAAATCCACATATGAGGATAGTTATAAATGCAATAAGCACTGAAACACTGAAAAAATGTATGGAAATTGAAAAGATATTTAAGGTTGAAGATTTTTCATTGATACAGCTTGGTGTTACAAGAACAGAATGTATAGGGGAACATCATCTTCTAAGAGCAGAAAATCCTGTATGGATATGTTCATTTAGTTTTAATAGAGAATAAAGGGATAAGCTTATGAGTATACCGAGAATAATGATTGCAGCGCCAAAAAGCGGTAGTGGAAAAACGCTAATTACATGTTCGCTGCTTTGGGCATTAAAAAAAATGAATATGGATGTCTGTGCTTTTAAATGTGGACCGGACTATATAGACCCGATGTTTCACAGGGAAGTGATTGGAATACCGTCGGAAAACTTAGATACATTTTTTACCGGGGAAAGTAAGACACAAGATGTATTTGAAGACTTTTCAAGAGACCATGATATAGCAGTTATTGAGGGCGTAATGGGACTTTTTGACGGTGTCGGAGGAATAAGCGAAATAGCTTCATCCTATCACCTCGCGTATGTAACCGATACACCTGTTATCCTCTTGGTTGATGCCCACGGAATGGGACGTTCAATTATACCGCTTATCGAAGGCATGCTTTCTTATGACAGGAAAAAACTGATAAAGGGAATTATTTTAAACCGGATATCAAGGAGCTTTTATGAAGTCATAAGCAAAGCTTTAATAGAGGATTTAGCAGAAAATGAACATGATGTAAAGCTGCTTGGCTATTTTGAAAAAAGGGATGAGCTTTCCGTATCAGGCAGACATCTTGGGCTAAAGCTACCGACGGAAATTGAGGATATAAAAGATAAGCTCGAAACGGGTGCTGACTATATATCAAAAACGGTTGATATAAAGGAGATAATAAGTATAGCCGGAAGTTTTGTAGATAATGAGAATTATAAAAAGTCTGACAACTATAGAACAGATTTGCCGGACCCGGATAATTCTAAGGCAAAAAAGAAAGAGTTTACCGGTAAAGATATCTGTAATTTTGGTATAACTCTTGCGGTTGCAAGGGATGAAGCCTTTTGCTTTTACTATGATGCAAACATAAGAATGTTTAAGGAACGCGGGGTGAGTATTAAATATTTTTCACCTTTGCATGATAAGAAGCTTCCACGGGATGCAGACGGTATTTTATTGGGTGGCGGTTATCCGGAGTTGTATGCAAAAGAACTAAGCAACAATAAGACTATGCTGTCTTCCATAAAGAATGCGATAAAAGAGGGTGTTCCATCCCTTGCGGAATGCGGAGGATTTATGTATCTTCATAGGGAGCTGGAGGATGATAATGGAAGAACCTATGCTTTAGCCAACGTGATAGATGAAAAGGTTACATATACGGGAAAGCCGGTAAGGTTTGGATATGTTGAACTATCAGATAAAGAAAACAGGTTTTTATCCGATGGGTATAAAATTAAAGGACATGAATTTCACTATTATGACAGTACGGGTAACGGAACGGATGTATGTGCAGTTAAACCGCTTACAGGTAGGTCGTGGGACTGCTGCTATGTGGGAGAAAATCATTGGTGGGGATTTCCACATCTTTACTATCCGTCATGTCCCGATTTCGTTGATGAATTTATAAAAATGATGACAAAGAGAAAATGATTATCCGGGGTAAAAAGGGGATATTTATAGATTATGAATTCTGAATCAATTATTAAAAAAGGAATTTTATACGGTATAGGAGTAGGACCGGGGAATTTCGAACTTATGACATTAAAGGCGGTTCGCATCATAAGTGAATGTGATGTACTTATACTTCCTACGGAAACCAAAGAAAACTGCCACGCATATAATATAGCGAAAGAGACAGTTAAGGATATAGATGATAAGGAAATTATATGTAAGAGATTCCTTATGACAAAGGATGAAATGCTGTTGGAGGAGTCTCACAGACAGATAGCCGGTGATATAGAAAAATATTTGGATGAAGATAAAAAAGTGGGATTTCTTACTATAGGCGATCCAAGCATTTATTCTACATTTGCATATATTCAGGATATTCTTTTAGAACGTGGAAAAAGAGTGGAAACTATAAGCGGCATTCCATCCTTTTGTGTAGCTGCGGCAAGGCTTGGAATATCACTTTCAAACGGTAGTGATGAAATACATATAATCTCGGCTAATCATGAAATTGAAGGAACCGCACAATATAAAGGCACCCGAATATATATGAAGTCCGGTAGAAGGTTAAAAGAGCTTATTGCCTATCTAAAGGAAGAAGAAAAAGTAAGAAGGCTTGATATATATGTTGTAGCAAACTGTGGTATGGAAAATGAAAGAGTGTGGTATGGACTGAATGATGAAAATATTCAGTCAGAATATCTGACTATTGTTATTGTTAAGTCATATAGTTAAATTATTAAATTGCAATTATTAAATTTGAGATATTAAATTCAAGTTATATATGATTTTTGAAAAGGAGCAGCACATGGAAAACTCTTATCGATATTTTGAAAATAAGGATTGTGAATATTATCCCTGTCATAAAGGAACAGAGCATCTAAATTGCCTGTTTTGCTATTGCCCTTTATATAATCTTGAAAAATGTCCCGGTAATCCTTCATATAAGGAAAAGGACGGAAGGCTAATAAAAATATGCACCGGATGTACATTTCCCCATAATGCGGAAAACTATGACGTGATTATGGAGTATTTAAAAAAATAATTTAGTGTTATTTGTGAGTTCTTTATGATATAATAAGTTTCGTAGTTTTTTATGATTTGCCATCGAAAAGGAAGATTAAAATGAAAAGAAGATTAAATATTATTTGTACTTTTTTTATGATGATTATGCTGCTTACACCTGCATTGGCACTTAGCAGCATGGTTTCTTATGCAGGTTCAACAAAGGATGATAATGAAGAAAGTACATCAAGTGATGCAGATGAAGAAGGAGGTAGAGCGGAAAGCTACTCTACAAATGTAGATTTTACCGGAAGCGGTATCGGCTTTACGTCATTTTTATACGATAACTCAAATGGTCTTCCGACCTCTGAGGCAAATTCCATAGCACAGACTTCTGACGGCTTTATCTGGATTGGAAGCTATAGCGGACTTATCAGATATGATGGGGTTGATTTTGAAAGATTTGATTCTTCAACGGGTATTGCAAGTGTTGTAAGCCTTTATGTTGACAGCAGGGACAGACTTTGGATAGGTACAAATGATAATGGTGTAGCTGTTTATGAAAAGGGCGAGTTTACAGTTTACGGACAGGTTGAAGGTCTTAATTCTTATTCTATAAGAGCAATGGTGGAAGATGCAGATGGTAATATAATTATTGCAACAACTCAGGGTATGGCATATGTGGATACTGCTAATGAATTTCATCTTATAAATGAGCCGCAGATAAATAACGAATATGTATGCGAATTGAGAATGGGACCTAACGGAGTTATTTATGGTGAAAACCTTGACGGTTCCATATTTACTATCGAAAACAAAAAGGTCACGGCATACTATAGTAGTAAGGATATAGGTATCGGTAATATTAACTGTATATATCCTGACCCCGATAACGCTGGATATGTTTATCTTGGTACTGATAATTCAGAGGTTATATATGGAAGTATAGAAAATGGTCTTAAGGATGCCCAAATAGTATCGGTTTATCCACAGGTAAATATCAATGCTATTAATTGTATAGATGGAAATATCTGGCTTTGTGCGGACAATGGAATTGGGTTTATAAATGATAATAACAAATACACACAGCTTACCAATATTAAAATGGATAATTCCATAGATCATATGATGGTGGATTATGAAGGAAATCTTTGGTTCACATCTTCAAGACAGGGCGTGCTTAAGCTTGTTGAGTGCAGATTTACCGATATCAATAAGGTAGCAAATCTTGATTCCATGGTTGCAAATACTACCTGCAAATTGGGAAGTGATTTATATGTAGGAACGGACGAGGGACTTTATATAATAGATAATAATTATAAGTCTAAAACAAATGAACTTACCAAACGTTTAGTCGGAATAAGAATCAGAACTATAAAAAAAGATTCCCAAAATAATTTATGGTTATGTACATACAGTGATGACGGACTTATAAAATATGATGGAAAAAATATAAAAATCTTCAATGCTGAAAATGGGCTTATGTCCAATCGTGTCAGAACGATTACCGAGCTATCGGATGGCAGAATGGCTGTTTCCACCAATGGAGGTGTATATATAATTGATAATGACAAGGTAGTTGATGCATATAATGAGGAGGATGGGATAAATAATACTGAGATTCTCACTATATGTGAAGGCAAAAACGGAGAGCTTTATCTGGGAAGTGATGGTGATGGTATATATGTTGTATCCGGAGAAAAAATTTCCAGATTAGGTCTTTCTGACGGCTTGAAGTCAGGTGCGGTTTTAAGAATTAAATATGACGAATATAATGATGTATTTTGGATTATAACAAGTAATTCTATTTCTTATATGAAGGATGAGGTTATAGGAACGGTAAATAATTTCCCGTACTCCAATAACTTTGATATGATTTTTAAAGAGGATGGAACGGCATGGATATTGAGCAGTAACGGAATCTATGTTGTAAATGCCGCTGAGCTTATGACGGATAAGAACCTTGAATATACATTTTATAATTCGAGGACAGGGCTTCCTTATGTGACAACTGCAAATTCAAGAAATTACCTTGATGAAGAGGGCACGCTTTATATATCATGCTCTGCGGGGGTTTGTTCGGTTAATATAAATGATAATGATGAGATTTCAAATGAGATTAAGCTTGCTATTCCGATGGTTGAAATAGATGGTAAGCAGATATATGTTGGAGAAGATGATAGCGTAACTATTCCGGCCAATACCAAGAGACTTACCGTATACGGATATGCACTTACATATTCTTTAAAAAATCCAAGTATAAGTACTATACTTAAAGGCTTTGATGATGAGCCGTTTGTAAGTGCGCAAAACGATATGGAGCCGCAGACCTATACGAACCTTAAAGCAGGAACCTATACGTATCATTTTGCAATTATCAATCCATTGACGGGAGAAGAACAAAAATCAATAGAATTAAAAATTGTTAAGGAAGCTGCATTTTACGAAACTATATGGTTCTATATATTTATATTTGCGGTGGCTGCAATTATAGTCGCAATTATCGTCAGCAGCTATATAGCACATAAAACGAAAATTTATGAGAAAAAGCAGAAGGAAAATAAAGAACTTGTAAATGAGATAGTTGCCGTACTTGCAAAATGTATAGATATGAAGGATAAGTATACCAATGGTCATTCCTTCAGAGTGGCAAAGTATACCAAGCTTTTTGCAAGTAAAATGGGTTACAGTGATGATGAGCTTGAGGATATTTACAATATCGCACTTTTGCATGATGTCGGTAAAATAAGTATTCCGGATCACATACTGGGTAAGCAGGGCAAGCTTACTGATGAGGAGTATGCGATTATCAAGTCACATGCACCTAATGGTTATGAGATACTTAAGGATATCAAGATTATGCCGAGCCTTTCTCTCGGTGCCGGCTGTCACCACGAGAGAATAGACGGTAAGGGTTATCCAAAGGGGCTTAAGGGTGACGAGATACCGCCTATCGCTAAGATAATTGCGGTTGCTGACACCTTTGATGCCATGTATTCAAGCAGACCTTATCGTAAGAAGATGAAGCTTGAGGACGTCATTGCAGAGATAAACAGAGTTAAAGGTACTCAGCTTAGTGAAGAGGTAGTAGATGTAGTAAATAAATTATATGAAGGCGGAGAATTTGAAAAATTAAATGAGATAGATTCGTCGATATAGTTACGTCGCACATAATTGTGGAATATAGTGTGTTATGGGGTGTGAGCCTTGTCACATCTTATTGCTAAATAAAAGGACATAATAAGAAGATGGGAGAGAACAAACCATCGATTTGCTAAATCAACGCGCTTAGGTTTTTGGTGTTTTGCATGAAACCGAAAACTCGCTTTGCTCAAACAGTTCGGTTTCTGAGCAAACACCTACAAACCATTCGCTTTTGATTTTACGCAAATCGGGTTAATTATTCTCTCCCCATCTTCTTATTATGTCCTTTCACATTACTTATTTTTTGTGACAAGGCTCACGCCCATGACACACTATATCCCACAGCTATATGCGACTGTTTTTTTAATAAATTAATATTTTGTAATATTTTTAAAAAATATATTGACAAATAATATTATACGTTGTATAGTATGCGCATAAACAATATTATACATTATATAATATTAATGGATTAATAATATTAGCGATATGATAATATTGATGTTAAGATAATATTTAGAGATAAATATCATTAATATGAAAACGATATTTTATGGGTTTGAATAATGTGTAAGGCAGGTGATTGTATTATGGTTTATCAATTGGGAGCTCCTCTGTTGGATGCCTGTGTGATGGCGGCACTTATAGATGGAGATGCTTACGGATATGTTCTTACGAAGAAGGTTCAGGATGTCATAGACATTTCCGAGTCAACTCTTTATCCGGTACTCAGGAGACTTCAGAAGGACGGACTTCTTACTACCTATGATGTTCCGGATTCGGGAAGAAACAGAAGATTTTATTCATTAACAGATGAAGGAAAAGAAAAGCTTGAGTATTATATAAAAGAGTGGAGAGAATATCGGGATAAGATTAACACTTTATTAGGAGGGGATTTATAATGAACAGTGAAAAGTATTTAACGGAGCTAAGCGGATATCTCAATCCGCTGTCCAAGGAAGAAAAGAAAAATGCCATGGAATACTACAGGGAGTACGTGGCAGATATAGAATCAAATGGTGAAGATATTGTGGAAAAACTCGGAACTCCAAGGGATTTGGCTAATTCAATTCTGAGCGACAATGCCTTAAAGCAGTTTAATGATCCGGATGTTAAGGTTGAAAAGAAGATGCATGGATGTCTTGTGGGAATACTTGCACTTTTGGCTCTTCCTGTAGGCTTACCTCTTGTAATAGCTGCACTTGCAATTATCTTTGCACTTTTCATAGTTGGTTTTTCGATTGTTTTTGCATTGGGAGCAACCGGCGTGGGAGTTCTTGTAGGTGCTATAGGTGCTGTAATTGCCGGAATATGCTTCTTATTTACTATGCCTATTACAGGTATTACATTTTTCGGAATGTCCTTGGTTATGGCAGGCGTAAGTATACTTGCACTTTTAGCCACAGTTAAGATTTGTCAGTTTATTTTCTGGCTCATAGGAAGAATTTTCAACAAAACCTTGGGCAAAAAAGATGGGGAGGTGCAGTAATTATGAAGAAGATGACTAAGGTATTATTGCTTTTAGCGTTTATATTTATCGCTCTTGGTGGAATTATTACGGCAATCGGTGTATTTTTCGGAGGACATACGGCTATAGGCTGGGATAAGGAAAAACACAGATTTATTACGGCAGATGACAGATACTATGTGACAGGTGAGAAAACAAAGCTTGATAAGTTTTACAGTATTGACATAGATTTGGATATGGAAAGTGTAGAGCTTATTCCTTCAGATGATTTCTATATAGAATATGCAGTTTATTCCTATGATAAGAATGTTGTTCCTTACAGCGTAAATGAAAAAACGCTTAAGATTAAGATACAGGATAAGTTTTTCGTGTTTGATTTATTTGATTGGGAAAACAAAAATAAAAAGGAAAGCTATATCAAAATTTACTATCCGGAGGACATGGATTTTGATGACCTGAATGCAAATATGGATATGGGAAGCCTTGAAATAAGCAATTGCAGCTTTGATAAGGTTTATATCAATCTTGATATGGGAAGTCTTGAGGTGAGTGATTGCCATCTCGGAAAGGCTGAAGTTGATCTTGATATGGGAAGTATGGAATTAAATAATGTTTCACTCTCAAAGCTTGATGCAAATCTTGATATGGGAAGTGCAGAGCTTACTCTTTTACAGGACGGAAAAAATGATTACGGATACGACCTTGAGGTAGACATGGGAAGCATAGATGTAAACGGCAAGGATCAGGGTAGAAAGTATGAAGCGGACGGCGATAATCTCATAGAGATTGAGTGCGATATGGGAGATATCGAGATTAAAGAGAAGTAAAATTTGAGGAAGAATATATGAAATTTGGATTTAGTTATGTTGGTCTTTTATGGCTTATTATGCTATTTGTACCAAATATAATATGGACAAAAAATAAACCGAAGGACTATGACGAATATGCGAGTCATGAAAATAAGGCTTTGCTTTTATTTGAGCGTATAGGACAGTTTATCGTTACACCGGTGGCATTGATGTTTTCCGATTTTAATTTCAAGGGTTGGAATTTCTGGTGTGCGGTGCTTATAATATCATTTCTTTGTATGGTACTTTATGAGATTTTCTGGGTACGTTATTTCAGAAGCGAGAAGACGATGAAGGATTTCTACAGAGGGATTCTTGGCATCCCTGTTGCGGGTGCAACATTGCCTGTAATTGCATTCTTTCTTCTCGGAATCTATGGTGGTAATGCACTTATGCTGATTGGTTCATTTATTCTCGGCATCGGTCACATCGGAATTCATCTTGTTCATAGAAAGGAAAGTTGCGGTGCTAATAATAAGAAAAAGAGAAAATTAGCAATTAGAATTCTCTTGGGGATACCAAAGGTTATAGCGTCGATAATCCTGATATTAATTGTTGCATTTTTTACTGTAACTATTGTCGGCAGAAATATTAATCAGATTAAACGTGCGATTGAATATAAGGATGGTATAAATAAGTCGGAATATGTAATGTTAAACGGACAGGAGCAGTACATCCTTATGATGGGGCATGATACGTCAAATCCTGTTATCATAAGTCTTCACGGAGGTCCCGGTGCACCTTCAACCTTTGCAGATTATTGCTGGCTTGATTATCTGACAGATGATTATACGGTTGTATGCTGGGACCAGAGAGGATGCGGCAGAACATATTATCATAATGTAAAGGATGATCCGGATAACAGTACGGTTTCATTTGAGCAGGCTGAAGAAGATCTGAATGCATTGGTTGATTATGTTTGCGAAAGGTTTGGACAGGATAAGGTAATTATCATGGGACATTCGTACGGAAGTCTTTTGGGAAGCGAATACGTGCTTGATCATCCCGAAAAGGTTTCACATTATATAGGTATCGGTCAGGAGGTAAAGGAAGAGGGCTGGTATTCTTATACCTATGTCTATGAGGATGCTATGAAGAAGGCGCAGGAAGCCGGAGACAGTACTGATAAAATGGAGGCGGCATATAAGGATTTTTTAGAAAATCCGGATATTAATAATAAGAATACGCTTCAAAAATATACTGACAAATATCATCCTCTTAAGGTAACAAAGGATGTATCAACTAAAGCAACATTTTTCTCGCCATACGTAGGAGTAGATGATGTAAGATGGTACCTTAATCTGGTAAAAGCGTCGATGGGGGATGGAACCTATGAAAAATTGATGGGACCTCTCGAGGATTATTTACTTGATTTTAATGCATACAAACGAAGTACAGACTTTCAGGTTCCGGTGCTTTTCATATCCGGTTCTGAGGACTGGATGTGTCCGGTTGGGATGATAGAGGAGTATTATGAAGTAATTACGGCTCCAAGAAAGGATATGTATCTCGTTGACGGCTGCGGTCATTCTCCGCAGGCACAGCTGCCGGAGAAATTTGCAACAGCCATAAAAGACTTTTTGAAATAAAAACAGAAGGTGATATATGACAGGCAACCTGACATACTTTATAGATACACGCAAATCTCGCAGTCGCTCACGATTTGCTTAGTACCTAAAAGTGTGTCAGGTTGCCTGCCTATGTCATAAAGTATTATCTTTTATTAGCTTGATTTTAATTTCATAAGTATTATAATAGATATCGGAGGCGATATTTATGTTATTTGAAGATGAAACTATCAATATATTTGACAATGATATGGTTGGCATACCACAGATAATGCGTACTGATATTCAGGAAAAGGACGGTAACTATTTACTTGAAATTGAGATACCGGGCTTTTCAAGAGAGGATGTTCAGGCAGAGCTTGTGGACGGAAGACTTACCATCATAGCAAACAGAAAATACGATGATGCCATAGAACAGGATGAAACCAAAATCCACTACATAAGACGAGAAAGACTTGTGGGTGGCTGCAAGAGGACTTTCTATGTGGGCAAAAAGGTTAAGCAGGAGGATATAACCGCCGCCTTTAAGGACGGTGTACTAAACATCATCATTGCCAACCCTGAAAAGGCAGTAGAAGGAGAAGAAAGAAAACGAATTCCAATTAAATAATAATATACAGATTGTATATGTATTTGGATATATTCGGATTAAATAAAATTGGGTGCTAAGCATAGCATGTTACAATTAACGCTATGCTTAGCACCCAATTTTATTTAATTTGGAAATTTCCATATCACTATAAGACT
>CADAKQ010000032.1 GCA_902788555.1 uncultured Lachnospiraceae bacterium
TATATATTTGCTCAGAAACCGAACTGTCTGAGCGTAGCGAGTTTTCGGTTTCGTGCAAATATAAAGAATTCGAATGTACTGATTTAGGAAGCTATGTGAATTACATAAACCGCCTGCTTTCTTTGTTCAGTATATTAACCAACCTGATATCTGTCTTACTGCGATAAACAGAAGTTTACACAACTGCAAATTATGTTATAATATATTGATTGAGTATATAAAAAGAAAGGAAACCGACTATGCCACCGATTAGTAATGATTGGGCGAAGGCACTTTCGCCGGAATATAAGAAGGATTATTATAAAAAGCTGTTTGATTTTGTCGGACAGGAGTATGCCACCAGGAAGATTTTTCCTCCGGGAGACGATATATTCAATGCTTTTCATCTAACACCGTTAAGCGAGGTTAAGTGTGTGATTATAGGGCAGGACCCTTATCATGATGACGGACAGGCTCACGGTCTTTGCTTTTCTGTAAAGCCGGATGTTGCCATACCACCATCACTTGTAAATATATACAAGGAACTTCACGAGGATTTGGGCTGCTACATACCGAACAACGGTTATCTGGTCAAATGGGCGAAGCAGGGAGTCCTTTTATTAAATGCGGTTCTTACGGTAAGAGCACATCAGGCAGCTTCACACCAGGGCAAGGGTTGGGAGGAATTTACCGATGCAGCCATACGTGCCGTAAATGAGCAGGACAGGCCGATAGTATTTTTACTCTGGGGTGGATTTGCGCAAAAGAAGGCTGCTATGCTTAACAATCCAAAGCATCTTATTCTTAAAGCTCCTCATCCGTCGCCTTTGTCGGTCTACAGAGGATTCTTTGGATGCAAGCATTTCAGTCAGGCTAATGAATTTCTTGTCGCAAACGGCTTAGAGCCTATAGATTGGCAGATAGAAAATATATAAATCATTTAAGAATGAAGTATTTTTTGAAAGGAACTACGCAGGTTTAAAAATAGCAAAACCTGCTGATGATAAAATTATGGAAATATACATAGTAAGACACGGAGAGACAGACTGGAATAAATTAAAGAGACTCCAAGGCTCAGTGGATATAGAGCTTAATGATTACGGCATAGAGCTTGCGCGAAAAACAGGCGAAGGATTAAAGGATACCCATATAGATTTAATATATTCAAGCCCTCTCTTAAGAGCATACGAAACTGCTGAGTTAATCAGAGGAAACCGCAATATAGAAATAATAACCGATGACCGAATAAAAGAGATAAGCTTCGGACATTTTGAAGGCAGTAATTTCTCGGAACTGATTCGTGACGAGAATTTAACCTTCAAATATTTCTTTAAAAAACCTGAAGCCTACGTACCTGCCGACGATGCGGAAACTTTCGAGCATCTTATAGAGCGTGCCGGGGATTTTATGCAGGAGGTAATCGAGCCTCTGGAAGATACTTACGAACGTGTTATGATTGTGGCACACGGAGCTATCAACAAGGGCATAATGAGCTACATAAAAAAACACCCAACCAGCGAATTCTGGTCGGGAGGTTTACAGACAAACTGCAATATAATCGTCGTTGATTATACGGATGGAAAATATACGGTAATTGATGAAACGAAGATAGTGTATTGAATTAGTCAATACACTATTATTATACAATCCTCTGTGTAAAAATAATTTGTTTACTGCAACGTAATTTCTAATTGTTCAACTTATTTATTCATCATCTTTTCTACTTTTTTAACCTTATCCTCATAGAGATTATAATGTCCGAATATCTCTACTGCCTTTTTAAAGCAGAATAGCGCATTTTCATATTCGCCCATTTCCATATATATGTTACCCTTTTCATCCCATGCATCAGAGCTTTGGATAAAGCAATCCAGCGGTCGTCTTTTACATTTTAAGGCATTTTCTATAGCTTCAAGTGCTTTTTCATAATCCCCTAATCCTCTATACATCTCGGACATCCTTGTATAGCTCCATACATCATCAGCATCCTTACATTGTTCTAAAGCGATGTCTCTGTATTTTTTATATTCTTCCTTATATACATCATCGATTTTTCCAATGGCTATGAGCAATGTTTCACATATAAATGCATCATTTTCCTTATCTATGTCAAGTCCCTCTAAAAAGAGTTTTTTTGCTTCCTCATACATACCATGTTCGAGGTATATATTTCCCATTGACCTGTAGATAAGTGCATCGTCAGGCTTATGCTTTATAGCAAGCTCAAACATTTCACGTGCTTTTTCGATGTAGCCCTCATTACCGTAAAAGCAGCATAGATTTCCTATGCATGACTGAAGTTTGGCATCATCCTTTATTGTTTCGATACATTCTAAAAGCAGCTTCTCACAGCCTGCGAAATTGTCCATTCGTATCATAAGCTCTGCATAATCTATAAGGTATGATGTATCGGTTTTTTGCCCGAACTCTTTCCTGCATGCCTCATATACCTTTATGCTTTCCCCGTATCTTCCCATACATGAAAGTGCCGCTGCCTTTCCCATGTAAGCATGCATCCTGTTTCGCTCATTTTTTGCTATCCCGATAACCTTGTCGTAGCTTTCTTTCGCCTTCTCAAAGTCGCTTATAATGTGGCAGTCATCTCCGAGCTTATTTAAGAAAAATACATCCTCAGGCTCTTCCCTAAGTATCTCCTCATAATAATGTATTGCCTTTTCTTCAGAGCCTTCACGTTCCAAATTTCTTGTAAGAAGCCAATAGGTATTGTTATAGTCATCCATATCAGTATTGGCGGACTTATATTTCTTTTCCAATATGTTAAGAAGTATATCATTTGACTCCTTAAGCTTTCCTTCTCTTACGCCGAGCCACCATGCCTTAAAATAATCTATCTGGTCGCTTTTTGCACCTGTTTTGTCATATCTTTCTATCGTATATTTTATATCCTCATACTGCTCAACATATTCATAAAGCTCGATTTCAAGCTTATATGCCTCATAGTAATAAGGATAAAGCTTAATTATCTGCTCACAGGTATCAATTGTACTGTTAAGCTCATCCAGCTCATAAAAGGACTTTGCCATATAGATATAAGCAAAATAATTGTTACCGAATCTATCTAAAATTTCTTTTGAAATACTGATACATTCCTCATAGTTTCTCATCTTATATTCTATCTTACACAAAATTTCATATGAATACTTTATCTCCGGATGCTCGATAGATATGGCAATTCCGAGATTTTCCTTTGCCTTATCATATTCCTCCATCTCAGCATAACAGGAGCCTATCCAAAAACAGGCATATGGAAATCTTTTCTTTTCCTTGATAAGCTCTTCGCTTAACTTCTCATCATCTATATTTTGTAATTCAATAACGACAGTTTTCCATTCCTCAAAGCACGAAAGAGCATGCTCGTAATCCTTCTCGTAAAAGTAGCTTCTGCCGAGGATATTATAATAAGAAAAAAGCTTATCCTCTTTAGGTTCAAATGAAGTAAGCATATCTATAGCATTTTTAAAATCCGATACTCTATAGTAGCTCCAAGAGATTTCCAGCTTGTATTCATCGTTATCCGGTTCTTCCTTTATCTTCTCCGTGTAAACCTCGACCAGTCTTTTGTTGCATTCGGTCATTCCGTTATGTGCTACATAATCGCTCTCATTGGCATCCAACAAATCTATATATATTTCCTGTGCTTCCTTATATTTACCAAGGTCATATAAAGTTCCGGCAAGCTTATGCGAAGCCAGATAATCCTTTTTGTTTTCATTATAAAGCTTCTCATAGTATTCCCTTGCCTTTTCAAAATCACCTGCATCGGAAGCCAGATCACCGCAAAATACATTAAGATAAAAATCAGTTGGATTTTCACTTAATATTTCTTCGGCGATTTCCAGTCTTTTTTTACACTCACTCTTATACTCTTTTTCATCAGCCTTGCCAATCACACTTATAACATTTAACTCATGAAAAAGCTTATTTATATCAAAATAAGGATGACCGACATCAAGCTCCTCCATAGCTTCTATGAGGGATGTTTGCTTTTCAATTTCATCCTCTGTCATATTTTGATTTCTAAGATAGGACTTTAAATCAAAATAAAGCTTTATGAACTCATCCACATTATCAAAATTACTCTCGGGATAAAAAAGGTTATAATTTACATAGGTTCTGTAATGTGCCGAATCAATCACATAATCCAAAAAATCCGCAGGATATTTTTTCTCGAATTCACTTCTGTTTGCTTCTATATCGAACTCGCTGACTATAAGGTTCCATACATCCATGGGAAGTCTGTAATTATCCATTAAAAAAGAAAGAAGCTTATCCTGAGCTTTTTCACATGTTTCAAGTGAGACAAAATCATCTGTTTCAAAAAGTGCCGACCACTCATCAGGATTGATGCGTCTTTTGAAATCACGATATATGGCACTTATCTTTTTTGTAAGCTCATCTTTGATATTATCCGAATCTAAGCCGCCTTCATCGTTTGCTTTATCATCTTGATTTATCTCATATATTGCGTCTTCATATGCCTTTCTAAGCTCCATAAAGCCTTCGGGATCATCCTCGGGATTTACACTGCCAAGTCTTTTTCTGTAGGCATTTTTTATTTCATTTTCATCTTTGGTTTTTTTGATTCCAAGAACAATCCACTTATCCAAAATCACAAACCTCCTCACATTACATCATATATATTTAAGCTTTTAATTCTCCTTCATATCCGAGCCGTCTTTTTCTCTCTTTCCATTTAAAAATGCTGCCGGTATAAGCCCTATGATAAAAGGTACAACCCATGTAAAAAATCTATACAAAACTATGGCGGCAGCTATTGCCTTACCACTTCTCACAACCGTCTTAAATAAAAGTGCAAATACAAAATCAAGAGTTCCGATTCCCGATGGAGCAATCATTACACATCCAAGCATATTACAAACCGCCATAAGCGACATGCACATAAAAGGATTGAGTCCAAAGTTCTTTGAAAAAAGTACTCCCGGAATCAGATACCAGCAGGCAAACTTCAATACATCAAGAACCACAACCGTTACAAATAATTTTTTATTATGCCACATTATTCTTCCCTGAGTCTGAAGTGCATTTATGGCAGCCTCCATCCTGTCTATTTTTTTATTAAATTTACTTTCCTTTTTTACTATCTTTCTTGCAATCGCAACTACAAATTTTGATATAGTTTTTGATACGGTAATAATAAATAAAAAGATACAGATAACACTTATTACCAAAACTCCGGCAAGCATGAACCATGAGTATTTAAGAAGTCCCTTATTGCCCCTTAATATAAGCAAAACAAATGAAATAATACCCATAATGCCTATAGTGATTTTTTGAAAGGTGTACTGAGTAATCGCCATACCGGTTCCTTCACTTGCATCTATACCTTTGGTAGTATAATAGTAAACCTGTGCTATACCATTTCCGCTGCCAAGCGTTGCAAGTCTGTAAAAGGCACACATATAGGTACAGCATATACCCTCCCATAAGGATATGGTTCTTTTACCATCCTTGTGTGTCATACTGCTTATGATAGCGCCCTCTGCCACGAAATATAAATTAGCCAGAATAAAACACATAAGAAGAACTTTTTGGGGAGTATCCTTAATCTCTAAAAATGCTTCATGCATAAACTCCCTGTTATTAAAAAAGCCAAAAGCTAAGAGTGCAAGGATTATTATCCACTTTATCAGATTTTTTCGTACTCTTTTTGATTTCATCTCATAAGTCCTCAGATTATATTTTCTACCTCACTATCTAATCAAATTAATAGCCGGTAAATCACATTATTTTCCAATTTATGTATATTAGTATTAATAGATTTTTTATTAAATTATCATCCTATAGTCTGCCACATCAGATAATTATCCATACATTCGGTTTCCATCTGTCCCGTATTGTGAAGATAAGTAAGATAAGTTTTTATTATGCCACCCTTTACATTATACTTATAAAGCGTAAGTTCCATATCGACATCATTAAAAAATTCTCTTACTATATCATCGAAGTGCCGCGGTGTCTTACATATTGCTTTGATTCTCTTAAGATTATTCATAACATTTTCACGATTTATACGCACAAGCTCTCTTATATCCCTTACAGGCTCAGAATGATACGGTATAAACAGCTTTGCACTGAGCTTTTCAACCTTATCGAGACTTGAAAGATAATCACCTATCTCATAGATGTAAGTTATCTTTTCTTTTTTCAGCGTATCTACACCTACCAGTGCATCTCCCAAAAATATAACCTCATCCTCTGTTCTGACACCTATCATAGATATGGCATGTCCGGGAAGATTTATAAGAGAAAGCCCCTCTGGAAGCTCTTTTCCTTCTATATCCTCCGCTATGGTTGATTTGGTATAATAGTAGTGGTCAAGAAGTACGGTAAGCGGCGTAGCACCCCAGACTATCGCAGGACATATATCATAATTGGATATAAGCGCCGCATTCATTTTACTTGCATATATCTTACAATTATATTTTTTCTGAAAATAATAATTTCCGCCACAGTGGTCCGCATGATAATGAGTATTGATTATCAGACTAACTCTCCAGCCTTTTTCTTCTATAAGTCTGTCAAGCTTTATGGCAATCTCCTCATCAATACCTGCATCTATAAGACACACATTGGTTTCATCTGTTTTATATACACCTATTTTATAAAGTCCTGCATAATAATAGGTCTTTTCTCCCGCACATATCAGTTCGTTTCTCATTTTCTTTCACCTTTATATAAATCATAAAACAATTAATAGTATAAAGTAGTTTTTATAAAATAACAAGTATCTACAAAAGTTCACAACAAAATTATCATTTACACTACGCGCAAATCAAAATTTCCTGTAACACCATAGGCACAAATTACATAAAATAAATCAAATAAAGCTATGAAATTTTTTGATAATATTTCATAAAAAACGGAGGTATTTTTCTTGGATTCATTTAGAAATTACGGACGAAGTAATTGCGCCTCGGGACAGAACATGAACCGTAACATGAACTGCAATATGAATTACCGTCCAAATTCAAACTGCAACATGAACCAAAACATGACAGGTAACATGCGTAAAAAAGATTACGACTGTTTTGATGAATTTCTTAATCTAAATGCTATGCCGCTTGCTATGGCTTATGTACCTATGCAACAGTGGGATGACCTTTATAAGCCAAAGACTGCCATCTGCGAAGGCACTGCATTTCCTTGCTTAAACAAAATATTCTGTGGAGTAAGGGGGAGATAGACATGAATAAAATGAACAAAAAAGAATTATTTGACTTTTTAAATGAAGTGTCATTTATGCTGGATGATATAACTCTTTATCTTAATACACACCCCGATTGTCCTGACGGTATAGATGCCTATAAGCATTACCGAAAGCTTCGCGAAAAAGCCTTAAATGATTACACTTGTAATTATGGTCCTATATCCAGATATGACGTAGATGTAAATAATTATTGGGACTGGGTAAATAAGCCTTGGCCTTGGGAAGGAGAGTGTGGCTGCTAATGTGGGTATATGAAAAGAGACTTCAATGTCCTGTAAATATAAAGGAGACAAATGCCAAGCTGGCACAGGCTATAATCAGTCAGTATGGTGGTCCTGACGGAGAGATGGGAGCTTCGATGCGCTACCTGTCACAAAGATATACCATGCCAAATAAGGAGTGCATGGCGACATTAAATGACATAGGTACTGAGGAGCTTGGACATCTTGAAATAGTCGGCACCATTATATATCAGCTTACAAAAAATCTGTCTATGGAAGAAATCAAGGCATCGGGCTTTGATAAATATTATATAGACCATACTACCGGTATCTGGCCTCAGGCTGCCGGCGGAGTTCCGTTTAACGCCTGTGAATTCCAAAGCAAGGGTGACCCTATAACCGACCTTTATGAAGACCTTGCCGCAGAGCAAAAGGCCCGTACGACTTACGACAATATCCTTCGTCTTTGCAAGGATTATCCGGATGTATATGAGCCGATTAAATTTCTTCGTGCAAGAGAGGTCGTCCATTTCCAAAGATTCGGTGAATGCTTAAGGCTTACCTTAGATAAGCTTGACTCTAAGAATTTCTATGCCTTTAACCCTGCCTTTGATAAGGCTGCACCTTGTCTTGATAAGAATTGTAAGATGAATTAAATGTGGCGGAATGTTCTGTCCGGTATATATTTTTTATGACATAAAATAAAAAAGAGGGTTGTTT
Organism: uncultured Lachnospiraceae bacterium; assembly: GCA_902788555.1. Classification (GTDB taxonomy): domain Bacteria; phylum Bacillota; class Clostridia; order Lachnospirales; family Lachnospiraceae; genus Coprococcus_C. The sequence goes on from CADAKQ010000032.1 coordinate 8,170, forward strand.
CAAATACCCTCTTTTTATTTTATGTCATATCAAAGTTATATTAATCAGTACCGGACAAAACCGTCAATTAAAATTATACTTTACTTTATCTTAAGTTTTTTAAGTACTCCTTCAACCGTATCTACAGGAATTATCTTAAGTGCAGCTTTTACCTCGTCAGCGACATCTTTCAGGTCTTCTTCGTTGTCGCGTGGGATAAAGACGGTTTTTACACCGGCACGCTGTGCTGCCATAAGCTTTTCGGGAAGTCCGCCTATCGCATTGACACTTCCTTCAAGGGATACCTCACCTGTCATGGCTACTGACGGGTCAACAGCAACGCCTTTTACAAGTGATGCAAGTGCAGTTGTCAAAGTTATACCGGCTGACGGACCATCCTTTGGCGTAGCACCGTCCGGCACATGTATATGCAAATCGTTTTCCTCAAACAATTTGGATTTATTCGGAAACATATTTTTTACAAGGCTTACTGCTATCTGTGCAGACTCCTTCATAACATCTCCAAGCTGTCCGGTCACTATAAGCTTTCCGTTTCCCTTTGTAAACATTGTCTCGATATAAAGTATCTCACCGCCTACCATCGTCCATGCAAGTCCTGTTACAATGCCTGCCTGCTTCTTCTTATGAATAAGCTCATGCTTCATAGGTCTTGTGTCTAAGAGCTCACGCAAATTCTCTTCCTTTACGATAAGCTTTTTATTTTTTGATTTATTTTCCTGATTACTTACAATATCGACCGCAGCACTTCTGCAAAGCGTATCCATCCTCTTTCTGAGTCCTCTTACGCCCGCCTCTCTCGTATAATCGGAAATGATTTTTCTAATAACATCATCCGATACTTCTATCTGCTTTCTGGTTATGCCAACCTCCTCCAGAGCCTTCGGAAGCAGGTGTTTTTTAGCTATCTCAAGCTTTTCTATAGGCGTATAGCCCTGAAACTGTATAACCTCCATACGGTTAAGCAATGGCTCGGGTATCGTATCTATGGTATTGGCAGTACATATAAAGAGCACATCCGAAAGGTCATAAGGAACATTTAAGTAATGATCCGTAAATGTATGGTTTTGCTCCGGGTCAAGCACTTCAAGCAAAGCACTTGCAGGATCACCATTATAGGACTGTGAAAGCTTATCGACCTCATCAAGTACCATAACAGGATTAGATACCCCACTCTTATGGATGCCGTCTATTATTCTTCCTGCCATAGCTCCTATATAGGTTCTTCTGTGTCCTCTTATATCTGCCTCATCCCTTACGCCGCCAAGACTTACTCTTACATACTTTCTGCCGAGAGCCTTAGCTATGCTCTGACCTATACTCGTCTTACCGGTACCGGGTGCACCGACAAATAGTATAATGGAGCCTGACTGCTGCTTCTTTAGATTCATGACAGCTATCTGCTGTAATATACGCTTTTTAACCTTGGACAAACCGTAATGGTCCTTTGATAATATCTTCTCTGCCTTATCCAGCCTGATTTTCTTCATCGGCTCCTTTTTCCATGAAAGCTCTGCCATATAGTCAAGATAATCATAGAGCATGCCGTACTCGGAGCTGTTTTTACCCTCCTGCTTAAGACGGTTAAGGATTTTTTCACATTCCCTGCTTGCGATTTCATTCATGCCGCTTTCCTTTATCTTAAGCTCAAGCTTTCTTAAATCTGATACATTTTCCGGATGCATCTCGTCAAGCTCATTTTGCAGATAATCTATCTGCTTTCTTATCGCAGACTCCCGAACTATCTTACGATAATCCTCCTCCTGGGCATTTTGGGCATCCTGATTGACATTGCCCATCTCGATATTTTCTATAAGAAGCTTTTCAAGCATTTCAAATCTCTTCTTTTTGCTATCCTCGGCAAGCACCGCGTATCTTTCGCTGTTTGAATTTATAAGCCAGGGTGAAAATGCGGTCGCTATCTCGCCTAGCGTCGACCAGCGAGATGCATAGGTTCTTATAATCGGTCCCCACTGATATTTCTGTGAAAATTCAACCAGTGACGCCTTTACACGATTTACCCTCTCCGTAACCGAATCTTCGTCAAGGTCATCTATATCAGGACGCTTTGTGATAGACAGGTCTATCGAATAATCCTTAAATATAACAATCTCATCAAGGTTGACTCGGTTTCTTGTATGTATGAGAAAATATCCGTTATCATCAACCTCGGTTATGATTCCGGCAAGTCCTATCGGGTAAAAGCTCTCACTCGTATATTCCTCTCTTTGCATATGCTCCCTGGCATACATAAGAATAACCTTATCCTCTATAGCAGGTGCCTTTCCTGTCATAGCCTGATAATAGTCGGATTTCATGTAAAGATTGGCATCCGGCACAGCCATTATATTATATATAGGTAAATTAGCCATATTAAAAACCTCCTAAAATTTTGTCATAAGGGATATCACTTGCGGTGGATTCCTTATGACGGTCTACTGTTTTCATAATTTACTTTACATTGCCATAAAATGATTATGTGCTACCGTCTTTGTTCGCTTCCTTGTTAGCACTCTGTTTAAGAGAGTGCTAACAAGTGAAATATAACATATAAACGTTTTAATTGTCAAGAGAAAAATCTCATAAAAAAAAGACCGGCAGAGAACTCCACCGGTCGCTATCGTTTTTATATGTCACACAAGGACTCGTTTTTTATCTTTCCTGTTGCCCAAGGACTTCCTACGTCGCATCGTCCGTGATGATACCTTTCCGCAACCTCTCCGCTGTCCAAATCCTCTGACATCTGGAGATTAATCCTGTTTATTCCATCTGCTCCCATTTTATTGTCAAGCAGCTCTATTATATTTTCTATATCTTCATAGTTCTCCATAGCATAACCTCCATTTTCATAATCAATATAACTGTCTTACTGTCTGTATGACAATGTTGCAAATCAAAGATTCTTACCCCTATTTATACTTAAAGAAGATGTGCCCTTATCTCCTCACCACTCATTGAAGTAAGATAAGCAGGTGCTATATCAAATACCGTCTTACAGCCGCTAACGCCCTCCTTGTTAAGACGATATGCAGCTCTTGCATATGCCACAAGCACAGAGGATGTAAATTCAGGATTGGAATCAAGCTTTAAGCTGTATTCGATAACATGATTATTTTCGAGATTCCAGCCTGTCTTACCGGAACGGATTACAAATCCGCCATGAGGTATACCGCTGTGGTTTGCCTTTAATTCTTCTTCACTTATAAAGTGAACTGTTGTATCATAATCGGCAAAATAGTTTGGCATAGTCTTGATTTCATTTTCTACCTTAGCCGCATCTGCACCTTCTTCAAGTACAACGAAACATTCTCTGGTATGCTTTTGTCTTGTGGTAAGCTCAGGATTTTTACCTGCCCTTACAGCCTCAAGTGCTGATTCAACAGGGATTGTGTACTGCTTAGCATCCTTAACACCCTCGATTCTTCTTATGGCATCTGAGTGTCCCTGACTTACGCCCTTACCCCAGAAGGTATAATCCGAACCATTGGAAAGTATAGCGTTTGCATATAATCTGTTAAGTGAAAACATACCCGGGTCCCAGCCTACAGAGATTATGCCTACTTTACCCGCTGCTTTTGCCGATGCATCAACATTTGCAAAATGCTCCGGAACTCTTGCATGCGTATCAAAGCTGTCGATTACGTTGAAATACTTTGCATACTCAGGTGTCTGCTTTGGAAGGTCTGTAGCACTTCCACCGCAGAGTATAAGTACATCAATCTTATCCTTCCAGCCTAAAGCCTCAGAAGCAGCACATACGCTTACACCCTCGGTAAGTATCTTTACAGTCTCCGGATTTCTTCTTGTAAATACAGCCACCAGCTCAAGGTCATCATTTTGCTTAATCGCACATTCGATACCTTTCCCCAAGTTACCGTATCCCATAATACCTATTCTTATACTCATAATTTTTCTCCCTAGTCTTATATATTATCAATTAAATTGATAAACTAAATATAAAACATATATATAAAAATATCAATAAAAAAATATGAAAGCACCAACCAAAAAATGTGACATCACAAACAAAAAAATGCGTCAGTCCAAATCAAAAAATGTGGCAGTCCAAACCAAGCTGCCACATTTTATTCGCTGTCACTTTTATGCTTTCCCAACATAATACCCACAAAAAAAGCTAAAAGTCCTATTATAATTAAATCATACTTTATCCTTGTAAGTCTTAAATCAAACCCTGCCTCCTCAAGCTTTACCTTTTCTGTATCTGCTATGCTTAAGCCCATGCCTTCAAGCATCCTAAGATTAGCTCCGTCTAAATCTTTCTTACTAAATAAAACCATAAATTGTGAGGGCTCATCTTTACCTTTTATATCACTCTCCACAATTTTATCAATTTTAGAAACAATAAACTCCTCATCATGATACGGTATATCGGTAACACATATCCTGACTGTTCCGACCACTCTTTTATCATCATCCAATATATCCAGCTTTTCAATTTTCTCTGGCTGAGCCAAAATATAATTATTCGGGTTTAAATTACTTATAAGCTTATTATATGCCTTTTCATTCATATAAAGTGTCCGCATACTACCGACATCAGCTATTCCGTAGCACCTGCTTAAATATTCCTCTGAGACGGAAACATAGCTTATATTGACCTCATCGGCTTTATACCTTAAGGTTAAAGTTTCTTTTTTTGTCTTACTTAGCGCAATAATATTATCCGATTCGATATTTTTAAGAATACCGGCGGCTTCATACTCGACAGGAGTATTTATATCCCTGTACAGAGAAAATATCTCTTTTACCGTACATACAACCACTATCAGCAAAAATATAATTAAAAGCGAAATTATTTTTACGAAGTCATTTTTTCTTCGCAGCCTGATATATTTTTTAAAAAATCCCCTACTCATCATAAGACCTTTTCTTTTTAATAAAATCAACACCCTTACCGATTAAAACCATTGATATCACAGTTACAATGACTGCCATAATTACCCACCACTGACTTGTATCATCCTTTTTTTCAGCAGGCTTATTGTATACGGCAGGAGCTTTTATAACTGTAGCAAAGTCCTCGGTACAGGTATATTCATTACCCATACCATCCTCATAGTAATATGTTATAGTACCATTTGTTTCACCATATGAGCTTGTCCCCGACAGTCCGGTTATCTCTATAGCAGTGCTTTCCTGTATACTGTTTCCTGCTTCGATATTGCCGAAAAACACTGTACCCTCAGGTGTAAGTCCATCTGCCTCTATGGTGGCACGCACATTATATACTGTTGTTTTTCCTAAGTTCATCACCTGAAAGGAAGCCATTATGGTATCTCCAAGCTCCACCTCATTTTCTATATTAAGCTTGTCAAAGGATAGCTTTTCTTCCTGAAATACCTTTATTACCGCTTTACCATTTGAATTATAAACAGCGCCCTCACTGTCAGCATAGTCCATAGTTACATCGAGAGTATATTCTCCCTGAGGAGTTGCTGGATTGATATGATATTTATAATTTACCGTAAAGCTTTCTCCTGCTCCTATACGCTCTATATACGTACTCTCCGAAGCACTCTCAAGGGAAATGTTTTTTTCCTCCGAAGATACATTTACGGTCATATTTTTTACTGATTTTTCTTTGCTTGTATTTTCAAGAACTATATCTACAGACACATCTTCTCCTGCAAGAAGTCTTTTTTTGTCACATTTGGTTTCCTTAACCAAAACCTTAGGTACAAATGAAGGTGTCTCCTCTTTTATTTCCTCTGTCACAATTTCCTCCGTACTCTTTTCCTCATTTGGATTTATTCCGTCGGTTATGACTGCATATATGGTAAATTCCTGCTCTTTTTTTACGCCCTTACCGTCTAAAAAGCTTATCCTAACAATTATAGGATAATTACCGTTTATCCTGTCTTCCTTTAAATCAAGCATATATGTAACAAGATAAGAGCTTACCTTAGCGGCTCCATTATTTACATCATTTTCCATAAGGCTTACATTCTTTTGATAATTTTTATAGATAAATGGTGTGCTGTCTCCATCGCCAAGATAAAGCCCGGTGGTTATAGTATTGTCCTTTATATCACCTGTAGCCTTAAGAGGTAAAACCAATTTAAGTATTCCTGCCTCCGTAACAGGTACATAACCTTCGGAGTAGCTTTTTTCCATACCCTCATATACATTTGTATTATCTATTATTAATGAAGTCTCCTTTATATCATCTTCATTTTTGTTTTCAGAAGCCTCTGTAGTTATGTTTTCTTCTTTGCTATCCTCATTAGCAAGCACCTTTATAGATAAAGACTTACAAAAAAATAATAAGCAAAAAATCATAACTAAAGTATATATTTTTTTCCTCATAATAAACCTCCGACTGTCAATTATTACATTCAAGCTCCATAACCTCATCACACAACTCACTTATATCCTTAGAATTATGACTTGCCAAAAGGATTGCCTTTCCTTCCTTTTTAAGTCTCTTAAAGAGTGTCCTCATATCCTCTGCTTTGTTTTTGTCAAGTCCATTAAAGGGTTCATCAAGTATGAGCACATCAGGATTTTCCATAATCGCCTGCGCTATTCCAAGCCTTTGTCTCATACCAAGTGAATACTTTGATACATGCTTATTCATGGCTTTTAAAAGCCCCACCTGTTCCATCGCCGTAACTATCTCATCCTTTCCTATCGTAGCCTTAAGCGAAGCCAGTATCTTTAGATTTTTATATCCACTAAGCTGTGGCAGAAATCCCGGCGTTTCTATTATCACGCCTATGTTTTCAGGAAAATCCACATCCTTTCCTATCTGCTTTTCATTTACAAAAATCCGCCCACTGTCTGCCCTCATAAAACCGCATATACATTTCATAAGAACAGTTTTGCCGCTTCCGTTATTTCCCACAACGCCGTATATACTTCCGGGAGGTATGTGAAAGCTTATGTCCTCCAACACCCTTTCTCTCCCGAAGGATTTATATATATGTTCAACTACTATTCCATCCAAATCAAACACTCTCCGTTCCCGTAAAATCAAATGAATAGCTGCGTATCCTCCATAGCGAAAGTCCAAACAAAGTAAGACTAAACAGCCCGAAAAACACATACGACTGCCACAATCTCGGAAGATTGTCATATCCGAAGTTATGCATGTAATATGTCGCATGATTGAGCGGTGATATCCAGCCAAATATTATATTTGCTTCGACCTTTCTCTCTGTCGGTATATGAAGCCAGTTAAGGATTACCTCTGGATTAACTATAAAACCAAAGCCTGAAAATACCACACCGGCTATCATACCTGCTTTATCCTTTATTATATTGAACAAAAGAACTATACCCGAAAGTACCAGCGAATATCCGAGCATAAGTCCGAAAATGTGCAATGCCACCTCATAAGGAAATGAAAATTCAAGCACCTTGACAAAGGCAGGCACCGCTATCCTTTGTCCTATATTTGAATAACCCATTATTGCGGCAGTTTTACTCCACATATTTGCCGTAAAGGATTTTCTTCCGGATAAAATAAAGGTTGAAAGCATTATAAAAAGGGTATATAAAAATGTCGTTAGAATAATGTATATAATCTGACCGAGCATCCACACAAAGCGATTCGTTCTTATAAGGACGAACGGCACCTCATTTCCAAGATTTGGAATATCGGAAAATATAAGTATCAATATAAGAGATATGACCAGTATGGATTTTAAATCACCGAAGGTCCATATAAAAACCTCCATAATCTGAAGTATGGTATTATGTTTATCGGCAAACCCGACCACCTTATCTGACAAGAGAAAGCAAAATATAAGGCCGAGACAAAAGGATAGAATTATCTTGGGATTCTTATGCCAGCTTCTGAAATTATTTATTGCAATACCAAGTCCCTGACGTAAGCTATGCACCTTTTATACACCTCCTTAATACCCTGTCATATATGCAAAACAATATAACCAAAAAACCACTTAGCATAAAAACTATTCCATATCTTTCAAATACCCAGACATGCGAGGGATTTATCCATTCCACAGGATAAAGGCAATATATTTTATTAAAATATCTTTCGTATATAATGATTAAAAGATAAAAGATTACAAATGAACCGCCGTAAGCTATATATTTACTTTTTGTTATCGCAGCAAGCGTAGTCGATACCGCTGCCCAAAACATACCTGACATAAATATAAGTATGGAATACAGCTCACAGCTTTTGCCCTTATCCGTATGCATGTATATATATACTGCCGCGCTCTCAAGTAATCCGCCGCTTAATATACAGGAAAAATATTTTCCCCATATATATGCCCTCACACCACACCTTGAAATATACAGCTTTAGATAACCTCTTTTATAATCTTCAAGCCATGCAGTAGTATAAGGAAACGTACAGACCAAAGGAATGCTTATCAAAAAAAGCTCTGAGCTTTCCTTGGATATACTTAGAATAAGCACCTGCAATACAAGCCCTGCCGCAAATCCGACAGAGCCTATTGCCCTTTTCATATCTGTTTCAAAGCTGTTCATACTAATAACCTACTTCCGGGTCTATAACAGTTCCGTCTATAGCATTTATCTGTAACACAATTCCGTCTCTCATATAGATATTGGTATAAGCTTCCGTACGACTGTCCGCTCCGTCATCATAAGTGTTGGTTGATACATCATTTATGTCTCCGATAAAATTCCAGACCGGAACCAAAAGCCCTGTATCAAAGCTGTCAGGTTCACTTATCCTTGTATAATTAAGTGTGACACTCTTTATATCTATCTCTCTTTTTTCACCCTCCATATCCTCTACTGCATTTGATATAACAACCATCTCCTCAAAGGTATCCTTAATTTCGTCGAAGCTTTTCAGACTTGATTTATCCACGACAGTTTCATCTATACTAAGCGGTGCCGAAAGCTCAAAGCCGATTATACCGTCATCATTTACTATAATTCTTACTTCTTCTCCCGGCCAGTCAAGCTTTACGTACGAATCCCCCGACCAGCCCTCAGTATGCTTGCTCACTTTGTTTTCAACCTCAACACCGTCCATAGCCCTTATATAATTAAATATATATACATTATGATATCCCCAATAAGCTTCATCAGACATTTTAGGTATCTCCGAATAAAATCCTCCGTCAGCCAGACTATATGAATCAAGCCCGATATCTGCAAGAAATTTATCTGCTATACCTTGTGCTTCTTCTTCACTTATGGTTGCATTTTCATTTTCAAGTATATTTCCCTTTACAACACTGCTGTCAATCATTAAATAGCTGTTTTCTTCTCTTATAATTGAATTTTCTGACGGAATACCCTTATCCGCCGGCCAGACTCCCAGACTTGTTCCGCCGGGAAGCACAGTATATACATCGACATAATCATATTTGCTCTTTCTAAATTTGATACAATTACCATAGTTGGGATTATTTTGAGCATAGATGGATATATAATTTCCATCCTTTCCGTCACTTAAAGCTTCATATACTTCTCCGTCCTTATTAAGACTATACATCCATTCATAATACTCATTTTGAGGATTGGCGTTATAAAGCTCTGCCACAGCGTGAAGCTTACCGTCTATAGGAACAAGTACAGCTTCCTCCGGAGCATTTTCGTATTCTTCATTTAATCTATCCAGTTCATTCATAAGCTCCTGATAGTAAACCTCGTAATCATCCTCAGAGTAAAAATCTCCACTGCTGTAATTTTCTTCAAATTCATTTATATAATTTGTCTGATCTGCGATTTCTTTTTCTATTACTTTCTTGGTTCTACGATTACTAAGTCCCATATCATAAAGCTTTATATCGCCCACAAGCTCATTGCATATATTATCAAGGAGCTCATCAGTTATACTTTTCTGTCTTACTCTGTACACCGAAAGAGTGTCTACAGATGGTATCATAACCTTTGCATCAGCTTTCACACTTACATTTAACGCCTCATCATTTATTTCAGTCTGATAGGTTTCATAATTTTCTGCTATATCTGTCAAATCCGTCACACCATTTTCCGTATCCTCTGCGTTTTCTATCATCTTGTCTAAATCCTTATTTTGAACAATTGGCTTATCAGGATTTTCCTGACAGCCTATAAGACCAAGCCCCATAAAAAATGCCATAATAAATGCACTTGATTTTTTAAATCTTCTCATAATAAAATCTCCTCGTAAGATATACTATTTGTATATGAACTAATTAACAAAATAAAAAGTCCATGCCTTATGTTTTATACCTTAGCATGGACTTATTCATCAAGTATTCATCAAAATTTAAACAAATTGTAAAATCATCCTTGTACCCTTTCCAACTTCACTTTCTATATCAAGCACACAGGAATGCTTTTTTAAAATCGTCGTAACCAGTGCAAGTCCAAGACCTGCTCCCCCGCTCTTACGACTTCGGGATTTGTCTACCATATAAAATGGTTCAAGTATTTTTTCCCTTTCTTCGGCGGGTATACCCTTTCCAAAATCCTCCACCTCTATCCTGTTATCTGCTGCCCTAAGAATAATCTTACTTCCCTTTGGACTTGCCTTTATCGCATTGTCCGTAAGATTTATAAGCACCTCTGTCATAAGGTCAAAATCCACCATAAAGCTCTCACCGTTTTGACAGGCTTCAAGCTCTATATCTGCCTCCTTCAGCTTTGAAGCCATTGCCTTACCTGTTATATCAAATAAATCTTTGGCACTTACCTTAGATAAGCTTATATCAGCTTCATTGTCAACGGAAAGAAGCTTTACCATTTTAGTAGACAGCTTTTCCAAGCGCTTACATTCGGAATTAATATACATAAGTGCCTCTTCTCTGTCCTCCTCACTAAGCTTGGCTGTAAGCAAAAGTTCTGAATATCCGGATATGGCTGTCATAGGTGTTCTTAGCTCGTGCGTAAGATTACCCATCATGAGCGTTTTGTCCTGCTCAGATTTTTTAAGGCTTTCGGTTCTTGTCTCTACGGCATCTGCCATAAGATTGAAATTTTCCGCAAGCTGACCGATTTCATCCTTTGTATCAACAATAATCCTTTTATCATATACACCATCAGCCATCTGCTTTGCCTGTGCATTTAATTTATCAAGCGGCTTAAAGACCTTTTTAATGATCAGATTAATTATAAGCGAAGATAAAAATGTTATGCTGATACTCACGATAAGCATAAAGCTTATACGCTTAATCATATCGCTTTTTATATAGGATATATCCGTAAGCTTAAAGCATATGATACCGCCCGTTGAAACAAATTCAAATCTTGAAACCAGATAGCTTCTGTTCCCATCTTTCATATATGCATAGCTTAATCGTCCGTTAGCTACGGTATGAACAGCATAGTCATTTTTTGATGCATCCTCATAATCAAAGCTCATCAATTTTTCAAAGTCAAGTGAGGTATGGTTATATATTTCATCTATTTCAGGGCTTACTTTATAGCAGATACTATAATCATCCTTTGCACGCTTATAATAAAGATTAAGCCATTCTCTGCTGTCTTTATGTTCATTTATACTGCTTACCGTATAATACATCTCCTGCGTAGATGTAAGAAGTGCTTCCCTCCTCATAGTGTTATACCAAAAAGCACCGATTATTACATCTCCCACCAAAAGCGCGGCAAGGATAACAGCTATCGCTATACATAAAATCTTCGACCTAAGCTTCACCTTTATTCCTCCAATCTGTAGCCAAGCTTTGAAACCGTCTTAATATTATCATGTAAATCAAGCTTTTTTCTAAGCTGTCCTATATGAACATCTACCGTTCTTGTCTCTCCGTAAAAGTCCGTACCCCAAACCATCGAAAGAAGCTTCTCTCTTGATATGGCTACATTTTTATTTTGCGCAAGCACGCACAAAAGCTCAAACTCCATAGGCTTAAGCTCTATAGCTTTGCCATTCCTGCTGACTGTATGCTTTTCTTTATCTATTTCAAGTCCTGCGACACTGATTATATGATTATTTTTTTGAAACCTCTCAAGCACCTTTTCGATTCTTACCATAAGCTCAAGCATTTCAAAAGGTTTTACTATATAATCCTCGGCCCCACCCTTTAACCCCAGCACCTTTGAAGCTATATCATCCTTTGCCGTAAGAAAGATAACAGGTATATTATATTTCTTAACTATATCAAGCAGCGCAAATCCGTCTAATCCGGGCAGCATGACATCAAGTACAGCAAGGTCAAAAGCATGGTCAGAATATATCCCCTCTGCCGCCTCCTTACCATCATTATATATCCTTGTGTCATAATCTGAGACCTTAAGATTCATAGCTATCATATTGGCTATAGCTTCTTCGTCTTCGACTATAAGTATTCTTGCCTTTGACATAATATGCCTCCTTTTATTAAATCTCAAAACCCTTTTTTACCCCTGCATATGTATAGAGAAAAGAAATGCAATACACGGAAGCAGCACTATAAAGGTTGTCCTATATTTTCTTCTTCTAAACTTCTTTCTTTCCTCCGGTGATAGCTTTGCCGCCTCAGGTAAATCCAAAATGGCAAGCACAACCTCTGCTGCCGAATATATAAAGTAACAATTAATTATAAATAAATATCCGGCGCCCTTAAACATGTCCCAGTTACCATTTGCCATTGAAAAGCCACAGGTACATATAGGCGGCATAAGTGCGGTAGCAATCGCCACGCCGGGTATAACAGTATTTGCCTTATCCTCCCTGGTCTGTCCGATTATACCGGCAATTCCGCCAAAGGTAGCTATGAGTACATCATAAAAGGATGGTGAGGTTCTTGCAAGCAGTTCCGGTGTAGCTGTATGTATCGGTGCTATCATAAAGTAAAGTGTAGAGGTAAGGAGACTTACAACTATCTGAAGTATAAAGCCTGTACCATGTTTTTCCAAAAGAACCGGATTACGAGTTACCGAACCATAGGCAAGGGCAAGTATGCTGCCCATAAGAGGAGATACAAGCATAGCACCGATTATTACGGCAGTCGAATTGACCGTAAGTCCGACTGAGGCTATCATAATCGCACATATCATGATGACCATATTGGTGCCTGTTACCTTTCCTGCTCCGAGTATGCGTTCTCTTATTATCTCCGGCTCGGCTGTGTCAGACTTTATGGAAAAGGCCCCCTTAATTATATCCTTTAAGGATTTTTGACTCATGAGAGAATTTATCTCTTCCCGCCTTTCCTCTACAAATTCCTTATATTCCTCGTAGCGTTCCCGCCTTTCCTCAAGGTGTTCCTGATATTCTTCTTTTAGCTTATCTTTTTTTTCCTCCAAATGCTCCTGATGTGTGACAAGCTTTTTTTCAAGTTTTTCATGCTTTGATATCTTTAATTTATCTTCTTTTTTTTCTTTATTATCTGTATTCATGCTTAAAACCTCCATGGGAAATTATGTATAATCCGAATTTTAAATATATGAACCTCCGTATACTGCCAATGCTTATTCGACCAAATTGGTTATCCAGATTCCCTTTTTGATAAGTACATATCCTACCACAACTTTAATTATATCAAGTGCCTGTATCGTTACATATATCCAAAGTATCGGAAGTCCTGTAAATGTGCATATGATATATGCCACAGGAACAGACACCACCCATGAAAAACCACTGTCAAATAAAAATGTAATGACTGTCTTTCCACCGGAGCGAAGTGTAAAATAAAGCGTATTCAAAAAGCCCTGTATCGGGAAAAACAATGCCGTTATTATTATAAATTTTGTACTGTAATCTCTGACTGCCTCCGTTGTATTATATATCTTCGGAAATACACCCGAAATAGATACCAATACTATTGTTAAAAGTACACAGATAGCACTCGTAAACCACATCAGCTTAACGGAGCTTACCTTTGCTTTTTCATACTCCGATGCACCAAGCATCTGTCCGATGATAATGCCGACGGCACTTCCCAAAGCGATAAATACTACATTTAAAAGGTTACAGATTGCATTTGATATATTGAGCCCTGCAATTATGTCAAGTCCGCGCTTTGAATAAATCTGTGTAAGGAAAGCTAATCCGCCAGCCCACAAGAACTCATTTATAAATATAGGAAAGCTCTTTGCCAAAACCTTTTTGGTCATTTCTGCCGGAACCTTTAAGGTCTTATATATACCCTTAAGGAAGGTATGTATATCACTTCTTTTATGCGCCCATATAACTACAACGCCCATCTCCACAAATCTTGCTATAACCGTCGCAATGGCTGCACCTCTTACCTCCAGTCTCGGCAAGCCGAATTTTCCATATATAAGAAGATAATTAAATACCACGTCTACAAAAACAGAAGCTATACCCGCAACCATCGGCTTGACGCTTTCGTCGGTCTCTCTAAGGCTTCCCGCATAAACTTGCGTTATCGTAAACGGTATAAATCCTATGAGCATGATATCCAGGTATTGTCTGCTGAATTCAAGTGTAATCATAGGATCAATATCATTTCCTTCACCGGTAAGATAGCGTCTTATAAGCGCATCTCCCGCAAAAATGAATACTAAAACACCGGCTATCGTGCATAAAAGTCCTATCCAGAATTTCAGTCTGAAGATTTCTTTAACACCCTCGGTATTACCATGTCCAAAGTACTGTGCTCCGTAGATTCCGGGTCCCGACAAACCTCCGAATATAGCAAGGTTAAATACAAATATCAGCTGTCCCGCTATGGAAACAGCTGTTATACTCTCAGTACCGAGACTTCCAACCATTATATTGTCTACAAGCCCAACCGCATTGGTAATCCCGCTCTGAATCATCATGGGAACCGCAAGCTTAAGAGCCTTTTTATATATACTGTTATCTTTCATTTTTTTACCTCTTACTTCGCAAGCTTTATCACAACCAGCTCGGGATAATTATTAATCCTAAGCGGAATCACGCTGTTACCGAGTCCTCTGCTGATAATCATTGTAGTATCTTTATAAGTGTGCACGCCCTCGTAAAGCTCAGGAAAGAATTCAAATTCCGGTGACACAAAGCCACCCTTGCCCGGAACAACAAACTGTCCGCCGTGTACATGTCCCGTAATAACCAAATCCATACCGCATGCCACATAATTATCATAATATGCCGGCTCATGTGCTAAGAGTATCTTAAGCTTATCCTTCGGAAGTTCTTTAGAAAGCTCCTCTAATTTACCACTTCCAAGCTCATCATCCGAAAGTCCTATCAGATAATATTTATCATCTATGCAAGCTGTCTCATTGTCTATGAAATTAATACCCTCACTTTTAATATCCTCATAGAAGGCATTTATCTTATCAGGCTTTTTTTCTTCAAGCCATTTCTCATGATTGCCGGTTATGTAATAAACAGGTGAGATTTCTTTAGCCTGCTTCATAAAGCTAAGTGCCCTTTTATAATTTGTATGCGAAGAGTCAACCACATCCCCTGTCACAACGATTATATCAGGATTACATTTTCTGATTTCATCTATGAGCTTGCTCTCATCAAATCCAAAATACTGATTGTGTAAATCCGAGACCTGCACTATCGTATATCCGTTCAAATCATCGCCAATCTTTTCATTTTTATAGGTATACTCCGTTATAACTATATGATGGTTCTGATAAACGCCCCAAATAATCAGTAATGTCCAAATCACAAGCAATACAGGGACAGTTATACTGAACTTTTTCTTTTTAGTCTTGTGATGAAAAATGTGCATACCAAGAAATGCGCCCAAAGCACCACCGATTATCGCAACAAATATCAGCACCCGTTCCGGTATGCGAAATTTATCCTTAATGGCTTTTTTCTTGTCTATACCATATAGGATAAAGGCTATTAAATTGATTATGATGAAATATATGATAATCATTATTTTTACCTTACACAAATTATTAATATATAAACTCAATTAACCCTACTCAAACCATCAATTTAAATCATAAATCCTTTCAGGTAAACATGGATTTTAACGCCTTCTTACTTCAAATATAGTCCGTTTTTATCAACAAGCTTTGCCTGCACAAGATATCTTTTAATATCAATGCTCGTACAGGTAGAAAGCGTTATCATCCTGTCATCGGTCGTCAGACTATCCACATCACGAAAATATCCGCTTCCGTAATTTTTAAGCATATCGATATATTCCTGATATCCTTTTTCATTGGAAAAGTCATAAGCATATAGAATGTGGTCATCACTAAATTCATATGCCGCAAATATCTCATAGGTTAGAAGCTCATCTGGTGTATAAATATACACATATTTATTGTTGTCAAAAAAATCCTTATCACTGAACTTATGCAGATCACGGAAGCCCTCACCGTTTTTCATATTGTGACCATAAAGTATAGTATTGTAATCATCAAAATCCTTACTGTTAAGCCTCTGCGTATAGATGCATCCCGGATATCCCGTACTTCCGTCAAGATTATGCTCCAGGTAATAATCCTCCGGCTGTTCATCATCACTCTGTAAAACAGGATATGATATATTGGTATCAGGTATCTCTATATAAGCATAAACATTTTTATCAATCTCCCAGTAGGTCTTAAAATCTATCGGATTTTCTTCCTTCGGCTCTTCGGCGGTTGGTTCTTCAGTGGTTGACTGAATATCAGTCGTTGTTATCTCTACCGCTATATTATCTGTTATCTCCTGCTCGGTTTCCGAAGCTTCTTTTATGACAGATTTCTTACCGCATGAAGATAAAACCAATATCAAAATTAATATAAAATATACTAATCGTCTTTTTAGTTTCATTTAAGTTTTTCCTATTCCATTGGTCAAATAATTTTAGTTTTCTTCATAAGAGTATACTTTATTTAGAGATTTTTATAAAGAGATAAATAAAATAAGTTTAATTTATAGTTGAATATAAATTAAACTTATTTTACTTCAAAATACATTTTGCAAACCTTTTTTCATCAGACCTGACAGCCTTTGATAATGTACTAATAACCTTTGATATGTGGTATCATTTATAATAGTCTGTTGATATTCCCTGTTTCCACATATCAATCTATCAACGGGCATCATAAATAATTCACTTAAAGCATATAAGTTATCAACTGTCGGAAGATTTCTTCCATCCAACCAGTGATATATACTTTGTGGTGTTGAAAGTCCCAAAAAGCTCTGAATATCTTTTACGGATATATTGTTTATCTGCATAATACTTTTTAAATTCTGACCGGTTCTTACCACATCAATTACAGGATATTTTTTCATTGCTAACACACTCCTTAAAATTATGCAAAATAAGTATTTGTTACTTTTTAATTATACCATCTCGTTTACAACTCGATGTTTTTTTTTCGCAAAATACCGATTTACGCAAGCGTGATCGTCGCTTTATTCATTATATCATAATGTTTGTCATATTTATTTCCCATGTTTAAAATCCTAAATTGAAACCTCCTTAATACATCTATAACAATTCAAAGAGCAGTTTTTGATATTACATGATACGATTCAAGCTCTATTTTCAGCGAATATAATCTTGCTAATCTTGATTTTTAATCAAATACTTGTTACTAACAACCTTTATTGATAATGGTGCTCCTATTTCATCAAATATTTCTCGCATTCTATTAAACCCAACTCTCTTACCATTTTCACAACTCCTACGCGTTTAAAGCAAAGCATTTATTACTATTCTTAATTATTCTAATAATTAATTTTTTATTTGTCATTATACTTGTGGTATAAAATATAATTGATAGGCATTAGTCTACTTTATGAAGTTCATTTTTGTTTTTAAGTTTTTTAACCGTTTGATTTTCTCTTACGCTTTATGTTTCTTTTATTGTTATTTTAACATTATCAAAATATACTATTTTTAATCACCTATAAGATTGTTACCCTCGATCAGTTTTATAGGTAAAATAGTCAATCAGCTAACTTATAAATTCACAAGGTTACCTATAAAACTATTTATTTTAGACTTCTTTATAGGTAAAATTGGTGAACAAAGCAATGGCAAAAATCTTAAATTACCTATAAGTCCTTTCATCTGCACTAGTCAACAAAAAGTAGACACTTTGTTAATTAGTTACACATAATTCCTGAATGATAATACTCCCGGTACTGTCTGGGCGTCAGATAGTTCAAAG
>CADAKQ010000033.1 GCA_902788555.1 uncultured Lachnospiraceae bacterium
GTATACATATGTAGAGGCAACATCTACCATGAACGAATCCGACTGGCTTAGCTGTAACATCCATATGCTTGAATTTTTTGAAGGGGTACCTGTGAGAATCATTTGTGACAATCTCAAAACTGGAATTAATACACATCCGAAACATGGAGAAATTATTCTTAACGATGCTTATCTCTCTTTTGCAGAACATTATCAGGTCGCCATAATGCCTACCGCAGTAAAGAAGCCTAAGCAGAAACCAAGCGTAGAAGGATCTGTTGGTAAGATCGCCAGAAAAATCATAGGAATGCTTAGAAATGAAACCTTTCATTCATTGGAGGGACTAAATCGAGGAATACGAGAGGCTCTTGAAAAGCTTAATAATAAGAGTTTTCAGAAAAGAAGCGGATCAAGAAAGAGTATATTTGAGGTTGAAGAAAAGCCATTATTAAGGAAACTGCCTTTGATTCCTTTTGAGATATGTGAATGGTCATATAGTCGTAAAGTTAACCCTAATTCACATGTATGGTTTGACAAAGGGCAATACTCTGTCCCTAGCGATTATATCGGCAGTTATGTGGATATCAGATATAGCACTTCCATGGTATATATCTATTCTTCACATAAACAGATTGCTTCTCATAAACGCATAACTCCTGGAGTTAAGAACGAAAAAAGGACAGAGCCATCACACCTTCCTTATGAACTATACACCCCTGACACGGTTGATTCAACAACTGATAAGGCTAAAGAAATAGGAATAAGCACACACACAGTAGTTACAAGATTGTATAGGGATGCTAAGGTTCAGGAACAGGCTCTTGTGGATGTAAGAAGTGTTCTTGATATAGCAAATCTTTATAACAATGAAATTCTTGAGGAGAGTTGAAGCATGTAAACAGACACTCAGAACCTGCTATATACGGATGCCAGATATGTTAGGTCATTTCCAGAACCATAAAGATAACTTGAGAGAACAGGTTCGTTACAGAAAGAAGCTTGGAAACTATAAGTTTCTAATCATTGATGAGTGGCTTAATTATAAGATAAACGAAAGAGAATCTAAGTTTATTTATGAGCTAATTGAGCAAAGATGCGGTAACAATCCGACAATCTTTGTCGGACAGTATGAAGTCGCTGATTGGCACGAGAGACTCGGCGGAGGAACTCAGGCCGACTCCATTATGGATAGAATAATACACAACTCGTATACAGTACCTACTACAGATAAGAATCTGAGAAAAATCTATGATTCTGAAAAAGCAAAATCCGTAATAAGTCAGTTATAGGAGTAAGTTTCAAAAAAAGTAAGGGGATAGTTCATCTGAGCTATCCCTTATTGAATACTATATATAGTGTTTGTTGTGTGCTCCCAAGCATGAGAAATCCGAAGAAAAATAACATGCTCTCAAGCGTGAGAAGGTGTACTCCCAAGCGTGATAATATTCAGTAATCGTTCCAGCGTTATAGCTACCTTTATTGCCGCCGATGCCCGCAGCGTAGCTGTTCTGTTTGTTTCCAGCAATCAGTTCGCCGGTGTTCCCGC
Source organism: uncultured Lachnospiraceae bacterium (assembly GCA_902788555.1). Classification (GTDB taxonomy): domain Bacteria; phylum Bacillota; class Clostridia; order Lachnospirales; family Lachnospiraceae; genus Coprococcus_C. The sequence continues at coordinate 1,526 of CADAKQ010000033.1, forward strand.
TTTGAGCATAGATGTTCAGCGTACTGCCCTCGCCGACTTGGATACCGCCCGTGACGGTCAGGGTCTTGCCGTCCATCAGGATCAGGTTCACCGTGCCGCTGACAGTCACGCGGCGGTCGAGGGTCAGATTTTGGGAGGCAACGACCCAGCCGCTCCAAATGGTATCGGTAGAGCGAACATAGCAGTAATCATTGCAGCTCTGGCTGCTTCCGTTTTCATCCACATACGCTATGGTTTCCTTTGTGGCTTCCTTGAATGTCACGCTGACCGTGGTATTCTCCTCCGGCATGGAGAAGGTATAAACGCCGCCCTCCACGCCGGACAGAGCCTGCCCGGAGGTCGAGCCGTAGGAATAGCTAATGCTGTCCACAGCCTTTCCCGCTACGGGCTGCACAGTGACGGTAACTTGTTCGTCCGCTGCCGCCATAGTCGGACTGACGACAACATCTCCATCCGAATTGTTATAAGCAGCTATGATGCTGTGAACGCCTTCCCGCAGCTTCCAGATTGCTTTTGCTGTGGTCGTTTGACCGAAGGTAAATGTGGCCCCTGCATTGTATCTGGCTCCGTTGATTTCCCACTGGTCAAACTCATAACCGTCCGGAGGCGTAAATGTGCAATCAGGCAAAACGGTCGTCGAGTACTCCCGTACAGATTGACCGTCCATGATGCCGCTGCCGCCGTTCTTGTCAAAGAACAGCGTGCCGTACAATACAACACTGATGGAATCCGGGGTACTGGTAATGGTGATCTCATACTCTGTTCCGCCTGCCGTCACCCTGAGCCAGCCGGTGCCGAAGGCTTTGGTTAGGGTGATGGCTGTCGTTGTGACGGTCATTCCCTGACCTTCGGAGACGGATGCCACTGTGACGTCACCCGTGATCTCCAGCGAAGACAGGATAGTGGACAGCGATATCTCCTGCGTGCCTGTGATACTGCCGATAGAATAGTTTTTTCCGTTGTAGCTGAATATCACGGAATAGGAACTGTCTGCCGCATAAGTCGGAATTGTTCCGGCCGAGAACAACACTATAAACATACAAATCACCATGATAAATAACAATGATTTTCTCATTTTTTATTCCTCCATTTATTTTTTGATATCATCGCGTATAAGCTACGAATTGCTCCGCGCTTCGCGCTTTCGCAATTCTACGGGCATACGGCCGCTTGGCAAGAGCTTATACGCACAAAAACCGCCTTACATGACAGGGCATAATACCCCGTCAAGTAAGGCGGTTATCCATCACGAATATATGCTGTTTTATATGAAAAAAGGGCGCTGTTATTATGAACTGAACTGAACTGAACTGAACTGAACTGAACTGAACTGAACTGAACTGAACTGAACTGAACTGAACTGAACTGAACTGAACTGAACTGAACTGAAGTCTGCCAGTGCGGATTCTTTAACCTGCGCAGGGCATAAAGATACACATATATTATAGCAAAATCTGACGCTGACTGCAAAGATAATTTGATGAAAAATATAAAATCGGGCAGCACATCACCATTTTCACAGTGATATGCTGCCCTGTGTTCCCGCTCACACCTCGACCTCCACGGTCACTCCGGCCTTGAAGGCCACCTCATAGCCGTCATCCTTCACGACCATCCTGTCCAGGCAGCGGATGACCAGATCGTTATTGAAAGCCTCCATCCGCCCGTTCTCGTCCAGCACCCCCTCCGGCACTGTGTACCTCGTGCGGCTGAAGAAGTCATCGTAGTCACGGCAGGCTCCGGTCTCTTCTTCCATCACAACCACCCTTGTTAGAGCCGCTCCCGCTGTACCACCAGTTCCTCGCGCCTTGAAGGCAGTGTGTTGAACGCCATCTCCACCAAACTTGAAGGTACAAAACAGCTTAGCTAAACACATTGATACCGCAGGTATCATGGTTTCCTATGACGAAGCCGTAAAACAGGTTCTTGCAAACAAAATAATCCTTGCATGGATTATCAAATATTCTACAAAAGAATATTCCGATTACAGTGTTTTTGAAATTGCCGAAAAATTTATAGACGGTGAACCACAGATTTCTAAAGAAACGGTTCACAGAGATGAAGTGCCGGAATCTATTGAAGGCACCAATAATGAAGACAGTTCCCTAAAGGAAGGTGTTGTCAGATTTGACATTAAATTCAAGGCAATCATACCTGAGACGGTTAATCGTGCAGACATGATTATAAACATCGAAGCACAAAATTTTTATCCGGGATACCCGATTATTAAAAGAGGTATATATTATGCAAGCCGCATGATATCCTCTGCCTGAATGATAATAAAAATGACAGCAGCGACAAGCTCATACAAATGCTCTCTACCCTGCTGTCAAAGTCAATAAGTACGGAAGATAAAAAGAAAAGATTAAGCGAAGAATTTAATATTCCTATGACCAAAGAACTGGAAGGTGGTGTAAGAAATATGTGTAATTTAAGTCAGGGTGTATATGATGATGGATTTAATGATGGTTATGATTATGGTTATGATGAGTCATTAATAGAAGGTATCAAAAACCTAATGGACGGTACCGATTGGGATATTGATAAATGTATGAACATTTTAAAAATATCCGACGACAAACGAGAAAAATACAAAAATATCATAATTAATGAATCTGTTACGATTTAAGTTATATGATAAAATAAACATTATATTCATACATACACACGCGAAGCGTGTGTCGGTTATATAGGGTACTCCATATAAAACATTCAGAGAGCAGGTGCTTAGCATAGCCGTTTGAAACATGTGAGCACTTAGCGAAAAAAATAGGGTAGTAAGCCGCTTACATTTATTAAGTGCAAACGTGCTATGCGAGTATCTGCTCTCTGAATATTTTATAAGGAGTACAGTCTATATAACCGACCAAGATTAAGTTTAATAAAGCGCAACTCCGTTGCCCTGCAGATAGCAAAGTCTGCCTTCCCAGTCGGTTGTTCGGGTATTTGTCATAAGGGTTCCATCTTCATTTGCACAGCCGTAGCCACCCTTAAACTCATCGCCTTCTCTGCCGTCTGCCCATGTAACGTTATCTGAGAATTGGAACCACTTACCCATCTCCATTACACCATATGCATTGGCATAGTAAAGAACTGTTCCTGACTTATCATAAGTAACCACATCTACATACATATATCCGAATACATTGAAAAAACAGTAATCATCCACTTCATCTCCTGCTATGGTCCTCTTGACATTTGCAAAATCAGAAAATACCTCATGACCTTCGCTGTCAAAGTATATAACATGCGTACCATCCGGATGATATGTGAGTCTGTCCTTCATGGCGGTTCCGTCAAACTGGAAGTAATATGTATATGTGCCGTCACACTTGAATTCATTTATAACTGCTTTACCTTTTTCATCAATACATGTTATATCCCCATTTGAATCCTTATAAAAATAAACTCCTTCATAAGTTGCAAAGTATCCATCCGGAATCTCTGTCTTCGGTTTCTCTACTTTTGGCTCTTCCGCCTTCGGTTCCTCTACTTTTGGTTCTTCCGCCTTAGGCTCCTCTGCTTTTGGTTCTTCCGCCTTAGGCTCCTCCTTAGCAGGTGTTTCAGGAAGCTTGTCAATCACCTCTGTCTTGGTCTCTTCACACACCGTACATGTATAGGTCTTAACTCCTGCTTCCTTTGTAGTGGCTTCTTTAGTTACCTTACCGCCATCCCACTTATGTCCCGGTGCCTTTACAACCCATGAATCCTTGGCTATTTCCGTTCTTGCCGTATCATCCGAAAAACACTTTCCACAGATTGAGCAGGTATAGTACTCAATGTTTCCGTCTGACATACATGTAGCAGTCTTCGCAGGAACCTTTGTAAGTTTATGAACATCTTCAGGAGTATAAAAAAACGGTCTGTCTTCTCTAATAATGCCATTTACCTTTGTACATGTATTTCCTGCAAAATATCCTGTTCTGATTTTAAATGATTCTCCATAATACACCTGTGCTGTATAATATTTACCTTCCTCAAACACATCATTTTCATTCATTACTCTGGCATCTGACATACCATAATCCGAACCAACCTCCCAGTACAATCCTATATCTCCCTTAAATGCACCCTCAGGTACTGTAGTATATGTCGAAACAACAAATTCAGGTTTTTTACCAACCACCGGCTCATTAAAAATCAAATTTACTTCTTTTACTTCTTTACTTCCCACTGTAATATGATATTCAAATTCCACCCAATCTTCACTTATACTTTGAGTTCCCGTTATTCTGTATCCATCCACATTTATATAACTGTGCTCATCACTTTGCTCATCAAAGTCCAGTACAAACTTATATCCGTTTTTTGGCTCTACCTTAATATCAATTGTGTAAGTATGCCCATCTATATACTCACCACTATTAATCCATACATTGCAATTTACTTGGTCTTTAACTTTAAATTCCTTTATTTCATATTTCTCCGGCTCCAAAGCTGTAAACTTTGATGCCGTACTCTCAATGCTATCTCCACCTTTTATCTCAGTATATGCGAAATTAACCTCCGCAACCCGAGTTACCGCATAAGAAGGTATACTATAACTAAATGTAAGCGCCAACATAACTGATACAAGTAAAGCACTAATCTTTTTCCTTAACTTCATATTCTGCCTCCTTTCGCCTAACGGCTTGATGCGTCTTTCGTAAAATACCGATTCACGCAAGCGTGAACTTCACTTTACTCATAGTACCATAATACGTAAAAATTTGCCATAGTAAATATAGCACGAAAATGTGACACGAGTGAGCGCTCCCAGTCATTATAACGTAAAAAACTGCTATATAACAAATACGCTTAGCATACAGACTAAAATCTCTCTTACCTTATTTAAGTCTGCATTGCTTCTAAAAATATGCAGACTAAATCTACCCTTACCTCATTTTAGTCTGCACCGTTTCTAAAAAAATACAGACTAAAATCTCTCTTACCTTATTTAAGTCTGCATCGTTTCTAAAAATATACAGACTAAAATCTCTCTTACCTCATTTTAGTCTGCATCGCTTCTAAAAATATACAGACTAAAATCTCTCTTCCTTAAATTTAGTCTGTAAAAAGCGAATAATCTTACCAGAAATATATCATCAATAAATTCTAATGAACGCAAACACACAATCACGCGAAGCGTGTGTCGGTTATATAGGGTACCCCATATAAAACATTCAGAGAGCAGGTGCTTAGCATAGCCGTTTGAAACATGTGAGCACTTAGCGAAAAAAATAGGGTAGTAAGCCGCTTACATTTATTAGTACTCCTACATGTTTCAAAGAGTGCAAACGTGCTATGCGAGTATCTGCTCTCTGAATATTTTATAAGGAGTACAGTCTATATAACCGACCATGCATTACGCAGCCTCTTCCTTTTTCTTTCCGATGTGCTTCTTGAAGAAGTACCACATAGGACCTGTGATGCAGATTGATGAGTAAGCACCACATACAATACCTGCCATAAGAGTAAATGTGAATTCCTTAAGTGCCGGTACCCCCATTATAAAGAGTACAAGAACCATTATAAAGGTTGTAAGTGAAGTATAGATACTTCTTGTAAGAGTCTGAGCTATACTTGTATTGACAACCTCGTCAAGTTCTACATTTCTATCCATAATCTTCATATTTTCACGAATACGGTCAAATATGATTATGGTTGCGTTGATTGAGTAACCAACGATTGTAAGCATACATGCTATGAATGTATTACCAACTGAAAGTCTTGCAACAGCATAGATGGCAAATACAACCATAACATCATGAATAAGTGCGAGCACTGCAGATGCACCGAATCTTAAATCCGAGAATCTGATAGCTATATAGATGAGCATAAGGATTGATGCAATTATAATAGCGATAACCGCATCCTTCTTCATCTCACCACTTATGGTTGAGCTTATGCTCTGCTCACTAATTTCTGATACATTAAAGTTATCCTTTATAGCCTTTTCCATATCGGCAGCCTGTTCCTCAGTAAGCTCGGCAGTCTTAAAGATAACCTGGTTGGAATCCTCAACCGTCTGAATCTGTATACTTCCTGCGGAAATGCCTGTGGCATCCGTAATTACAGGAACAACCTCTGTCTCAGCCTTTGCAAGGTCATAAATCTCATCGCCGTCAAAGGTAACGGTTGTAGATGTACCACCCGTAAACTCAAGTGAATAGTTAAGAGCTGAACCCTTTCTTGCTTTATTAACAGGAAGGAATATAAGTCCTCCGATAATCACTACGAGTGAAATAACTATACATACTCTTGATATCTTTATATAATTAACCTTCTTAGGCGGCTTAGCCGAACCATAAAGCTTCTTATTGGTAATTCCAAGGTCAACAGCTATCTTGAGGAGAAGCTTGGTAATAACGATAGCAGTAAACATGGAAAGAATAATACCAATCATAAGAGTTGTAGCAAAGCCTTTGATGCTACCTGTACCGAGCATCATCAAAACGAAGGCAGCTATAAGTGTTGTTATATTACCATCAAGGATTGCTGAAAGAGCCTTGTTAAATCCGGCATCAACCGCATTTCTTACACCCTTATCGGCAGCTATCTCTTCTCTTATACGGGTAAATATGATGACATTTGCATCAACCGCCATACCGATTGAAAGTATAATACCTGCTATACCCGGAAGGGTAAGTGTTATGGTTCTTACACTGAGAACAAGGAGCATAAGAACGATATAGGAAACAAGTGCAACGGAAGCAAGGAAGCCCGGTACAAGGTAAAGTACAATCATAAGAAGGCATACAAGGCCAAAACCGATTGCTCCTGCCACAAGACTTGTTGAAATAGCCTCACGACCAAGCTTTGCACCAACTATATTGTACTGAAGCTGTGAAAGCTCAAGAGGAAGTGCACCGATTTTAATGGTTGAAGCAAGTCTCTCTGCCTCTTCATAATCAGCCATACCATCTATAACTGCATTTCCACCGGTAATAGCTGTTTTAACACGTGGAGCACTTGCCACGGCACCATCATATATAATGTAAATGATATTACCGACATTTGCCGATGTGATATCTCCGAATTTCTTTGTTCCTTCATCAGTGAACTGAAGCTGAACCAAATATTCCCTTATACCTGTAGTATCATTGGTATCTGTAGCAGGAGCTGCCTCCTTTACATCAGAGCCTGTAAGCGCCGCTTCATAATCAAGCCCCTGAGACCACAAAGCATAGTTTGTTTCATCCAAGAACAAAAGCTGTCCCGGCTGACCAAGTTCATCCAATATATCATGAGCATCATACTTGGATGTATCTACAGGAATTTCAACAGTGATTCTGTCATCACCTTCCTTGTAAACCTCACCCTCGCTGCTGTACTCATCAACTCGTCGCTGAAGCTTGTCTATCGTCGCATCGATTTCCTCATCAGACGGTTTAGAATCGACTATCTGATAAGTAACACTAAGTCCTCCCTGAAGGTCAAGTCCCAAAGGGATATCCTCCGCCTTACCTGTACTTTCCTTTCCTACACCTGCAATTGCCATATATATTGCGCCTGCAAGTAAAAGCAAAAATACAAGCAGTTTAATTATGGCATCCTTTTTAGCTTTCTTCATTTTTACACTCCTCTTCTAAATCGGCTAAAGCAGCCTTTATCATAATTGCACATTCGACACGCTTTTGCTGCATCTTACAGCCGATGTCATATGTATCAAGTATACCGCCACTGTAAAGGTAAGAATTAGCGGCACATCCACCGCTACAATAAAATCTTGCAAAGCAGTCCTTACATTTATCCTTGGCATATACATTGCAAAGCTTGAATTCATTTACAACCTCAGTATTATCAATTCCGTCAAATACGGTTCCAAGCTTAAAACCATCTATACCAACAAACTGATGACACGGATATAGCTCACCCTGCGGTGTAACCGCCAGATATTCCGTTCCCGAACCACAGCCTGAAAGTCTTTTATAGACACATGGTCCTCCATTTAAGTCAAGCATATAATGGAAAAATGTTATCGGTTTTCCTTTTTTATGTCTTTCTATGATATCAAGTGCAAGCTTGTCATATTCCTCAAAAATCTTCGGCAGGTCTTCCTCACGTATGGAATAATCCTCTGTAGGTGCCGCAACAACCGGCTCTATGGAAATCTCATCAAATCCCAAATCTGCCATTTCCTCAAAATCGGAAAAGAAGTCAAGATTATTTCTTGTAAATGTACCTCTTACATAATAGCTCTTGTCACCACGCTTTTTGACGAATTTTTTAAATTTCGGGACTATTATGTCATAGCTTCCCTTGCCATTTCTTGTAGGTCGCATAAGGTCATTTATACATTTACGACCGTCTAAGCTTAAAACGACATTGGATATTTCCTTATTACAAAACTCTATAACATCATCATCCAAAAGTACTCCGTTGGTCGTAAGAGTAAATCTGAAATTCTTGTTAAATTCCTTCTCCTTACTTCGTCCGTAAGCAACAATTTCCTTTACTACTTCGAAATTCATAAGTGGCTCGCCGCCGAAGAAATCAACCTCAAGATTAACACGGTTTCCGGAATTTTCTATAAGAAAGTCTATAGCCTGTTTACCTACCTCAAGACTCATAAGCTCACGCTTCTGTCCATGATATTCACCCTCATCCGCAAAGCAGTATTTACAGGCAAGGTTACAATCATGTGCTATATGAAGGCACAGGGCCTTGACCACTGTTTTTCTCTTTTTAAAATCAATAATGACATCTTTATATACATCCTCTGTAAATAGCTGTCCGCTTTCCTTAAGCTCCTCTATATCAGAGTATGCCTCGTAGATGTCATATTCCGAATACTTATCACCATACTTTTCCATGATTGAAGCTGCTATCTTTTTTCTGTCAGCTTTCTCAAACATCGCAATCATATCATACACAAGCTCGTCCACCACATGAACGGAGCCACTGCATACATCAAGAACGATATAGTATCCGTTGTTGATATACTGATAAACCATCTGTGGTACTCCTAAATATTTGCTCTTTTAATAACGCAACTAAAGAGGACTATCCGAGATAATCCCCTTTAATTAGGATATTATTATGTATAATCTTTCTATTATTTATTCTCGCAGCTCTGGTTACCAACAGTGCATGATGTCTTGCAGGCTGACTGGCATGAGGTCTGGCACTCGCCACAACCGCCCTTAACTACAGTGCTGTTTAAAGTCTTATCTGTTAAAGTCTTAATTCTTTTCATTTTGTATTCCTCCTGATTTTATCTGTCCTTCTTTTTTACATATGTGCAAATTATTATAACACAACTTTTTTATAAAGAAAAGCTATTTTTTTAGCTAATCATTCCGCCAAGTGTTCCACCGCAGAGACATAAAATTATTGTACTCACACCCTTGGCTGCTATAACGTTTTCACCATGCGAAATAAGCAGTGATGCTATAAGAATAATTCCGACGTAAAGTGCTCCAAGCAATAATCCCCATATATACTTTTTTTCTTTCATACTCTTACCTATGACTATTCCGCCTACCGCAGAAGCAAGTATATAGGTAAGCGTTATGGCAAAATTAACCTTCCCTTCATTAAGACCAAGCTTATACATTAAAAAGGCTATTCCAAGTAAAAGTATTCCGGTTACAAGATAGGCTATTATAAGTGCTCTCAAAACACTTGTAATCCTGTAAGCTGCTGACAATCAAAACACCTCCAACACATAATTCTAATAATAAATATATGCCGGGGATTTCGCAGATATGTCATCAGTATTTAAATATACCCTTGTTTATATCTTTATACAGTTGTTATCTCTCCTGCCTTCTTAAGCACCATTTTGGTTATAACCGGACCTAAAAGCTCGTATATAACCACACCGCATAATACTATCGTTTTTATCTTTCCCGCATACTCCGGAAGACTCGTTGCGGCTGAGGAAGCAAGACCAATAGCGACACCCTCCTGAGGTATAAGTGTAAGACCAAGCCATTTAATAACAGGCTTTGGCGCCCTTGTAATTCTCGCACCAAAGGAGGCTCCGAGATATTTACCGATTACTCTTCCGATTACATAAATTGAGCCTACTGCTCCGACAGTTGCTATAACCTTAACATCAAGTGATGCGCCGGATATTATAAAAAACATCATATAAATCGGTGGGGTGATTCTTTCCACAGGCTCATATATCTTATCACTGTATTTTGACAAATTAACAAAAACCGTACTGAGCATCATACAGGCAAGCAGCGAAGAAAAACCAACCTCATCAGATACACCGAGACACAGGAATATCATCATTATGGTTACGGCAAGTCTGTTACCTCTTCCGGTATATAGTTTAACAAGCAACGTCATAATTATTCCAAGTATAGTTCCGAAGGCAAGACCGCCAAGAAGCTCGACACAAGGCTCAAGTAACAGCCTTCCGAGCGAAACATTTCCGTGAGCTTTTATAACATTTGCAACTGCCATCGATATACCAAATGCCATAAGTGCTACAGCATCATCAAGTGCAACAACCGGTAGAAGTGTCTGCGAGACCGGTCCCTTTGCCTTATATTGCTTGACTATCATAAGAGTCGAGGCTGCTGCCGTAGCGGAGGCAATTGCTCCCATAGCAAGGGCAAAGGTTACATCAAAGCCGCATATAAGCATAATTGTATCTACTACAATAACCGCTCCAAGTCCCTCCGTAATTCCGATAACTATCGGAGCTTTTCCAACCTTTTTCAAGAATGATATTTTAAATTCGGCTCCTATGGAAAATGCTATAAATCCAAGAGCTACCTCTGATATTACGGAAACGCTGTTTAAGAAGTCCTGCGATAACAGCTTAAGGCAGTTCGGTCCTATAAGAAGTCCGATTACCAGATATCCGGTAACATTCGGTAATTTTAATCTTTTAACTATTTTTCCGGCGATAAGCGCAGCAAAAAGCATTATCGCAATATTAGTAAGAGTATTCAGTCCCATTTTTATGCACCAAGCCCCTCAACAAATAATACAGGTACCGCAAACATGATACCGGTGTTAGGCTCGTCAAGTCCGACAACACCTCTTATAACCTCCTTTGCTTTTTCAAGCTCCGGGTCATTCATTACAAAAAGCATAGTTTTGACTGTCTCATGCTCATCATCATCCGCAAGTATTGATTTGAGCATGCTAAACATCGGTAAATCATCCATTTTTTCAATTATACTTGCCATACCGACTCCATCAAGTATGGTTCCACCATGCACACCATTTTCAGCAAGCTCCTTGCAAAGCTCATTGACAAGATTTGCCTTTTTCAAAATAACAAATAAAAGATTCATATTCTGTTTCCTTTCTTTCCGTGGCTAACTTGATATGATAAGTCCATCGCAGGCACGCTCTCGCTACTCTCAAACGCAACGGTACTAAGCTCTCTGTCTTTAAGCTATAATTACATTTTACTTCGTAATGTAATTATAGCCTAAATCAAATTCGCTAAGTACCGGCGTTTTCAAAGTACCTGCTTATGGACTTATCATATCCGGTTAGCCGCTATACTTTCATAAAAACAATTAAATTAAGTCACATATACGTTTTATATTGTCATATACCTGTTTTGCGTATTTTTTTGTAATGTCATTTGGCTGTATAAGGTCAATTACCATAACAGGATACATCCCGGCTCGTCCCGCTGATACAATACCGTTTATGGAATCCTCAACAGCGATTGCGTTAGACGGTTCGACCCCAAGGGCTGCACAAGCCTTCAGATAAATGTCCGGGTCAGGCTTGCTGTGTTCTACCATATCGCCATATATAAATACATCAAAATATTTATCCATATCGTTTGCATTGAGATATTTCTTTGCACGAGAGCTTTGGGTAGATGTAGCAAGTGCAGTTTTGATATTTTTATTCTTCAGATATTCAAGAGTCTCAACCGCTCCATCCTTAAACTCAACTCCATTGGCGACAACATAAGCTTCAAAATTTTCCATAACCCGGTCACGAAATTCCAAATATTCTATACCTCGTCCGACAATTGCCTCAAACCTTGGCTTGTTATCATACTTGGTTCCTCCCGCTACCGTCTCGCACGCCTTAGTCATTATATCGGAGGGAACTCCTCTTTTAGCACCCTCCTCCATATAAAATCTCCGATACAGCTTTTCCGTATCAAAGATAACACCGTCCATATCAAAAACAACTGCCTCGAACATTTTGATTACTCCATTCCCCCTACTGTATTTTTCGTTTTTCTTGCTTTTCATCTTAACTAACCGCTATTATAATTCAACCCGACTAAACATTCAAGCCGTATAAAGCACAATTCGGAGGATTTTTTTAATATAATCCTCCGAATCTCTATTTAAAAGCTTTTCTCATCTATTCACGTTCTCTTCTTTTTATCGCGAAGAGTATTCCGCCGCCTGCTGCCAGAATTCCGGCTGCGACAACAAGCCAGAGCCACCAATGACCTGTCTTATTTTTAACCACATCCGTAACTGATGCAGCAACACTTTCATCACCATATACAAAGCTTATAGTATTTTCGTCTTCATTTCCCGCCTCATCATAAGCTTTCATATAAAGCTCGTATTTGCCTCTTTCAGTTACATTTACGGTAGCAACATTATTCTTAATTACAACATCCTTACCGTTTAAGGAAACCTTATCAAGCGTATCCTCATCAAGCTGCAGAGAAACCTCTATATTGTAATTATCGTCCTTAATCTCTCCATCCTCAACCCCTGTCACGATAAATACCGGAGCCTTTGTATCAAGGACGAAGGTAACGCTCTTCTCACTTGTATGTCCAAGCTCATCTACAGCAGTTATGAGCAAGGTGTATGAACCATCCTCGATTTCAGCAAGTCCGTCATATTCACTACCATTCAGGTACATTCTGACTTCGCATACCGTAAGGTCCGTTACAAGATTGTCAAGGTCTATCTCATCAAGGTCTATCTCCCTAAATGACTTACCGTCATACATTGACAAATCCCCGATAACAGGAGCTGTCTTATCTATGGTAAAATGCACACTGCTTGACGACTCATTGCCCGCTATATCCCTTGATACAATTATTATATCATATATTCCATCTTCCGTAAATGTATCATTAATAGAAGTAGGATTTGCAGCCGCAGCAAATGGTGAGAAGCTTATCTGTGTCTTCTTACCGTCTATACCGGTTCTTGTACCTGATATCGATACCGTCTTATTGGAATAAAACTCATCCGTAATAACCGCAGATATACTAACCTCTCCGTCTGTTACGTCATAATTTTTTACACCTGTCAGCTTTATCTCCGGCTTGTTTCTGTCCACGGTTAGCGTCTGGCTTGCAGTTGCCGTATGACCTACTCTGTCACTTGCCTCAAATTCAAATTTATAAACACCGGTTTCTGATATAACCTCAGAAATTGAGTAAAGGCGTGATGTCGGCGTTACATTTATAGTCTTGTAAACTTCCTCCTCAACTCCGTCTCCGGCTTTTCTTTTGATAGTTACGGTTCCCTTTGCATCCATCCAAAAGGCTTCATTTATACTAAATGTAACTGTAGAAGCACTTGCAGAGGTTCCGCCTCCGGCACCTGTTATACTAATCTCCGGAGCAGCCTTATCCACTCTGAAGCTTATGGTTCTTGTCGTGCCCTGATTATTAGCAAGGTCAACTGCAAATATATTGACAGTATAATCCGCTTCATCGGAGAAGGTAAAGGTTCTTTCTCCGGTGGAAACAAATTCAGAGGTCTGAGTCTCCGTATCAGGAACTGTCTTAATAACCTGAACTCTAAGGTCTGCCGTGTCTTCATTGGTATCCGTTACTGAAACTCCCAGAGTAAGTGGTCCTGTAAGGTTAAGTGTTCCCATGCTCTCATTATAAATCGAAGTACCATTCATAAGAAGCGCAACTGTCGGAACTGTCTTATCTATAACAAATACACCCTGTCTTGGCAAAGCCGTTGTTCCTGCCTTGTCAAAGCCATTGACATACATATTGTGTATGCCTTCTGACGTTACGGTAATGTCCGTGTACCAAATGCCATTTTCATTCTTCCACTCGGCATTTACAGGTGTACTATTGTCGGTCACTGACATTCCGTCCACATTGAAGTTATTGTCAACACAGGTAAATCTTATAACAACATCCGAATTATAATATCCGTTTTCTTTTCCGGAAGCGCCGCTTATTATCTCTGCATTTAATACAGGGGCGGTATTGTCAATATCAAATTTAACTGTCCTTATAAGACTGGCATTGTTCGCCTTATCAACTGCCATATAGTTAAGCGTATATTCTGCCTCATCGGTAAATGTAAATTCTCTTTCTGATGTAGGATCATAATTGGAAATGCTTGCTTCCTGTCCCGGAACAGTTTTGATAATCTGCATTCTCAAATCAGGTACATCTTCATTTACATCTGTTACAATAGCATTTACCTTTACCGAACCGCTCATATAACGTGTACCCATGCCCTCATTGTAAGCCTCATCATTAAGAGTAAGCTCAAGTCCCGGCACGGTTTTATCAATTATAAAGGATACATTTTTTGTCGCCCCGAAAAGACCCGCCGTATCAACTCCGCCTATTCTTATGTCATGACCACCTTCTGAAGTTTCCGGAATCGTTATGGTTCCTACTCTTATACCGTCTTCAATTTGCCAGCTATTGTCAAGAGAAACAGCCTGACCGTTATCGGTTATACTAATCTTATCCGAATCAAAGTTATTGTCATCTACGGTAAGCCTTACAGTTACAGCAGTATTATAATAACTGTTGTTTTTAACTGAGCTGCCGCTTACTATATCTGCCGTAAACATCGGAGGTGTATTATCAATAGCAAATCTTATCTCCTTTTCAGCAGCACTGTTGCCGGCCTTATCCTCTACACTTAGCTTAACCTTATAGTTACCGTCCGCCGGCTCACTGCCTATAATCTCCGATATCTTATAGCTCTTAGACATTGATATGTTTTTTTCTTCTGAGTCCGCATCGGCTATATCATAGGTCTTTGTCGTTCCATCAGGAAGACTAACTGTAAATGTTGCTTTTCCCAAAGTTAAATTATCAGAAAAGCCTGCCGCTATACTCGGATCACCTGCAAGCGGTATGGTATTTTCTTCATTTCCTGCTGCAGTAAGTGAATCAATAACAGGATTAGTTGCATCGACCTTGATTGTAAATGATATAGGAATCATACTGTTTGTAGCACTATCTGTTGCTGAAAATGTAATGGTCGTACCGCCTACATTGTTAGACTCCGGAATATCAATCAAGTCCGATTTATATGTCTCTGTACCATTAAGGGCATAGTTTTTGCTTGTTACATCCACACCGGCATCCGTACCTGTAATGGTATATCCTGCTGCCGTAAGAGGTGACTCAGTATTTTCCTTACCTGACCAAATAGTAAAGCTAAAAGGATATGACTTATGCCATTCATTATCAGTCGTAATCTCCGAATTAACATCTGCTCCTCTAACTATAGGAAGTGTTGAGTCATACATTAAAAGTCTTATGCTTTGTTCCTTTGTAGGATGAGCAGCGAGTTCATCATTTGCATATACCTTTAAATCATTAAATAATGTATTTAATTTTTCTTTCGGTATATAAAATGTAGATTCAACCGAATACAACTTCGTTACGGGATTAACCACCAAACCCGTATATGTCTTGGAATCGAGATAACCGGAATTATCTTTTATACCAACCTCAGTTATAGGACTTCCTGATGAAGTTGTAAACGTCAATTTATACTGTTTATTCGAATACAATGCAACACTGTCACTGTTTAAGTCACTTATATTACCATTGTTGATAATTATGTTACCATTTTCATCTTCAAGTTTTACATTGGTAAATCTGATTTCCGAATTAATTACACATATTTTTGTTAATCCACCTAATTCCGTTTCATTCCCTGCGTTATCGGTAACCTTAATTTTATAATCAACTACCTCATTCAGGTTTTGACTACTATACGGTATTGCAACAGAATAGTATCCAACAATAGGTCCTTCATTTAAACTACCAACTTCATCATCCCCACGCATCAATTTTGCTGATGCTATTCCTGAACCACCTACATCCTCCAATTTTACTCTATAGTAAATAGTTTTTGGATAATCTTTATTGACATTATATATACCATCTGAAATTTCAGCAGCGTCAACCTCAGGATATTCACCGTTATCAGTATTAAGATAAACCAACTTTACTGAATCACCTTCAACTATCTTAGGCTTATGTCCATCAATTTTTAATGTACCTGATATCTGTGTTATATTACCCTCAGTATCAGTTGGATCAGTTTGGCTGATTGCTTTATCGTAAGCATATAATGTAATCGAATACTCTCCATCGGCATCTTCTATATTTTTATTAACTATCTTATGTATCTTTTTATTAATAGATGCTGATGTATCATTAATATCTTCTCCAAAAAGCTCTGTACCACCTTCCTTTACGGATATCCTTTTTAACTCTATTGCATCATTAGCTGTAATTAAAACATCCGCATCTGGCTTAAACCATGTTCCTGCTGCAGATGTAAGTGGTGTTCCTCCGATTGTCATAGCCAGATCTGACGGAGCACTTTTATCCACACGTACGGTTACCGCTTTATCCAACTTATTCTCCGCCATATCCTCAATATGAAATGTAATCGTTGTTCCCGCCGACGAAGCCGATTGAGGTACATCTATTGTTCCTGTTGCAGCAACAGGAAAATGAGTATTATCTCCAGTGACTGTATAATACGAATTAACATAATTTATATTTGATTCATTACCATCAGAACCCGAGCTTATACTATATTTATAGTTATATACTTTATAGGTATTAGCTTTATCATCTAACCAGTCTGCATCAGGAGTTTCAGTTATTGTCGGTTCCGTAACATCATAGCAAAGACTTCCCAATGTAAATGAGCCTGTATATCCATCTATTATAGGAGTAATACTCAAATCTCCATAACTACGATTGACCAATTGTTCTTCAACATTCGTATTGTTTGAATCAAAATCATAAATATAAGTATATGTATATGAACAAGTCTGAGCATCATAGCTGTCAGTATCAACATCAGTCATTTCGTCTGTAGTAAGCACATGATCAAGAACCGTCAATCCATTCATTGTTTTTACGGATGTAACAGTAACTATCATCTTACTTTCTTTTTTGGCATAATAATGATTGCCAGCTTCTACATCTGTTCCGTCTAAGCTTGCACTAATTGTCGTAGCAGGTGCTACATCTATTTGAGTAGGAAACTCTCCCAATTCTTTTTTTTCGTTTTGTTCGGCTTCATTTTCGTTATATGTCACGCTAATATACCAATTATTAGTACCGGCAAGTTCACCTTTTGTAACCTGAATCATATATCCTGTCTTATCATCAGACGTTACTATATTATCAGCAAGACTAAAAGTCCCATTTTCTCCATCTTTGCTAAATTGAACAGAACTAACTTCTGTACCATCATTTTTCAAAACTATATATGCATATTGTCTTCCGTCCTCAAAGGTTGCTATGGAGGAAGTGCTGTCTACCGATTGCCATCCATTTCCGCCAATAACAATTTTTCCAGCTTCTGTTCCGCTTCCTCCTGCCGGAAGATAATACATTCCAACACTTACAGGAGCACCATCCGCCTTCGCATCATACCTTTTCTCAAAATGAAAATATAGAGTTGTTCCAACCATGATAAACGTAAGCACAACTGCAATTATTCTATAAAGCAGGCTTGTTTTCTTCCAGTTTTCTTTCATGTTCCTTCTCCTTTCCTATAAGCTCTCATCTGTATTAACAACTACAATATCATATATGTATCTTATTCCGTCTTTTGAATCTTTTATATCATCAGTTGAAAGAACCGTTGTTGCTTCATCCTTATCATCTGTCAGAACGGTTGTTACATCTTCATCTTCTGTATCTTCATTTCTGAGTATATCTGTTTCGCCGTCAGCATCAAAATCGCTTTCCTCATCTTCTTTTCTCAAAACATCTGTCTCAGCATCCGGGTTGAAGTCATTCTCTCCATCTACTGCTCTCAAGACATCCGTTTCAGCATCCGGGTCAAAGTCTGCTTCATCTCCTGCCCTCAAGACATCTGTTTCGGCATCCGGATCAAAGTCTGCTTCATCTCCTGCCCTCAAGACATCTGTTTCGGCATCCGGGTCGAAATCTGATTTTCCTTTCTCCATTAGGACATCCGTTTCAGCATCCGAATCAATGACTTCAGTATCCGAACCGCCGAGTACTGTCGTTTTTTCCTCGCTATCGTAATCAGGAATTTTTGCAGTTACCGGGATGTCATCCTCATCGCCGGGTCTTAAAATGTCTGTCTCTCTCTCCGGCGCTTCGACCGCCTTGGCATCAGCTTTTATATTATCCGTTACTTCCTCATTCGTAGCAGAATCCCTCACGGTTATTTTGCCGGTACCCTGATTGTAGTATTTTTTCTTTTCCTCTCTTGACAGTCTGCTTGATGTAGTGTCGCTTCCGCCTCGTTTTTTCTTCTTCTCCGCAATCTCACGACGTGCATTTCTTCCTGTCAAATCACCGATTACCTTCGGTATCTTAAATACTGCAAATAAAACTATACTGGTTATCAGTAAGATTATGGCGAGTGTCAGTCCGCCATAAAAGCATATTTTATATACACCTTCCATAGCTATCACTCTCCTATCTCTTCTGTATCATCCGAGGTATCGTCGGATTCATTTTCCATATCCTGTGAATCGTCCTGTTTTTTCAGCGTTCCCTCGACAAGCGATTTTACCGTATCTTTTCGTTTTTTCCAGGTTTTGTTGCTGTCTATGGAAGGAACATCTGAGCCCTCATTGTATACGCTTATCAGGTCGGCAAGCTCATCCGGACATACATTTGACCAGTATGCCGGGTCCTGATTTATATTTTCACAATATGTATATATATAATCCAGATGTTCGGCATATACCTTATTGCTAAGAACATTCTTTGTACCGAATACCGACTCAATATCTTTGTACATATTTACGGCATTATCATATTCACCCATCTGCTCATAGCAATATGCCTTTTTCATCGTCTTGTTGTAATAGCCGGTATTGAAAATGTTATCATATTCGCCGCCATAGCCTATCTCCCCATTTTCCTCAACCTTTATATCGAGTATGGTAAGATAATCATCGCAATAGGCTATAACCTCTTCATAGTATGTATGCTTCACACTTTCCTCTTCGGATATCTTGGCCAACTGTTCATTTATAACTGAAAGATTATCATAATATGCATAATAATAATCGTTGGTATCAAGCTTCGTTCCGGTATACTCGTCAAGGTCATCTACCGCCTGTGTCATTATGGTTTCTGCCTGCTTTGCAACACCCTCGGTATTTATATATGTAGCATATATCTGTCCTATGGTTTTGTAGTTAATAAATTTGTTTTCATTCTGATTCGTATATTCACGCTGATTATATTCGGCAAAATCATTTATCTTTTCAAGCAGCTCATCAATATTTACCGTAGTACTTGAAAGTATAAGTGATACAGAGCCATAATATTCTGCAAGTTCTCCAAAGTCCTTATCCTTTTTGTCGACCATATTAAAATACTTTGTTGCCGTCTTGTAATCATTTAATTCTACAAAATATGTAATTGCCATTTTATACAGCACTTCATCATTTTTATCGACACCACTGTAGCCGGACTTTATTCTGTTTGCAATGACATTAAGTCCGGTGTTTAAGTCTAATGGCGTAGTTCCATCCTCATTTATCTCGTGTGATGCATCTATATAGGTCTGTATAAATTTATCATACGCTTCTGCATCCGAGCCATCCAGTTCAAATGCCTTTTTATATTCATCTACCGCATTTTCATAATCTTCTTCTATCTTATAATCATTTCCTGCCTCTATGTAGGAATTATAAGTATCCATCTTTATCTTCTGCAGTCCCGAATATCCAAATATAGCTGTTATGGCTGCCGCAACCGTAAGTACTGAAGTTGTTATAAACAGCCCAAGCTTTCTCTTATTTTTCTTTTTATAGGAATCATCCAACTCGGTGTAATGTTCAAGGTCATATATAAGCTCAGAACAGTTCTGATATCTTTTTGCGGGATTGTCCTCCGTACACTTAAGAAGTATTTTTTCAAGTCCCGAAGAAAGCGAAGGATTCATTTCCCTTATAGGATGAACACCATATGGCGGGTCGCAAGGATTATTTCCCGTTACAATATGGTAAAGTGTTGCTCCGAGATTGTATATATCCGTTCTCGCATCAGTATTGTAGATTCCTCTTCCCTGTTTATCTCCAAACTGCTCCGGTGCCGCATATCCTCTCGTTCCGAGAGCCGTTGTATCTGCATTATTTTCTACATCGTATTCTTTTGCAGTTCCAAAATCTATAAGCTTTACTCCGCCCTCCGGCTTTATCATAACGTTGGACGGCTTCATGTCTCTGTATATAACAGGCGGATTCATATTGTGAAGGTAGTCCAAAGCTCCGGCTAATTGTATACCCCATTCCACAACTAAATCCTGAGGCTGTGCGCCCTCTTTTTTTAGTCTTTCGCTTATGGTTTCTCCTTCGATAAAGTCCATAACAACGTATATCGTATTGTTCTGGTTTATTATATCAACTATTCTCGGAAGAACCGGATGGTCAACATTTTTCAGTATATTTGCCTCTCGCTCAAGTCCCTTGAGGAGTGTCTTTGCAGACTTTGAGCCATCATTTTTTATCTCCTTAACAGCCCATTGCTTATTGAGTCTGTTATCTCTGGCAAGATAAACTATTGACATGCCACCTCTGCCGACTTCTTTCCATATTTCGTATTTACCGTCTAAAACAGTACCTTCCTTTGTCATAACTATTCCTTCCCATATATAACTATGCCGTTTTTATCAGCCCGACCGTTATATTGTCTGTTTCCCTTCTCTGTTTAACAAGCTCCGTAAGATATATACAGCCGTTCTTCATGCCATTTTCGTCCTTAACACTGTTCGGCCCGATTTTTTCCAGCATCTCGTCTTCCGTTATCTGGTGTCTGAATCCGTCTGAGCATATCATATATACGGTGTTTGGCATAATTACTCCCGTGGAAAACTCCGGCTCAACAACATTGGACGCGCCTACACACTGAAGAAGCACACTTCTTCTCGGATCAGTCTTTGACTGTTCAACCGTCATCCTCCCCGCTGCTATCTCTCTTGCTATAAAGGTCTGGTCTTTTGTAAGCTGATATACATAATTATTTGTCATCTGATATATTCTACTATCTCCGACATGTACAATATGATATTTATCCTTAAATAGTAAAATCGCAGTTATGGTTGTTCCTAACTGAAGATGGTTTTCACTGCCGTAATCTCCCAGTCTTTTATTTTGTTTCTGTATAATCTCATTCCACTGCCCGTTTAAGCTTTCTTCATCAAATGTATTATTTCTTACTTCCTCTACAAATGTTCTGTCAAACCAGTTTAAAAAAGCAAGAATCACTTCTTTACTTGCAAGCTCTCCTTTGGCAAGTCCGCCCATTCCATCGCAAACAATCCCAAATGCAGCCTGTCCAAGGTCTGTTTCGATAATCTTAATACCCAATGAATCCTGATTTGTTTTCTTTGTTAAACCAACATCCGTATGATAAGCAGCTATATAGTTCATCGCATTCTCCTATAGTACAAATTATCCTTTTGTTTCGCTCAATACCAACTATAAAATGTATGTTTTAAATAAGCAATCCAGCCGGATTTTATGAAAACAAAATCCGGCTATAATTTTTTTATTCTTTTCTAAGCAGGAAGGTAAACTCCTCATCGCCCATTCTTACAGAGGTTCTGTTTTTAAGCAATACCTCCTTATCAGGCTCAAGTAATTCTCCGTTTACATATGTATGATTAGTTGAATTATTATCTTTTATATAATTCACTCCATTTTTTTGTAATATAATACAATGTACTCTGCTTATGGCGGAATTGTCTGTTATAGTATAATCCGCTTTTGACTCTGATTTTCCTATAGAAAATTCCGGCTTGGTTATGTTTATTATTTCTCCGGTTTTTTCTCTTACAAAATGAGGTACCGGCTTTGTTCCAAGCTGTCCCACAAGTGCTCCCATCGAAGGCTCAGGAATTTCCTTCTTTATCGGAGGTGTTATATCACCCTTTATCTCCTCTGTCGGCTGTGTGTCCACGAAAGGCTTAGCTTCATTTGTTTTATCATCCGGAGCAATCTTTGCCTCAGGTATTTCTTCAACCTTTATCTCCTCTTGTGGCATAGCAGCATTATTTTCCTCAGTCACCGGACTATCCGTTTTTTTCTCTTCCTCCTGTCCCATCATCGGCGGTACTCCCGGCTTTATCCCTATCGGTGATTGTCCCTGTGGCGATATCTGCTGTGAACCTGACTGATTTTGCGGAGCCTGCTGTGGACTAGACTGATTCTGTGGAGCCTGCTGTAGATTCGGCTGTCCCTGCGGTGGCACCTGTCCCATCATCGGCGGTACTCCCGGCTTTATTCCTACCGGCGATTGTCCCTGTGGCGGTATCTGCTGCGGATTTGGCTGATTTTGCGGAGCCTGCTGTGGACTAGACTGATTCTGTGGAGCCTGCTGTAGATTCGGCTGTCCCTGTGGCGGCACCTGTCCCATCATAGGCGGTACTCCCGGCTTTATCCCTATCGGTGGCTGTCCCTGTGGCGGTATCTGCTGTGGATTTGGCTGATTTTGCGGAGCCTGCTGTGGCCTAGGCTGATTCTGTGGAGCCTGCTGTGGATTCGGCTGTCCCTGTGGTGGCACCTGTCCCATCATAGGCGGCACTGCCGGCTTTATCCCTACCGGCGACTGTCCCTGTGGTGATATCTGCTGTGGCATCTGCCCCGGTTGTCCCATCATCGGCTGTCCCTGCGGTGGCATCTGTCCCGGTTGTCCCATCATCGGCTGTCCCTGTGGTGGCATCTGTCCCGGTCTTCCCATCATCGGTTGTCCCTGTGGCGGCATCTGTCCCGGTCTTCCCATCATCGGTTGTCCCTGTGGTGGCATCTGTCCCGGTTGTCCCATCATCGGCTGTCCCTGTGGTGGCATCTGTCCCGGTTGTCCCATCATCGGCTGTCCCTGTGGTGGCATCTGTCCCGGTCTTCCCATCATCGGCTGTCCCTGCATAGGTGGTCTTTGCTGTGAGTTATGCATATTGCTCATAACACCAAGCCTGTTTACCTTAACATCCTTGCTTTGACCTGCTGCTCCACCTGCATTGACACTTGTTAAGCCCTTTTCCCTGCTTATAAACAAGCCCATTTTTTCAAGTTCTTCATCTATATATTGTTTTAATTTTAAAGTGGCAAAATCCTTTGAATTAATGATAGTAAGAAGCTTCGCAACATAATTGTCCATATCTATCTCGTCAAATGACATCCTTGATATAACACTTCTGAAAAATTCAGGTATTTCAGACAAAGCTATAGCCTCCTGTTTCACAGGAACTAAGATGCATTTTGTCCTTAATGTTTCTTCATTGACATAAATGTGGTTATAATCCTTAACTACGTAGCTTACAGGTATTCCCTGTGATCCGATGTCAAATATTGACACCAATTCTCCCAAAAGACATAACACCTCTCTTTTTTGCAAGGTCTTTGAAAAAAGCATTTCGAGAGTATATGTTTCTCTTACATATGTTGTCAATATTCTTTTTCCGTCCTGATCTGAAAACTGAAATGGAATAACATTTATGAGCTGGCTTAATCTGTCTGCAACCCTCTCATCATATTCTTCATTTCCCAGCAACTCGTATCTTATTACGTCACACCCGTTTTCCTTAGATACCGACAATTCGATTTTTTTCATAGTATACCTCCATACATTCTATAATCCTTTTCCTGCTTACCCTTACGACTGACAATTCATGCAGGTCTTATCTTATTTTAAATAAGAATTCTTCATCCCCAAGTCTTATAATTGAATCATGTGTCAATATTTCTTCTTTACCTTCTTCTACTTCCTTATCATTCACATACGTATGATTTGTAGATTTATTGTCCTTTATATAACATACTCCGTCCTTTTGTGTTATAACAGCATGTTGTCTGCTTACTGCACCATTTCCGCTTACCGAGTAGTCAACACCTCTTGAAGCCTTACCTATTTTGAAGGTTGCCTTGTTAAGCATAATTCTTTCTTCGGTATTTACTCTGATAAGGTACGGCATAGCCTTTGGCGCATTAAGAAGTGTATTCACTTTTTGAGCCTCTGCCGGTTTTTCGTTTTCAACGGGTTCATCCCTGTGCTCAGATTTTGCATTTTCAAGTTCTTCCTCTGAAAGCTCTGCAGTCTCCGCCTCATGCTCTGCTATACTTTGTATAATTGCAGCTCTATTAACCTTAACCACGTTCTTTTTAGGTGTATTTTTTCCTGCATCAAGCATATTGGAAAGGTCTTCCAATGTTTTGACAGTCTTAGAATCATCATTTGTTGTTTTGGCCTGTGGAACATCTCCAACGAGCTGTTTTATCTTATTCTTTATTACATCCAAATCTTCTTCCTTCTTGGCAGGAGCCGACTTTACAGCTTCAGGTTCGGATATGAATTCAAGCTTTGCCTCAGACTCAGGTGTTTCCTTCTTTTCCTGTTTAGGTTTCTCGTCGCTATTTTCTTCAGGAGCCGGTTCAATCACATTCTCCACTGCAATCTCAGGTATATGCTCAGGCTCTTTATCTGCGGACTGAGCTTCTATTGTTTCTTTCTCCTGAGCTTCAGAAACCTTATCTATATCTTCTATAGCATTTTCTGCCTTTTCTACATCAGCCGGTGTTTCTGCCTTATCCGGTGCTTCAGATGCAGTATCCTCTTTTATATCAGGTACAACATCTTCCATGGCAGGCTCTTTAGCTTCCGCAACAGGCTCAGCAGGTTCAGCCTTTTCACTTGCCGAATCTTCTGATTCCTTCTTCGACGTTTCCTCTATCTTCATGCCTGCAGGCAATATGCTTTCAAGCTCCTCAGAATCCTCTTTTTGTACATCCTCCGAAACCTTTTCAGGTTCTTCCTCTTCATCATCACCTATCTCAGGAAGCGGAACATCGTCTGCATCACTCATAAAGTCGGTCACTGAGCTTTCCGGTTTTACTTCCTCCTCCGGCTCAGTGCTTACTACTTCAACGCCCTCTGTTTCTATGGTTCCGGCTTCCTCATAATCTATACCGGCTTCTTCCATAAGGGCTTCCGTAAGTCCGATTAATCCTCTAAGGTTAAAGCTGTCACTATTGATGTAGGTAAGCAACTTTCCAACATAGTTTAAATCCTCATCAACATTATATTTCATATTGGCAAGAAGCTGTCTTAAAAAGCCTTTAAACTCTACCGAGAGCGAGCCCTTATTTTCTATAGGTACACAGATAAAAAATATATCGTTGTTATCTCCCACATAGACATATTCTCTGTTTAATAAAATATAAGAAAGATGTATCGCCTGTTCCTTTATGGATATAAGATTTCCGGCTACATTTCTTACAATAAACAATGCCTGCTCACCACTTATCTCCTCCGAAATAAGTTCACTCAAAGATTTTTTATCAGTAATATCATATGTGAGATAATCATAGTCATCATCTTCCTCATAGATAATGTCTATCAATTCCTTAACATTATTTTCTTCACAATAATCAAGTACATCCTCATCAAGCTCCGTTTCTTCCCCCATTGTATAGGTCAAATATTTTTCTTGGCCTATATTTCTTGCCTTGAAATAAAACGTTCTCATAATGTCCCTCCTTCTCTAACAGCTTTTTCTATGATTAATTCTAATAATTATCTACCTCATCCTCAGGTATACCATTCGGACCACCTATAATTTGGGTATCTATATGTTCCTCATAGGTCTCCGTAAATACATGTGAGCCCTCCTCCTCATTATCAACATGGTAATAGTAATATCCATGTTCCTGAGGATACAGCACTGCATTTATACAAGCAAGACCCGGATTACATATAGGTCCCGCAGGAAGTCCCGTGTATTTGTATGTATTGTATGGCGAATCAAGTTCAAGATCCTCATAGTAAACCTTGCTTTGGTCATACATTCCGTCAGTAAGAGGATATAATACTGTCGGACACATCTGAAGCGGCATATCCGCACTAAGTCTGTTATTCATTACTCCCGCTATGATAGAACGTTCTTCCTCTATCTTTGCCTCACGTTCTATGATAGAGGCTCTTGTTACAACCTCAAAGGAATTATATCCAAGCTCCCCGGCTCTTTGCTGCAAATCCATGGTATAATTATTTTCAAATGTTTCAAGCATCCATTTAACCAGAGATTCAGCAGTAGTATATTCGTATATATCATAGGTTGCCGGGAATATATATCCCTGAAGTCTGTATTTAACCGCCGCGCCGGCAGGTACATCAGCAAGATATGGGAAATCTTCTGTTGTTACGGAATTAACCGCATTCAAAAAATCCTGCGCAGAGCATATACCCTGTTTTTCACATCTTGCCGCTATCTGTTCTATGGTAAATCCCTCCGGAATAACCAATGTATCTATCTTTTCATCTGCTTCTATAACAGGGCTCATGGTTATAATCATATCAAGCGTGCTCATACCGGTATTTAAAGTATATGTACCGCTTTGGATACGATAATCCGTGCCTTGTAATCTTTTTACAAATGCATGTTCAAACTGAATCAAACCTTTGTCCTTCAGTATAGATGCAATTTTTTTTGCAGCAGCTCCCTCAGGTATCTCTACAACGACATCCTCACCAACTGTTGTTGTTGTACCCTTAAGCTCGTCCTGATATATATCATAATATCCTTTTCCATAATCGTATATAATTGAAAATAATGCGAATGTTGCAACTATAAGTATAATTCCTTTTATGAATTTAATCACGACTATTACCTCTTATTTTTCATATGTTATACCTTAAGCCGGTGCTTAAAAAATTACAGACTTGACGTAATTTTACATTAACGTTATTATAGTAACATCTTTTATAGAAAATTTCAAGAAAGGATGATGAATTTGGCAAATCCAATTATTACTATGACTATGGCAGACGGAGGAGTTATGAAATTCGAGCTTTATCCGGACATTGCACCAAACACTGTTAAAAACTTTATTTCACTTGTAAAAAAAGGCTTTTATGATGGTTTAATCTTTCACAGAGTTATAGAAGGCTTTATGATTCAGGGAGGCGATCCTGACGGAAACGGAACCGGAGGTCCGGGTTATTCTATCAAGGGAGAGTTTTCAGATAATGGTTTCCCTAATGATTTAAAGCATGAGCCGGGTGTTCTTTCCATGGCCCGTTCTATGATGCCGGACTCAGCAGGCTCACAATTTTTTATAATGCATAAAACCTCTCCACATCTCGATGGAGCTTATGCAGCCTTTGGTAAAATAACAGAGGGCATAGATGTAGTCAATAAAATTGCTGCAGTTCCGACAGGCTGGGCCGACAGACCACTTGAGGATCAGGTCATCAAATCCGTAACCGTCGATACAATGGGCGTCGAATACGAGGAACCCGAAAAGTGTTAATTATATAAAAATTCTTATTAATAAAAAAGATGCTTTGCAAAAAACAAACCTGCAAAGCATTTTTTATTTATTATAATAATTTTTGTCATTTATATATTCACTTTGGAATACGGATGTATCCGGTTTTTTATATGTGTCATATCCTTCATCCGTTCCTCCGACAGATCCCGAGCTTATTATTCTGTAGTCGTATTTTTCATGTATATCTATTCCTCTGCCTTTGATTCTTGTCGAAAAACTTATGAAACACATCAAGGCGACTACTGCAATAACATATATATACCATCTTGATGTTCCCATACCCATCGTCAGCTTGTAGGATTTTTCGGCTATAGTGATATTGAAATACCCCGTCTGGTAGTACCCAAGCCTTTTATGATTCGGAAAATCATCATCGGATTTAAGAAAGTATGTATATGTCGGCTTTGTACCGTTTACGTCATCCCATGTAATATCCATATTGTACCATTTTCCATCCAGCTCTACCATATTCCACATATGATTGGATGTATCAGCCGTACCATTTCCTCCGTATCCGGTTACAACCCTTGTCGGTATATCTGCCATATTTAACAGTGCATACGCTGCAAGGCTGTAGCCGCTGCATACCATGACACCATCCCGGAAGCCTTCTATATCCGTATGATTTTTGAATAATGTTTTTTGGTCATACTCAAATTTTTCTATAAGATAGTCATGTACGTTTTGAACTGTTTCATAATCGGAATTCTTTTTTAATTCCATAGCAAGACTTTCAATTTTTGCAAAATGTTCCTCCATCTCCTGTTTTGAATATCTAAACTGAATAACCACTCTTAATGTCCCATGTCTATAGTAAAGATTCAGGTAATCAAGATAAT
This sequence comes from uncultured Lachnospiraceae bacterium, assembly GCA_902788555.1. GTDB lineage: Bacteria > Bacillota > Clostridia > Lachnospirales > Lachnospiraceae > Coprococcus_C. The sequence goes on from CADAKQ010000033.1 coordinate 29,824, forward strand.
ATGACAGATAGCATCCGCTTGTAAGCGGAGAATCAGGATTATATTGGAATGCATATTCATCCATATCCAAGTCCATTATTTTATCAATAAGCCCACGGTCACTCAAATCATATGTTACATCAACACTATGTGAGAAAATCTGTTCAGAAAGCTTTGTGTAAAAATCATCCATTGATGTAATTTTCGAATTGCCTGCCGCCTTTATATCAAAGCAAGGCATACTTAATATGATAAGTATACCTGTTAATATTATCGCAAGAAATCTTTTTATTCCCGATAGCTTACACATATAAATCCCCGTTATCTTAATTCATCTTTGCATCCAAAAGTGTTACATACATATATCCATCCTCTTCATAGGTTGAAAATGTTCCTGTAACAGTAACTATATCATTGACCTCAGGATAATCCTCCGGATAGCTGTAATCTCCATCCAATTGAAACTCTATTCCCTGAGAGCAGCATGCAGTAGCATCCTGAATTATACACGCAAAGTATGTTTTATTTTTTACATCATCAATATACACTGCAAAAGGTCCTGACATTTTTATGGTCTTTCCCATATATCCGTCAGGCTCGGTCATCATATTATAAACCTCCGAATACACCATCGTACTTGAAAGAGTGGTGAGGTCTATATCTATTTCCGGAGGAATAACGGTAGCTTCCTTAGGGACGGCTTCCGTCATTTCTTCCTCTGACGTAGTTTCTTCCTCTGCTATTTCCTCCGTTGTTTCCTCTGTTGATATTTCTGTTGCTTCCGTAAGCTTTTCCTCTTTAGCTTCCTCCGACTTCTTATCCTCTTCCGAAGAAGCCTCTGTTTTACTTTCTTCCTTTGCTACTCCTTCATCCAAAACGTCCGACACTCCCTTTACGGTGCCGGTTTTCTTTCCTGAAGCATTTGAATTTCCACAAGCTGTGAGGGACATAATTATAATAAGTGATGCAGCTAAAATTGATATATATTTTTTTAATTTCATGCTTTTTTACCAATCCTTCCCATTATAGAAAATACAAAGAAGCCTGCCATATCAACAGCAACAATGGTTGAGCCGACAGGTGTTCCGTAAATTATCGAAAGCAATATTCCCAAAAGCGCACATACAACAGAGAAGATAGTTGAACAAATCGTTACCGATAAAAAGCTTTTAAAAACTCTCATAGCCGAAAGTGCCGGAAATATTATAAGTGCCGTTACCAAAAGCGAGCCGACAAGATTCATGGCAAGCACTATTATAACAGCTATTATAACAGCTATTATAAAATTGTACGCATTCGCTCTTGTACCCACCGCTTTAGCAAAATTCTCGTCAAAGGTGACCGCAAATATTTTGTTATAAAAAAGAATAAATGCCGCTACTACAACTATTGATAATACTATACAAAGCCAAACCTCCGTGGTTTTTAGTGTAAGTATCGAGGTCGAGCCAAAAAGCGTGCTGCATACATCACCGGATAGATTTGTGGAAGTTGAAAATATATTCATCAAAAGGTATCCTATCGCAAGTGCTCCGACTGAAATCATGGCAATCGCAGCATCTCCCTTAATCTTGGTGTTTTGGCCTGTCCATAATAATAAAATAGCAGATATTACGGTTATCGGCAATACTATAAGCATATCATTTTGATAAGCAGATTTGCCTGAACCATCGCCTACCGTAACATTTATAATTGAAGCTATCGCCATAGCACCAAATGCCACATGTGAAAGGCCGTCACCTATAAAAGAAAACCTCTTAAGTACAAGCGTAACACCAAGAAGCGATGAGCAAAGTGCAATCAATACCCCGACAATTATCGCATATTGTACAAATGAAAACTGAAGGTAATAAGAAAGTGTATCAAGCATTTTCATTACCTCCTTCCTCATCAAGATACAATCTTCCAAGCTTTGTATTCTTGTAATCTTTTACCGTACCATAAAATATATCTTCACCAATATGAAGAATATGACTCGCATATTTTACCGCACTATATATATCATGTGAAATCATAATAATTGAAATGCCATCTTCATTGAGTTTCTTTATCATCTTATACATATCGGCAGTAACCTTCGGGTCAAGTCCCGATACCGGCTCATCAAGCAAAAGCATCTTCTCGGTAGCACAAAGTGCGCGGGCAAGAAGCACTCTTTGCTGTTGACCTCCCGAAAGCTCTCTGTAGCATCTTTTTGCAAGATTATCTATCCCAAGCCTTTCCATATTCTTTTTTGCAAGAGCCCTTTCTTCTTTTGAATAAAACGGCTTTAGCCCGGTCTTTGCCTGACATCCCGAAAGCACAACCTCTCTAACCGAAGCCGGGAAATCCCTTTGAACCATAGTTTGCTGCGGAAGATAACCTATCTCGGTGCTCTTTAATCCATCGGAATATTCTATCGTTCCTGACATCGGCTTTTGAAGTCTTAGTATAGTACGCATAAGAGTAGACTTTCCTGTACCGTTTTCTCCCACTATACAAAGATAATCCCCCTTATTAACCTGAAAGCTAAGACCTTCAACCAATATGTTATTCTCATATCCGAGCGTTAAATCCTTACATATAAGTTCACCCATGATATATCCTCCAAACTACGTATTAAACCAAAAATGAAATTAAAAACCATTTTCAAATTGACATTTTAACTCATACATGCTCCGATGTCAAGCCAATATAAAAACAACATGCCTCCAAACTTCAAATACCGGTTTGTCGAAGAAAGACCGGTATAAAAGCTCCTGACACATGGAATGCAATTTAAATTCTTATATATGACAGATAAAGAAAACAGGTGGCTGCTACAACTAACCAGCAATTTGTTAAATCAGTGTACTCGTACTTTCTTGATTTTGCACAAAACCAATAAACTCGCTTCGCTCAAACATATTGGTTTTATGCGTGCAAAATTAATTCAAGTACTCGTTGCTGATTTTAAACAAATTGGATCAAATGTTGTAGCAGCCACCTGTTTTCTTACCTGTTATGTTAAATTTATAGAATAATCCATGTGCCGGGAGCTTTTATACCTGTAGCTTGAAACCGCGCATATTGCGCAGTTTCAAGCTACGAAAGCATAATTGATTAATATCTAAAATAGGATG
>CADAKQ010000034.1 GCA_902788555.1 uncultured Lachnospiraceae bacterium
AAACAACTTTGTCATGGATGTAACTTTATAAACCATTGTACGAAAGGCTTAAAATCAAGGCTTTTTTGTGCAAAATAAATAAGAAAGTGTAGAGAGATTTAGTATGCAGTATAAAATGTTTTTAATTAAGTATGCGGAGATAGGTACTAAAGGCAAGAACCGCTACGTTTTTGAGGAGGCTATGTGTAAGCGTATGCGTAACCGCCTTAAGCCTTACGGAGAATTTGAGGTAAGACGTGAATACGGAAGAATATATGTTGAGGCATTTTCTGATTATGACTTTGATGATGTGATAAAGGTACTCGGTCAGGTTTTCGGTATAGTCGGTATCTGTCCGGTTATGGTTATCGAGGATACGGCTTATGAAAACATTTCCAAGGGCGTAATCGAGTATATAGATAATGAATATAAGGATAAGAGCTTTACCTTCAAGTGTCATGCAAGAAGAAATGATAAAACTTATCCTAAGTCATCCATGGAGCTTAACTGTGATTTGGGTGCGGATTTATTAAATGCATTTCCGGGACTTTCCGTGGATGTACATAATCCTGAGGTAATAATAGATGTTGAGGTTAGAAATGCCGCATACATTTATTCAAAGGTTATTCCGGGACCGGGAGGACTTCCGGTAGGCACTAACGGAAAAGGAATGGCACTTTTATCCGGCGGAATAGACAGTCCTGTGGCTGCATATATGATTGCCAAGCGTGGTGTAGAGCTTGAGGCGGTTTATTTCAATGCACCGCCATATACAAGTGAGAGAGCCAAGCAGAAGGTAATAGACCTTGCCAAGCAGGTGTCGCAATATTCCGGCGTGCTTAAGCTTCATATAGTTAATTTTACGGATATCCAGCTTTGTATATATGATAACTGTCCTCATGATGAGCTTACAATCATAATGAAGCGTTATATGTATAAGGTTGCCGAGGAGCTGGCTATGAAGGAAGAATGTCAGTGTATAATAACCGGAGAGAGCATAGGTCAGGTGTCAAGCCAGACCACACAGAGCTTACTTGTTATAGATTCGGCAATTAATCAGATTCCGGTATTCAGACCATGTATCGGTATGGACAAGCAGGAGATTATTGATATATCAGAGCAAATAGGTACTTATGAGACCTCGATTCTTCCTTATGAGGACTGCTGTACAATATTTGTTGACAAGCATCCTGTTACAAGACCGAAATTAGAACAGATACTTGAATCCGAGAAGGCACTTACAGGCAAGATTGAAGAGCTTTACAAAAAAGCTATGGAGAGTGTTGAGGTTGTCTACTGCAGATAAAAAAGGTAATTACAAATTAGGTGTTATATATATCATAACGTCGGCATTTTGCTTTGCGCTTATGAACCTTTTCATACGCCTTTCGGGTGATGTACCGACGCTTCAAAAATGCTTTTTCAGGAATTTTTTTGCACTGGTAATCGCAGTGGGAACACTGATAAAGAGCCATACTCCTTTTAAGATAGGAAAAGGAAATACAAGGTATCTTCTTATCCGTTCCGTAAGCGGAGGCTTGGGAATGGTTTGTAATTTTTATGCCGTTGACCATATGCATATATCGGATGCATCTATATTAAATAAATTGTCACCTTTTTTCGCAATTATATTTTCGATATTTGCACTTAAGGAAATAGCAAACAGGTATGAATGGCTGGCTGTTATATCAGCCTTTACGGGAGCCTTATTCGTAGTGAAGCCTACCTTTAGTTCCGAGGTTATACCTGCTCTTGCGGGAGTACTTGGCGGACTGGGAGCCGGTCTTGCCTATGCTTATGTCAGAAAGCTTGGACTTCGTGGCGAAAACAGTATGATAATTGTTGCATTTTTCTCGGGCTTTACGACACTCATGCTTTTACCGTATCTTTTGTTTAATTATTCACCTATGACTATAGAACAATGGGGCTTTCTTATACTTACGGGCTTTGCAGCCGCAGGCGGACAGATATTTATAACCAAAGCCTACGCCCATGCTCCGGCAAAGGAGATATCGGTATACGATTTTTCCATCGTGATATTTACGGCAATATTCGGATTTTTATTCCTGAATCAGATACCGGATTACTTAAGCGTAATAGGATATATAATAATAATAGGAACAGCAGTTATAAAATGGTACTTTACGGTACATTACAAAAAAGAAAAAACTGAATAATAACATATTTTTTACCTCATACTACTTTATAAATATAAGATGTATATATCAGATTAATCTATAAGCAGGTACTTTGAAGACGTCGGTACTTAGTGAGGTATACCGAACCTAGTACCGCTACGTCTGAGAGTAGCGAGAGCGTGCCTGCGATAGATTTAACCTGATATATACATCGTAGAAGAAAAAAGTGAGGTAAAAAATATGATTAATGATGATACTATAAAATTATTGCGTGAGTGTGACGCAGGAATAAGAATGGGAATCGACAGCCTTGAGGAGATGCTGAAATATACCAAGAACAAGGATATGTCTGAGTGTATGTATCGTACATTGGAGATAAGCCGTGATTTGGAAAGGGATACCACCGAGCTTTTAAAGGAATACCATGATGACGGTAAAAATCCCAATCCTATAGCGGAAGGAATGTCATGGATGAAAACCAATGTTAAGATTGCTATAAATGACAGTGACCACACAATTGCCGACTTAGTTACCGAAGGCTGTAACATGGGAATTAAATCCCTACAGAAATATCTAAACGAGTTTAAAGCGGCAAATGATAAGGCGAAGCATATTGCACAGAACCTGATTGACTCAGAGGACCATCTCATACAAGACATGAGAGCATATCTTTAATAGATTTTGATTTATGTTTTGTTTAAAGTAAACAGGTTGGATGCAAATTTATATATCTATAAGCAGGTACTTTGAGGACGCCGGTACTTAGTACCGCTGCGTCCGAGAGTAGCGAGAGTGTGCCTGCGATAGATATATAAATTTGTATCAAACCGTAATTATAGAGAAAAAATAAATAAGAAGGAGAAAAAAATGAAGATTGTAAGTGTAATAGCCGACGAGTTGAATTTAAAGGAGTGGCAGGTAGAAAAGGCTATTGAGTTAATTGACGAAGGAAATACCATACCTTTCATTTCAAGATACAGGAAGGAGGTTACGGGTTCATTAAATGATGAACAGCTCCGCAGTCTTGATGAAAGGCTTACATATCTTAGAAATCTGGAGGAAAAGAAGGCATCTGTGCTTGCAACAATAGAGGAGCAGGGAAAGCTTACAGATGAATTAAAGAAGCAGATTGAGGATGCCATGACTATGGTCGTGCTTGAGGACCTGTACAGACCGTACAGACCGAAGAGAAGGACAAGGGCAACTGTTGCAAAGGAAAAGGGACTTGAGGGACTTGCCAATATTATTGCTCTTCAGATGACCAAAAAGACTATAGAAGAAGAGGCAAAAGTCTACATTTCAGAAGAGAAGGAAGTAAATACGACTGAAGAAGCTATAGCAGGTGCAAAGGATATTCTTGCTGAAAACTATGCCGATGAAGCAGAGTACAGAAAGGTTATTCGTGAGCTTACTAAGGATAAGGGAAGGCTCATATCATCTGCCAAGGATAAGGAAGCTAAGTCTGTTTATGAGATGTATTATGAATTTGAGGATGATATAAAGAAGCTTACCGGATACCGTGTACTTGCGATTAATCGTGGTGAGGCTGAAAAGTTCATTACGGTTAAGATTGCCGCACCGGTTGAGGATATAATCGCTTATCTTAACAAAACCATAATCTATAAGCCTGAGCATGAAAGTGCAAAATATATTGAGGAAGCAATAAAAGACAGCTACGAGAGGTTAATTGCACCTTCAATTGAAAGGGAGATAAGAAATGAGCTTACGGAGTCTGCGGAAGAGGGTGCTATAAACGTATTCGGTAAAAACCTTCATCAGCTTCTTATGCAGCCGCCTGTTGCGGGACATACGGTTCTCGGATGGGATCCGGGATATAATCACGGAAGCAAGCTTGCTGTTGTTGAAGCGACGGGAAAAGTGCTTGATACGGTGATTATATATCCTACCATGGGTAAGAAAAGAGAGCTTGAGGCGAGAGAGGTTTTAAAGAAGCTTATTGATAAATACAAGGTTACTCTTATATCTCTCGGAAACGGAACCGCAAGCCGTGAATCCGAAGCATTAATTGTGGATTTACTTAAGGAAATCGGCAGGGACATAAAGTATGTCATCGTAAATGAGGCAGGTGCTTCCATATATTCAGCCAGCAAGGCTGCGACCGAGGAATTCCCTGATTTTGATGAGTGGCAGAGAAGTGCGGCTTCCATTGCAAGAAGAATTCAGGATCCTTTGGCGGAGCTTGTTAAGATTGATCCTAAATCAATTGGTGTAGGACAGTATCAGCATGATATGAACCAGAAGAATCTTGACAATGCCCTTACAGCGGTGGTTGAGGATTGTGTTAATAATGTAGGTGTTGACCTTAATACCGCATCCCCGCAGCTTTTATCTTATATATCGGGTATAAGCAAGCCGATTGCAAAAAATATAGTTACATATAGGGAAAATAACGGAAAATTTACCAGTCGAAAGGATTTGCTTAAGGTTCCTAAGCTTGGACCGAAGGCTTATGAGCAGTGCGCAGGCTTTATGAGAATCCTTGACGGAGATGAGGTGCTTGATGCTACAAGTGTCCATCCTGAAAGCTATGAAGCTACCAAACTTCTTATGAAAAAGCTTAACATATCCGCCGAGGATATAAAAAACGGTGGAGCAAACAAAAGCAGCATAACAACCATGGTAAAGGATACCAAAAAGACTGCGGAAGAAATCGGAATCGGTGAGCCTACCTTGATTGATATATTAAAGGAGCTTGAAAAACCGGGAAGAGATCCACGTGAAGAGCTTGAAAAGCCGATACTTAGAAGTGATGTCCTTGAGATGAAGGACTTAACGGTTGGAATGCAGCTTAAAGGAACTGTCAGAAATGTAATAGATTTCGGTGCCTTTGTAGATATAGGAGTCCACCAGGACGGACTTGTTCACATCTCAAAGATGAGCAAAAAATATATCAAGCATCCTCTTGAGGTAGTATCCGTCGGCGACATCATAGACGTAACCGTAATCGGCGTAGACCTTGATAAAAAGAGAATACAGCTTTCGATGGTAGACTAAGATAAAAGTGTTTATATGAATAAGTAGCTATGGGTAATATAAAAAACAGGTGCTTAGCATATCGTTAAGTGATAACGTGATATGCGAGTACCTGTTTTTTATATTACCCATAGCTGCTTACGGGGTAGATTAAGCTCTTTCTACTTTTCCGGACTTCAAACACTGAGTACATACGTAAACTCTCTTTGGAGTACCGTTAATCATTGCCTTTACAGACTTGATATTTGACTTCCACATTCTGTTTGATCTTCTATGAGAATGGCTCACATTGTTACCAAAGTGAACGTTCTTTTCACAAATACTACACTTTGCCATCGTTAGCACCTCCTTGACAAAACAAATATTGGCCTATGTCTTACCTTATGGCTTACAGGCTCACAACGAACATATTTTAACAAAAAACAATATAATATGCAAGCAAAAAATAAATTTTTTTAAAAATAACGGTTTTATGCGTATTTATAGCATAATATTTACCAATAAGCATAGGTCATTACTATATAAATTTAACACTTGATTAAATCACGTATAATGGGTATAATGATTTAGAATGTTTATATAGGAGGTAATGTCTATGAAGGGGTATATGACTAACGAATTTGGAGACATTGTTATAGAAAATGAAGTGATAGCTCAATATGCAGGACACGCAGCTCTTGAGTGCTTTGGTATTGTAGGTATGGCTACCATAAGCATGAAGGACGGTATTGCAAAGCTTCTTAAGGGAGACAGCGTAAGCAAGGGCGTAAATGTTGTTATCGAAGAGGACAATACAATTTCAATCGATTTTCATATTATTGTTGCATACGGCGTAAGCATATCAACAGTATGCGATAATCTTATCAGTACGGTAAAATATTCCGTAGAGGAAATGACAGGCATGTCAGTTAAGAATATTAACATCTTTGTTGAAGGTGTTAGGGTAATAGATTAGTAGGAGGAAATTTAAAGTGGCTATTAAGATAATTGATGCGGATTTGCTTCAGAAGGCATTTCTTGCAGGAGCTTATAACTTGGAAAGAAACAAGGAATATATCAATGAATTAAATGTATTTCCTGTTCCGGACGGCGATACAGGCTCCAATATGTCATTAACCATTATGTCGGCTGCAAATGAAGTAAGTAATCTTGAGCATCCGGGCTTAAAGGAGTTATCAAAGACAATTTCAAGCGGCTCACTTAGAGGTGCAAGAGGTAACTCGGGAGTTATTCTTTCACAGCTTTTAAGAGGATTTTGTAAGGAAATCAAAGAAAAGTCTGAGATAAATGTCAATATACTTGCAGATGGCTTTGTTCGTGGTGTTGAGACGGCGTATAAGGCTGTTATGAAGCCTAAGGAGGGAACTATTCTTACAGTTGCCAAAGCGATGGCCCAAAAGGCTGTTGAGCTTGCGGAGCAAGGCGTTGATGTTGAAGAATTTGCAGAGGCAGTTATTGAGTGTGGAGATGAAACACTTGAAAAGACTCCTGAATTATTACCGGTACTTAAGGAGGCCGGAGTTGTTGACTCAGGCGGACAGGGACTTATGGAATTCCTTAAGGGTGCCTATAACGGATTAACCGGTAAAGAGGTTGTAGATGTTAAACCGGCAAAGACGGCTGCAACAGGTTCATCAGCGGTTGATACGGAAAATATAGATACTTCAGATATTAAGTTCGGTTATTGTACCGAGTTTATTATTAATCTTGAAAAAGAATTTACAATGGATGATGAGATTAAATTTAAAGAATATCTCACTTCAATAGGTGATTCATTGGTATGTGTGGCTGATGATGATTTTGTAAAGATTCATGTTCATACCAATCATCCGGGACTTGCCTTTGAAAAAGGTCTCGAGTATGGTTCACTCACCAAGATGAAGATTGACAATATGCGTGAGGAGCATCATGAGAAGCTCATGAAGGAGCAGGATAAGATTAAATCTGCCGAGCGTGATGCTGAGTTGGCTGAATTGAAGAAGAAGGAAGAAAAGAAGCCTTTCGGATTTGTGGCTGTTTCAGTTGGTGAAGGCTTAGACAGTATATTTAAGGAGCTTGGTGTTGACTACATTATATCAGGTGGTCAGACTATGAATCCAAGTACCGATGATGTTCTTTCCGCAGTTGAGAAGGTAAATGCCGATACGGTATTTGTACTTCCGAACAATAAAAATATTATTCTTGCCGCTAATCAGGCCGCAAGCATTGAGAAGGAAAAACAGGTTATCGTAATACCTTCCAAGACAATCCCTCAGGGTATAAGCGCCATGATAGGCTTTGAAGGAACCTTATCACCGGAGGATAATGCCGAGAGTATGAAGGAATCCATGAGCATGGTTAAATCCGGTGAGGTTACTTATGCCGTAAGAGATACTTCGATTGACGGTAAGGAGATAAAGACCGGTGACTTCATGGGTATATCGGATGACGGAATAAAGTCTGTCGGAACCGATATAACCGAAGTTGTAAAAGAGCTTGTTAAGAAAATGGCATATGACGGTTCGGAGCTTATCAGCGTATACTATGGTCAGGATGTAAATAAAGAGGATGCTGAGAGTATTGTTAAGGCATTAACCGATACCTTCCCTGATTATGAGATAGAGCTTCATCCGGGTGATCAGCCTGTATATTATTACATCCTTTCGGTGGAGTAATTATTAAAAGACAGATAAAGTGAAGTGAAAGAGGTTTAAGAACATCTTCGCTGATTTACAAAAATGTGATGCATAAAAAGCTGTCACTTTACAGATAAAATGTAGAGTGGCAGCTTTTCTTAATTGATGTAACGGTTACATTTTTTATCAGACAGATATTTTATATGTTAAATTATAGTAAGGTTTTGATTTATAATGAATGATATTTTAAATGATAACTTGGATTTTTTTACCTACAGTGATGATATCCCCGATGGAGTGGGCTTTAATCAATTTGGCATAATTCATTTTTTATGGCTTTTGGGAATAGCTTTGGTTACTGTAGTTTTAGCAGTACTTTTTAAAAATAATAAAAAACAGCAAAATATTGTACTAAAGATTATAGGTACATTTCTTGTTTTCCTGATTATACTTAGAATAGCTGTTTTATTTGCAAAAGGACATATGTCGGTTTATGAGCTTCCGCTTCACCTGTGCAGCCTTGCGGGTTTTATATGCTTTCTTCATGCCTTTACGGGATGGGATTTTTTTGGACATGTTTTATACAGTTTGTGTCTTCCGGGAACAATACTTGCTTTGGTTTTTCCTGACTGGAGCTATTATCCGGCATTTAATTTTATAACTTTTCATGGCTTTTTATTTCATGGCGGTATTGTGATTTATATTGTTTTGGGACTTATATCAAATAATATAAAACCATCCGTATATAAAATGTGGAAAGCAATTTTATTTCTTGTTATAATAGTACCTGTAATTTTTGTGTTTGACAGATATTTTGATGTTAATTATATGTTTTTACTGAGACCTTCACTTGATTCACCGCTTGAATGGATTGAGGTATGCTTTGGAAGGTCGGGATACCTTATAGTATATGCTTTACTCGTTATGATAGTTGTTACACTAATGAATGTGATATATGGAGCGATACATGGATTTAAGAGAAAGTATTACAACAATTAAAGGAATTGGAGATAAAACGGCAGCGTGTTTTGCCAAGCTTGGAATTCATACGGTAGGAGAGCTTGTTAATACATTTCCGAGAGACTATATTTTTTACGGTGAGCCTGTAGATATAAAGGATACAAAAATCGGTGTAAGAAATATAGTTGAAGCGATAGTTTATTCTTATGTCGACGTAAGAAGAGTTAGAAGCCTTAAGATAGTTACCATGACGGTTAAGGATAGCTCGGGAACGCTTAAGATAACATGGTTTAATCAGCCTTATCTTAAAAATATGTTTCATAAGGGTGAGACATATGTATTTGTCGGAGAGATAAAGATAAAAAATAATATGCGTGTTATGGAGCACCCCGAATATTACAGACCGGATGAATATGATAGAATGAGACAGGAGCTTCAGCCGGTTTATCCGCTTACAAAGGGACTTTCAAACAAGACCTTTCAAAAGGCTGTAAAAAGCGCAAGAGCGGCATATCTTAATTTAAAGGATTATATACCTGATGATATAAGAAATGAAAATAATCTTATGGAGCTTACCGAAAGCTATGAGAATATTCATTTTCCGATGAATGAAGAAATCTTAAAAAATGCAATAAGAAGAACAGCTTTTGATGAGTTTTATAAATTTTTATACGAATTAAAGATACTTAAAAATGAAAATGTCAGGCTTACAAATACCCACAAGGTAATTCAAGGGAAGGCTGTAGCGGAATTTATCGAAAAGCTGCCATACAGACTTACAAAGGGGCAGCAGCAGGCTATAGAGGACATACTTTCTGATATGGGAAGTGAAAATGTCATGAACAGATTGGTACAGGGGGATGTGGGCTCCGGAAAAACCATAGTTGCGGCGGCTGCACTTTTTGCATGTGCAAAGGAAGGATATCAGGGAGCACTGATGGTTCCGACCGAGGTGCTTGCAAGACAGCATTTTGATGAACTGTCCGGGCTTTTTTCGAGCTATGGAATAAAAACAGAATATCTCGTCGGTTCAACCACTGTGAAAGAAAAAAGAAGAATATATGAGGAGATATCCAAGGGGAAGACGGATATAATTATAGGAACTCATGCACTCATCGAAGATAAGGTGGAGTTTAATAATCTGGCACTTGTTATAACTGATGAACAGCATAGATTCGGAGTTGCTCAAAGAAATAAGCTTGCTTCCAAAGGGAGCTTTCCTCATGTACTTGTAATGAGTGCAACACCGATTCCGAGAACTCTTGCCATAATCATGTATAGTGACCTTGATATATCTGTTATAAAGGAGCTTCCAAAGGGTAGAAAGCCGATTAAAAACTGTGTGGTCGGTACAAACTACAGAAATACTGCTTATAAATTTATCGCCGGACAGGTGGCAGAGAAAAGTCAGGTTTATGTTATCTGTCCCATGGTTGATGCAAGTGATACAATGGATTTGACAAATGTCATAGAATATACGGATACCTTAAAGGAAGCACTTCCGCCGGAGGTAGTGGTTGAAACTCTTCATGGAAGGATGAAGGCGGAAGAGAAAAACAAAATAATGCAAAGCTTTCTGGATGGAGATATAGATGTGCTTGTTTCAACCACAGTAATAGAAGTAGGTATAAATAATCCGAACGCTACTGTTATGATGGTTGAAAATTCCGAACGCTTCGGACTGGCACAGCTTCATCAGCTTCGCGGACGAGTTGGTAGAGGCAGCAAGCAATCCTACTCCATATTTATTAACGGGAAAGAGGATGACGAAGAGGTTACTTCAAGACTTAAGGTTTTAGAAGACTCAAATGACGGCTTCTTTATCGCCGGAGAGGATCTTAGGCTTCGCGGACCGGGAGACTTTTTCGGAATAAGGCAAAGCGGTGACATGCAGTTTAATATAGCCGACATCTATAATCATGCAGATATGCTGCATCTCGCTCAGGAGATGCTTGATATGCATAGCGATATTGTTGTTCCGGATGTAGAAGAAAAAATTAAGCAAATAAATATATAAAAATATAAACAAAAAATTGCCAGTTTATTTTCTTATTATATGAACATACTATGCTTGTACCAAGAATTGTTCCTGGTATATGATAGTGAAATTTCCTTTCACATTTGCAGGTTGATGAACAAAAATGTAATAAGTTACAGAGTAAGGAGAAAATGTTATGAGTAAGAATAGTGCAAGTGTTCCGGAAGCAAAGTCTGCTTTGGACAGATTTAAGTATGAAGTAGCAAATGAGCTTGGTGTACCTCTTACAGATGGTTACAATGGTAACCTTACTTCTAAGCAGAATGGTTCTGTTGGTGGTATGATGGTTAAGAAGATGATTGCCGAGCAGGAAAGACAGATGTCAGGTAAGTAGTTATCTGATAACTGATATTTAATTATTTCCCTCCTATCAAGAAAAAGGGCTGTTATGCACATTATTAAATTGATAATGTGCATGGCAGCCCATATTTAATTATTAATAATTTAATTATCTCTACATTTTTTGTGTTGGCTATGATATAATAAACTTTATGGCGATATACGCTTGAGGTTTTAATATTATAAGGAGCGTTTTATTATGAATAGAATCAAAATTATCACAGACAGTTCAAGCGATCTTTCAAAAGAACAGCTAAAAGAATATGATATAGATGTAGATCCGTTATGTATTATTATGGATGATAAATCCTATCTGGATGGAATAGATACTGATTCGACAGAGATTTTTAAATGGGCGGATGCCAATAAAACAACTCCTAAAACCGCTGCAATTACTTATGATAAGACAAAGGAGCTTATTGAAAGGTATAAAAAAGAAGAAGCGGATATTCTGTTTTTTTGTATATCGGAGGATATGAGTACCTGTTGCAATGTTGCTCGTATGGCAGCAGAGGATTTGGAATATAAAGAGCATGTTCATGTTATTAATTCCATGAACCTGTCAACAGGAATCGGTTTACAGATTCTCTATGCTGCAAAGCTTATAAAAGAGGGTAAATCAGCAGATGAGATTGCAAAGCTTGTAAATGAAAGAAGAAACAAGGTTCGTGCAAGCTTTGTTGTTGACACGCTTACCTATCTTGGAAGAGGAGGAAGGTGTTCTACAGCAACAGCACTTTTAGGCAATACCTTAAAGCTTAAGCCGGAAATTGTTGTAGAAGATGGAAAAATGCATGTTGCAAAAAAATACCGGGGTTCACAGGAAAAGGTTATTTTAAAATATGTTGAGGATTTAAAGCCAAAGCTTTTAAATGCGGATAAAACTCAGGTGTTTATAACACATTCACATGCAAAGCAAGGTATTGTTGAAAAAGTAAGAGAGTACCTTAAATCTTTGGATATATTTGATAACATTACGGAAACAAAAGCAAGTGGCGTTATTTCAAGCCATTGCGGTCCTGGTACGCTCGGAGTGCTTTTCTATGAAAAATAATATTTATCTTATATTATTTTTTTTAAAAGGGAGGATAAAATTTTGAAGGAAAAAAATAACAATAAGCTTCTTATAGCGGTTATTGCGATTCTCACTGTTGTTGTAATTGCTTTGACGGTGGCTGTATTTAAAAAGAGCGGCAACAAGGATAAGAAGGAAAATAATACCGAAAGCGCTGTAAAAGAGGATGCTTTGGATAATAATGAAAATGATGCTAAGGATGATGAGTCAGTATCATCTATGTCAGATGCCGAAAATGACAGTACCACAGACGAAAGCATGAAAGATAATGATAATAATGACAATGACGGACTTCTTTGTTATGCTTCCATATCAAGCACCAACAGTTGGGAGAGCAATGGTAAGCAGTCAGGTCAGTTTGATATCAGTATAGTAAATAAAGGTAGCAGCGAGATAAAGGACTGGTCTGTTAAAATTGATATCGGTAAGGATACATCCTTAGACAGCTCGTGGAATTGCAATACCGAGCTAAAGGACGGAGTGCTTATACTTACACCCGTAGAATATAATTCCTCAGTAGCTTCCAAGCAGACACTTAAGGATATAGGGATAATAGTAACTGCCGCCTCAAAGGAGGACTTCAAGGCTATTAATGAAGCTTTATTATATGTAGGAGGAGAAGAATATAAGGAAACTTCAAACTCCAGGGTGGACGAAGAGCAGGACGAAGAAACAACTGAAGAAAAAGATGAGGATGATAAAAAAGAAGAGGCAAAAAAAGAGGATGACAAAAAAACGCCTTTTGATAACCATGGAAAACTCAGCGTAAAGGGAACGGATATTGTTGATAAAAATAATGACAAATTTCAGTTAAAGGGACCGAGTACACATGGAATAGCATGGTTTCCGGATTATGTAAGCTATGATACATTCAAGACCTTCAGGGACGACTGGGGAGCCAATATGATTAGAATTGCTATGTATACGGATGAAAATGGCGGTTATTGTAATGACGGCGATAAGGAATATTTGAAAGGCCTTGTGGATGAGGGGGTTAATGCTGCTACTGATTTGGGTATGTATGTCATAGTAGACTGGCACATCCTCCACGATTTAAATCCTCAGGTTTATAAGTCTGATGCAATTTCTTTTTTTGAAGAGATAACTGAAAAATATAAGGATTATGATAATGTGATTTATGAAATATGTAACGAGCCGAATGGAGGAACCTCATGGGCAGATGTAAAAAGCTATGCAGAGGAGGTTATACCTGTCATTAGAAAAAATTGTCCGGATGCAATTATAATAGTCGGAACGCCTACATGGTCACAGGATGTCGATATAGCTGCGGATGACCCGATAACAGGTTATGACAATATAATGTATGCTGTACATTTTTATGCAACAACACATAAGGACAATATAAGAAATAAGGCTCAGACTGCTTTAGACAAGGGAATACCGATATTTATAAGCGAGTGCAGCATATGTGATGCTTCAGGAAACGGAGCCATAGATTATGATGAGGCGGATAAATGGTTCGAATTTATAAATGATAATAATTTATCCTATGCTGTATGGAATATTTCAAATAAGGATGAAACCTCGTCACTTATAGCTTCCTCTTGTAATAAGACCTCGGGGTGGAGTGATGATGAGCTTTCCGAGACAGGAAGATGGTTTAAGGATATTATGAATAAATAATTAATTTAAAAAATAAAGTTGACAAATTAAGTGAGGTTGTACATAATGAGAGTTATTGCCGGAATAGCAAGAAGTTTACCTTTAAAAACGATAGAGGGTCTTGATACCAGACCGACCACAGACAGGATAAAGGAAACGTTGTTTAATATAATGACGGGTTATATTCCTGACTCCAAATTTCTTGATTTATTTTCGGGAAGCGGCGGTATAGGTATAGAAGCTTTAAGCAGGGGAGCTGCTTTGTGCACCTTTGTTGAATTAAATCCTAAGGCGATTTCCTGTATCAAAGATAATTTAAGCTTTACACACTTTACTGACAAATCACAGGTTATAAAGGCGGATGCGGTTTCCTATGTAAAGGGATTAAAGGCGGTTGACTTTGATGTTATATTTATGGATCCACCATATGGAAAAGGACTTGAAAAGCAGGTTCTTTCCGTATTGTCTGATAAAAAATTCATTGAGGATACACTCATTGTAATTGAGGCTTCCGCAGATGAGGATTTTTCTTATGTTTATGATATGGGATTTGACATAACAAAAGAAAAAAGGTATAAAACAAATAAACATATATTTATAAAGAAAAGAGAATAGGTTATGGCAGTAGCAATTTATCCGGGAAGCTTTGACCCGGTAACACTTGGACATTATGATATTATTAAGCGTTCATCCAAGATTTTTGACCATGTAATTGTGGGCGTTTTGAACAATACATCAAAAACACCATTGTTTTCTTTGGAAGAACGTGTTAAAATGTTGAAGGATGCAGTGGAAGATTTACCAAATGTATCGGTAGAGTCCTTTGAAGGACTTCTTGTTGATTTTGTAAAACAAAAGAAAACAAATGTGGTTATAAGAGGACTCAGAGCTTTAACTGATTTTGATTTGGAGATGCAGATGGCACAGAGTAATCGTGTCGTAGCACCTGATGTTGATACGGTATTTTTATCAACAAGCAACGAATATTCATACTTGAGTTCAAGTGTGGTAAAGGAGTATGCAAAGTATGGAGTTGATTTAAATGACTTCGTACCTGAATGTGTTATATCAAAACTTATAGATAAGATGAAATAAGCGTAGGAGGATTTCAAGGTAATGGGTAAAAAAGGCGTTGAGGAAATGATAGACCAGATAGAGATATTTATTGAAAACTGTAAATATCAGCCTCTATCTCAGACAAAGATAGTAGTTCATAAGGAAGAACTTGAATCGATGTTGGAGGAGCTTAAACTTAAGCTTCCGAGTGAGATTGAAAGATGTCGAAAGATAATGCGCAATAAGGAAGCAATTCTTGCAGATGCAAGAACTCGTTCCGATGCTATCATTACTGAATCGGTTAATGAAGCTAATCGTCTTGTTGACCAGCATAATATAACCGAGCTTGCCAACGTAAGAGCAAATGAGATTCTTGAGATGGCGAGAAATCAGGCGCAGCAGATTGTTGATCAGGCAAATGAGGAGGCTAATGAAATCAGGCTTGGTGCTATGTACTATACTAAGGATAAGCTTTCTGAAATGAGAGATTTGTTTAACAGAATCCATGATGCGGAAAAAGAAAACTACAGAACACTTATTGAGTCTCTTGAGAGTGATACATATGTATTTGATAATAACATAAGTGAGATGGATGCCAATATCAATCTGCTTACAGCCTCAAGCAATATGTCTTATGAGGATCAGGAGGATGAGCTTGACAGTGCATTTGCCGAGCAGGATCAGGAACCTTTGGCTGCATCTGCACCAAATCCGGCACCGAGCGATGAATACGGAGATGATATCGATGTATATGGTGATCAGGATGATGACGAAGACTTTGATGATGAAGATGATTTTTTAGATGAATAATTATTAACTTAATAAAAGTAATGAAAGACCGTATGTTGAAAGAGCACATATGGTCTTTATTATTATATATCGGAGTATGGAAAGTTCTGAGCCCTTTATGACATTATTGGTCTGTAAAAGGGCAGATATTCCGCCGAAGGATGTCAGAGAAAGGATAATTGCCGTTTTTTCTTTTGAACTCCACAAAAGATATTTTTCTGTGATTAATGTACCTTTTGTTATTTCAGATATTCCGGCTGCTAAAAGCTTTATTTTTTCGTAATTTAATAAGCTTAAAGACATAATAAATTCGCTTATTATGGAGCAAATTATTATATAAAAGCCAACATATGTTATCTGGATTATGGTTGACATAATTATATCCTTTTCATGGTATGTAACAGATTTATCGTTGATTTTCAAGATGTTTTTTTTCGGTTGTTTGATACTTATGATTTTTTTATCGTTTCTTTTTTTCACCGACATAATTAAAAGGGCAAAAAAAAGATATATAATATACGGAAGATAAATTAAGCTTAAAGCATTAAAAAAGCTTATTCTTTTTTCGAGAATATTATATACTATGTATCCGGATATAAACATTGGGCTGCTGTTGTTGCAAAAGGGTAAAAGGAGATTTCCGGTTTTTTTATCAAAGGATTTATTTATTACAAATTCTGAGGTGTTTTTTGCACCGAGAGGATAACCGCATAAAAGCCCGGTAAAAAGAGTTATGATAACTGCAAATTTTTTTTGTTTATCCTTAGGCTGATGCTGGATTTTTTCGACTAAAAGAGCGGACATAAGCATAAACGGAAGCAGTAAAGGAATAACATTGTTAAACCAGAGCATAAGACCGTCATATGCACCTTTATAAACAATTTCATTTTTGCCGATAAGAGCAAACATAACTAACATATAAAAAATAATTAATATCATACACGGATAATGAATGCTTATATTAATAAAATATATGACAAACATTAATTTAATATGTTAATTATGTTTTGATTAAATTATTGACGGACCTGCTATATAATCATTTGGAATAATAGTGCCGATGCTGTTATAAATAATATTTCCGTAGAGCTTAGTGGCTTTCATGTCAAGCTTCCACATTCTTTTGGCTGCATTCTCGTTTATCTCATATTCTTTATTAAGATATTTTTCAAAGTCGGATTTTTTTGTTATAAGCGGTATGCTGCTTTTTTCGTTTATATATTTTAATAAATTTGATACTTCTTTTTTGAAGGATAGTATATTGGCATAAAATGCCGTACCTTTATCATAAAAATAAGTTCGGTCATTTTCTTTGTAATCTAATATAAGGTGAAGAAGAGTACGCCTGATTCTTGCTTCGGTAATCTCCTTTGTTTTTAGGCTGTCTGTTAAATCGGCATAATTTGTATAAAGATTAGATTTTATTAATTTGTTATATAAAGAATCAGACATATCACATATATTGCGGATGGCATCTTCATCCGATAAAAGCCGACTCTGAATAAAAGGCATAAGTGCATTTTCAAAAATCGGAATTTTATTACCGGTCATATCCGTTAATATTTCAAGAGCAGCCTTTGGCATTTCACGGGAAAGAAGTCTTTTTTTCTCACTTTTTTCGAGCTGATTATCATATATTATATTTCTTATGGCAAGGGCTGAGCTTATGGAGCCTTTTAAAGATGGATCATCATACATAGAGGATACTCTTTTTATAATAATCGGCTTAATCGGTGAGCTTGTCCTTTTTAATGCGGATATGTATTCGAGAGCAAGTATATTGTTCGGTTTTGACAATATATTAAGAATTATGTCTTCGGTATATTCAGGTTTTTTGGGGCTTAAGTCATCTGATTTGTTATTCAGGAAAGCTATAAGAGCTTTCTGTCTTGCAGCCGGATATGACATGCCGTATTTCAAATTTTCTTTTAATATAGCCAAATAATAGGATGGTTCGTCATTAATTATGTCGGAGATATAATAAAATATATCGATATCATCGCATTCTGCACCAAAGCAAAGATAGTCTATGGAATTAAGCTTGTTTAATATACTGACTGCTCCGTAAGAAAAATCATAGGCACTTCCCGTGGCATATACGAAAGGCAGCTCAAGTACAAGGTCAACTCCTGATAGAGCAGCCATACGTGCTCGACTATATTTATCGCATATGGAAGGCATACCTCTTTGCATAAAATTACCGCTCATTAAAGCGATTCCGTAATCCGCTCCGGTTACCTTTCTTGCTTTTTCAAGAAGATAAAGGTGTCCGTTATGGAAGGGGTTATATTCGGTTATCATTGCAAATGATTTCATATCTTACTCCTGATTACGTTAATGGATTAATTATATATTATTTATAAAAAAAAATAAACCGGTTTTATTTAATTAGCTCTTTACACACAGGGGATAAATAAAGTAAAATGTTATAAGCACGTCATCTAAGGTGTCATAAAAAATAATCGAACATAAATTCGAAAAAACTATTGACAACCAATCCGAATTATATTATATTGTTAAAAACGAACAAATGTTTGTCAGGAGGTAAAAAGTATTATGGCAAGTGAAGAAAAACAAAAGGCATTGGATGCGGCTTTGGCGCAGATAGAGAAGCAGTATGGTAAGGGCTCCGTTATGAAGCTTGGTGACAAGTCGGCACATATGAATATAGAGGTTGTACCTACAGGCTCTTTGAGTCTTGATATCGCTCTTGGTCTTGGAGGTATGCCGAGAGGAAGAGTTATAGAGATATATGGCCCGGAGTCCAGTGGTAAGACAACGGTAGCGCTTCATGTGGTTGCAGAGGTTCAGAAGATGGGCGGTATAGCCGGATTTATAGATGCCGAGCATGCGCTTGATCCTGTATATGCAAAAAATATCGGTGTAGATATTGACAATTTATACATATCACAGCCTGATAACGGCGAGCAGGCACTTGAGATTACAGAAACTATGGTCAGGTCGGGGGCTGTTGATGTTATCATTGTTGACTCTGTTGCTGCACTTGTACCTAAGGCTGAGATTGACGGTGAAATGGGCGATTCACATGTCGGACTTCAGGCAAGACTTATGTCACAGGCATTAAGAAAGCTTACAGGTATTATTAGCAAGTCAAATTGTGTTGTTATATTTATAAATCAATTAAGAGAGAAGGTTGGAATACTGTTCGGTAATCCTGAAACTACAACAGGTGGACGTGCACTTAAGTTTTATTCTTCAGTAAGACTTGATGTAAGAAGAATAGAAACGTTGAAGGTCGGAGGAGAAGTAGTAGGAAACCGTACAAGAGTGAAGGTTGTAAAAAATAAAATTGCTCCTCCTTTCAAAGAAGCGGAATTTGATATTATGTTTGGTAAGGGTATATCTAAGGAAGGAGATATCCTTGATCTTGCCGTACAGTATGACATAATCAATAAATCCGGTGCATGGTATTCATACAATGGGGAGAAGATAGGTCAGGGACGTGAAAATACCAAGATTTATCTTGCGGAACATCCTGAGTTTGCTGAGCAGGTAGAGCTAAGTGTAAGAGCAAAATGTGGCATAGGGGACTCAGATGAGGCTGATACCATAGGAACTTCAATTTCTTCAGGTGATACATACGAGGTATAATTACATATGAATAATTCAAAGGCTGGTTATTTGGCTTTTGATACAGCGGTTTACCTGCTTACCTATAAAAACAGAACCAAAAGGGAGATAGCAGATAAGCTTAAGGAAAAAGGGTATAGCGAAGCTGAGATTGACAAAGCACTGAAAAAGCTTACGGAGTATAACTTTGTTAATGATGAAAGCTATACCCTTTCTTATATCAAGAGCAATATGAATAAAAAAGGAAAAAAATTAATATGTATGGAGCTTGCACAAAAGGGAATCGATAAGGATACCACAGAGGCGAAGCTTGAAGAGTTATGTGTTTATGAGAGGGAAGAAGAAAATATAGATGCTATTTTTCAAAAGAGATTTGTTAATTCGGATCTTGAAGATATGAAGGTAAGAAATAAGATTTTGTCATATTTTCTAAGAAGAGGGTTTTCTTTGGATAAAATTAGTAAAATTGTCAAAAACTACAGAGAAAACAGCAAAACTTCTGATTATTATAATACATTTTGAACAAAAAATATAATTATTTCCTTGACACATATATAAAAAAAGTATAATATTTAACTGTTGTATTATATGCAATGAAAACTTAATAAGGAGGTGCTCCTGAGTAATGCTATATATAATCTTCGCGATAGTATTGGTTCTTGCTGTTGTTATTACCTGGTTTTCAGCTATTGCATATCGAAAGAATATTGCAGAGGCCAAGGTTGGTAAGGCAGAGGATAAGGCTCGAGAGATTGTAGATGAAGCACTTAAAAGTGCCGAAGCAAAAAAGCGTGAGACACTTCTTGAAGCTAAGGAGGAGGCTCTTAAGACGAAAAAGGACATTGATAAAGAGGTCAAGGAACGTCGTAGTGAGCTTCAGCGTATGGAAAAACGTGTTCTTTCAAGAGAAGAAAATCTTGATAAGAAAACCGAGGCTGTTGAAAAGAAGGAAGCTTTTTTATCTAAGAAGGAAGCAGAGCTTGATGCCAAGAAGCGAGAAATATCAGATTTGGAAGCAAAAAGAACTCAGGAACTTGAGCGAATCTCAGGTTTGACCTCTGAACAAGCAAAGGAATACTTATTAAAGACTGTTGAAGACGATGTTAAACATGAAACTGCAGTCATGATCAAAGAATTAGAAACAAGAGCAAAGGAAGAGGCCGATAAAAAGGCAAAGGACTACGTAGTAACAGCCATTCAAAAGTGTGCTGCTGACCACGTATCAGAAACAACAATTTCGTTGGTACAGTTACCTAATGATGAGATGAAGGGAAGAATTATAGGTAGAGAGGGTAGAAATATCAGAACCCTTGAAACTCTTACAGGAGTTGATTTGATAATTGACGATACTCCTGAAGCAGTAGTTCTTTCAAGTTTTGATCCTATAAGACGTGAGGTTGCAAGAATTGCACTTGAGAAGCTTATAGTTGATGGAAGAATCCATCCTGCTAGAATTGAGGAGATGGTTGAAAAAGCTCAAAAAGAAGTTGAGACAATGATGAGGGAAGAAGGAGAGGCTGCAGCCCTTGAGGTTGGAGTACATGGAATTCATCCTGAGTTAATTAAATTATTAGGTAGAATGAAATTCAGAACAAGCTATGGACAGAATGCTTTAAAGCACTCCATAGAGGTTGGACTTTTGTCCGGTTTATTGGCAGGCGAATTAGGAGAAGATGTTCGTCTTGCTAAACGTGCAGGTTTGCTGCATGATATTGGTAAATCAATTGATCATGAGATGGAAGGCTCGCATGTAACTATTGGTGTTGATTTATGTAAAAAATATAAAGAAACGCCTATTGTTATTAATGCAGTTGAGGCACATCATGGAGATGTTGAGCCTCAAAGTTTAATTGCTTGCATAGTTCAGGCTGCGGATACTATATCGGCGGCAAGACCGGGTGCAAGAAGAGAGACGTTGGAAACTTATACAACACGTCTTACTTCCTTGGAGGAAATTGCTAATGGATTTAAGGGTGTTGAAAAGACTTTTGCTATTCAGGCAGGTAGAGAAATTCGTGTTATGGTAGTTCCAGAACAGGTAACAGACGAGGATATGATTTTACTCGCAAGAGATATATCCAAGAAGATTGAGGACGAACTTGAATATCCGGGACAGATTAAGGTTAATCTTATTCGTGAATCAAGAGTTACCGATTTTGCAAAATAACAAAGTAAAAGGACGTGAATAATATTTCACGTCCTTAAATTTCTATTTGGAACAATTAGTTTTGGATTTACAATTTATGGGATGATAAGATTGTTTTAGAGGTATTTAGGTTATGAATGAATTTAAGAGAAGGAAAATGGAGTTGCTATGCAGCTCCAAGATAGTAGAGCTATATAAGGATTATCTTGAAACTCCGGACGGAAGGATTGTAGAGTACGATTTCATAAAACATAAAAAGGGCGGAGGAGCAGGTATTCTTTTGGTTGATGAAAATGAATATACATATCTTGTAAGGCAGTATAGAAATGCCATCGACCGTCTGAGTGTGGAGATTCCTGCCGGAGCATTTAATTATCCGGAGGAAGAGGGAGAGGTATGTGCACTTAGAGAAGCGGAGGAAGAAACCGGGTTTGTACCGCAAAACATATATCATGTTACAAATCTTGTATCTTCAATCGGGACCTTTGACGAAACAACCGATGTTTTTATAGGTACTAATCTGACGAAGGGCAAAAAGCATTTTGATGAAAATGAATTTATCGAGCTTTTACATATTCCTATTAATGAAGCTATTCAAATGATATATGATGGAGTAATTGTCGACAGTAAAACAATAGCAGCAATTTTTGCCTACAAAGAAATGAAAGCAAGTGGAATAATTAAATAATTTAAAACATAAAAAATAGAAAACAGATGTTTTCTATTTTTTTGTGTTGAAGGGTGATTACTATGTCGGATATTAAAAAAATTCAAAATTATAACAGTCTGCTTTTGTCCATGTCAGTGGTTTTCTTCTCAAGCTTATTGATAAATATAATTATTAAAAGAGGAGTATCCTTTGACTATTTGATGTTTACGCTTGAAGACATAAAAAGGATTATTACGCTTCCTCCTGCTTCTTCGTTTATAATTCTTTTTTTAAAAAGGCTAAAGCAAATAGCCGTTGTAATTGTTTTAATGAAGCTTGTTAAGCCTGAAATAATATATAATTTTTGTATAGTTTTACTGAGTGCCTTATATGGAATTATAATGTCTATACAGGCTTATTGGGGTGGGATAGCACTTGTAGGAGTTTTTATTATAAGCATCCTGCCGCATTATATTATATATTTCTTATGTATTGATTTGACATATAAATTTTACAAAGGAAGAATTTTTAATAAAAGTAAACTGAAATTTATAATTACTATACTTATGTCAACTGTAATTGGTGTGCTTTTGGAAGAAAATTTTTTAAGAATTATTCTTAAATAAAAAACAAGATGTTGTAAATAAAAGAGTTCATGTCTCCCTATTTTGTAGAAATGCATAAAATGCCTTGATTTTCCTAAAGTTTCAGAGAAAAAAATTACTTGATTTTATGTTAATTAGAATTTAAAATCATATTTGAAGATTGGATTTGACATAATATTACATTTTTCATCCATATTGATAAGGGGAATATTTATGGGAGAATATGTTGACAATTATATAAATTATTTAAGTGAAGTAAAACACTCAAGTGGTAATACAATTTCCTCTTATAAAAGAGATTTGTTAAAAATGTGTAATTATTTCAAGAATAATGGAATTAAGGATGTACATGAGGTAAATGCAACTGATTTAAGTACATATATTAGTTCGTTGGACAAGCAGGGGATGTCTTCTGCAACCATTTCAAGAAATATTGCCAGTATTAAGTCTTTTTTTATGTATTTATTTAAGAACAGAGTTGTGGAAGAGGATTGTGCCGATAAGCTTAAGGCACCGCATATAGATAAAAAAGTTCCTGAGATTCTTTCCATAGAAGAAATTAGTCTTTTGCTTGAACAGCCGTCGGATAACAGCATCAAGGAAATCAGGGATAAGGCAATGCTTGAGCTTTTATATGCGACCGGTCTTAGAGTTTCGGAGCTTGTTTCAATAAAGCTTGATGATGTTAATCTTACACTTAATTATATTTTGTGCAAGGATAGTAACAAAGAGAGAGTTGTTCCGATAGAGAATGCTGCAAAATCAGCACTTGAACATTATATAAAAAATGCAAGACCAAAGATGTGTGGCGACAGTGATTTGCTATTTACTAATCTTAAGGGCGAAAAGATGACAAGACAGGGCTTTTGGAAGCTTATCAAAGCATATGCAAAAAAAGCGGGTATTGATAAGGATATAACGCCGCATATGATAAGACATTCATTTGCCGCTCATCTTGTTATAAACGGTGCAGATCTTAAGGCTGTTCAAGAAATGCTTGGACACTCCGATATCTCCACTACACAGATATATCTGAAAAGCCGGCAGAGCAAGATAAAACAGGAATATGATAAGGCGCATCCGCGTTCTAAATCATAAGCTTTAAGTAAGATTGCCGGATATGGTTATAAAAAATGTTGTTACGTCTGTCTTTTTTATAGCCATATCCGGCAATTTGCACATTAATTATATATTTTTTTCAGGTTAGAAAGCTTTGAACCCATATTTTGAAGCATGAGGTCAAGTATTGTAATTGCACACATTGATTCTACGACTACGACAGCACGTGGACCTATAATTGGATCGTGTCTTCCTTTTATGGCAAGCATTGTATCCTGCATATCCTTTGTTATGGTTTGTTGTTCCTTAAATATGGACGGAGTCGGCTTAAATGAAGCTTTAATTATTATGTCTGAGCCGTCGCTTATACCTCCGAGGATTCCTCCTGCGTGGTTTGAAAGCTTTTCAACTTTTTTCTTATTCATATAAAAATTATCGTTATTTTCTGATCCCTTTTTATTTACAACCGATATACCATCCCCTATTTCTACTGCTTTTACGGCTCCTATTGACATAATTGCCTGTGCCAAAAGTGCATCAAGCTTGTCAAATACAGGTTCGCCTATTCCTGCAGGAACACCACTTATTATACATTCTACGGATGACCCCACAGAATCGCTGCCTTTGATAATTTCTTTTAAGTATTTTTCCGCATCATTTGCACACTCGGCATCCGGCATATATAAAGGATTGTTGAAAATTTCAGTTTCGCTAAAATTTTCATAATTAATTGATAAGTCACCTATTGAATTAACGTAAGAGATAAGCTTTATACCAAGCTCGTTTAACAGCTTTGATGCAATAGCGCCTGCTGCAACACGGCCTATGGTTTCACGACCTGATGAGCGGCCGCCTCCTCGATAATCTCTGAAACCGTATTTTTCGTCATATGTAAAGTCTGCGTGTCCGGGACGATAGCAGTTGGCTATATTTCCGTAATCTGTAGAATGGTGGTCCTTATTGTAAACAATAAGTGAGATAGGAGTTCCGGTTGTTCTTCCTTCAAATACACCTGAGAGTATCTCAACGTTATCATCTTCGTTTCTCAGAGTTGTATATTCGTTTTGACCGGGTTTACGCCTGTTTAAAAACTTTTGAATATCGGCTTCATTAAGGACAAGTCCGGCAGGGCAGCCGTCAATAACTACACCGACACCTTTTCCGTGGGATTCACCCCAGGTAGTTATTTTGAATAATTTTCCAAAGCTTGAACCGCTCATATTTATTTCCTCACTATCTCAATATTTGAAATTTGTCAATATATCTCTCCGATATATTTTGTTTTATATTTAATACCTTAATGGTATATATAATTGTTTTATTGATTCATTC
>CADAKQ010000035.1:0-10776 GCA_902788555.1 uncultured Lachnospiraceae bacterium
ACGTCGAGAACGAGCGAGAGCATGTCCTTCTAAGACCTGATATATGATGAGCATCCTTAAGGAAACTACATCCGTTGGTTACACCCATATCCTGCCGACCCTTTCTGCGACAAACCGGTATTTATTTAGCGGCTTTCTTTGCAGCTTTTGCTTCAAGCGCCTTGTCTGTTGGTTTTACAAGAACAAGGCAAAGAACTAAAGCGATTATATACATAACTATAGTAAAGTATAGTACGTTTTGATAGCCTACAGGACTAATCTTATCAGCCTTTTCAATATCTATACCAAGTGCCTGTGCTTCCGCAGCACTCTTATATACGTGTCCGCCCACATCATATAACCATTTATTTGTCTTCTCAACTATCATTGTAGCTACCTGATTGCCGGTAAGACCTGCAAATGCCCATGCTGAAAGTGTTATTCCATGAATAGCGCTTATGCTTCCCATACCATAGTGGTCAGAAAGAAGTGTAGGTACGTTGGAAAATCCACCACCATAGCCTGCATTTACAATAAAGATAAGTGCAAGTACAAGCACTATAAGGAAAGTTTTACCCTCACCTTCCTTGATACCCTGAGTTGCCATTACAAGTCCGGTAAATGCTATAGAAAGAATAAATATGAGTTTATAAATAGTATTTCTGTCCTTCATCGTGTCAGCCCATGCTGAAAAGCCAAGACGTCCACCTGCATTAAATATAGCCGATATCGTTGATATAATACCAACAGAAGCAAAAAGACCAATACATTTGACAATTGCTTTTTCCTGAGATATAAGTGCAAGACCACAGGTAATATTTATGTAAAACATAAGCCAGATACCGATGTAGTTTCCGATTGGCTTAGTCTTAAGAACCTGAATAATGCTCGGCTTAGCATCCTTGCCCTGTGGCTCATGCCAGCCTTCAGGCTTCTTTAATAATAAATGGCCAACAAACATCATTACAAAATAAACACATGCAAGTATCCAAAACATTTTGTAAACTCCGGTTCCGTCTGAGGTTCCATCCGGATTTGTTCCACTAAGCGCAGTAAGCATTTTTGTCATAATCGGACTTGCGATAGCCTTCGCAGCTCCAAAGCCCGCAACAGCAAGACCTGTTGCAAGACCTTTTCTGTCCTCAAACCAAAGCATAAGTGTCTTAACAGGAGATAAGTAACCTGTACCAAGACCTACACCCATGATAAAACCATAACTGATATAAATTCCTATCAAAGAAACGATCTGTCCCGGATTCTTTCCTCCGTAATAAATAAAGAATCCCGTAAGAGCCATACCTGCCGAGAAGCAGATTGTTGCTATAAGAGATGACTTATGGATATCCTTTTCAACGACATTTCCAAGGAATGCAGCCGACATACCAAGGAAAAAGATTGCAAAGGAAAAAGCCCATTCAGTTGCTTTCTTTGAGTAGCCAATATAATCTGCAATTTCCTGACTAAATATAGACCAGCAGTAAACAGTACCGATGCTACAGTGAAGTAAGAGTGCAGGTATAGCCGCGCGTATCCACTTGTTGGTACGCCATCCTCCTGCTTTTTTTTGTTCGTTTGTTCCCATTTCTTTTCTTCCTTTTCTTTATTACATTTTTTAGCACAAAGCAAAAGCATTTATAAACTAAGCTTTGTAAAACGACCTTTTATGGCACTAAAGTCAATTATATATTTAATTATCCTTAAATGCAACAATTTTATAAATAAAGTAAATCCGTACATCTAACATAACAAATTCAATCTTCTATATGCTTAGGGCGCTATCTGCAAAAAATCCGTCTATGGAATTCAAAAGCTCCGTTCTCCCCATAGATTTTAAAAGATAACCGTCCGGTTTTCTGTTTATTATTTTCATAACAGTTTCTCTGTCATTTTTTCCAGTAAGAAAAATAATCGGAATATGTGCAATAAGCGGATTTTTCTTAATCTTTTCAAATACCTCATAGCCATCCAGCTCCGGCATATCATAATCAAGCAATATCAGGTCGGGTCTGTATCTGTCAAGATATCTTAATGCCTCTTTGCCCGAGCATAGACCATCCACCTTATATTCATCATCCAACCAAAGCGACGCAACCGATATAAAATCAACATCATCATCCACAAGCAGTATACTCTTGGTTCTTTCATACTCCCTGTGCATATCAAACTGATTCAGCATTCCGATAACCAGCTCACGTATATCAATCGGTCTTTTGTATGTTCCGACTATGCGCTGTCCGTTATCGGTGTTTTGTGCTTCAGCTATACATCTCTCATCCCCGACAAGACATAGGGTTTTGTTATATTCATTACATATATCTGTAAGAAATGACATACGCTGTGCAATCATTTTCTTTGAACCCGACACATAATAAATTATCATATCCGCAAAGCTTCTATGATAATTTATATCATCCAGATTATCACCTGTTTCAATTACGTTAAAGCCAACATCCTTGAGATTTTTTGTTATTGCCTGAGTTATAAATCCAACCTCTGATTTTATAAATAATATAGTTCGACTTGCCAATTTTATTTCTCCTTATTGTTTTTTAACGTTTCTTCATCAACTACTTTGTAATGCTTTGAATTATAATCTGAATATATTTCTAAGCTCCTCCCAATCAAGCTTCTTTAATGCCTTTCTTATAGCATTAACCTTTGCCGCATCCTCATCCTTAAGATGATAATCCTTCAGTGCATCAAGTACCATTTTTATACTTTCAGAATCATAGCAGTATGTAAATTCTGCCATAGACATATATGCATCATTTAGAGTTTCATCAGATACCGGCGGAAGCAGCTTTTCCTTTTCGTCATTGCTTATAAGCACCTCTTCAACAAGCTGTGCAAGAGGCTCTTTAAAGCTTTTATATGACTTAAGCAATTCACCTGTCTTCTCACCTACAGTGACCATATCACCCTTTTTGCCTGCCGCTTCAAGCCTTGCAGCAAGCTGTGACAGTTCATTTGCCCCAACAAGTCTTGCCATACTCTTTAGGGAATGAACTCTTAAAGTGTACATCTTAATATTATCGTCCCCTAATAATTCTTCTATATCCTTTGACTTTTCATCTATGGACGTCGCAAATATTGTTAATGCATTTATGTAGTCATTTGCATTACCGCAATGTAAAAGTCCATCCTCCGCATCAAGTCCGTTTATATCAAATATCCACGTAGGAAGTATTTCCTTTTCGTTATTTATTCTTTTCGTTTTATCCTCATCGGTTTCTTCTTTAAAGTCAAGTTTAAAATTATCCGAAAGTAAGCTTACCATAAGCTCTGATAATTGAGCAGGTTCAATCGGTTTATTTAATACTGCATCAAAACCTGCTTTCTCATAATCCTCTTGCCCTTCCTCATGTTCATACGCCGTATAGCAGATTACCGGAGTATCTTCGTTATAACCATCGGCTGATTCTTTAAGCTTCTTCAGGGTTTCATATCCATCTCTATCCGGCATATGATTATCCAGAAAGATTAAATCATACTTTTTTTCACTGCATTTTTCTATACATTCGTTTCCGCCACAGGCAAGCTCCACATCAGCGCCGTAAGACATAAGCAATGATTTCAACATAATTCTGTTTATCTCCATATCGTCCGCAACAAGTAACTGCGGTTTAGTTTCCTTTGTCATCCTCAGCCCCCTCCTTTTGTTTAATCCTGCCTGTAAATAACTCTCTTTTGCTCAGTTTGTTCATAATGTTTTCCTTTGAAATACAGAAGCTTTCTTTTTCTTCTGTCTTACTTTATTAAATCAGCTCTCTTAATTCTTCCCTCTTTGCATTAATTTCAGCTTCTAAAGAAGAATAGTCCATATCGGTTCTTGCCCTTAAAAGCTCGGTTATCTCTACAACCTTATCATAGATAGGTGTGAGAGCGAGATTGCCAAGTACCCCCTTTAAAGCATGCGCAGCCTCAAAGGCTTCATCAAGATTATTTGCCGCAAGTGCTTCATGCAGCTTATCAAAGCTCTTTTCATCAGTCACCGTGCCGACAAGTCTGAGATAAAGTGCCTCGTTATTTATACATCTTGAAAGCCCCTCTTCTACATTTGCCCCATATTCTATTAACTCGTCTGTTGTAAGCATATTCATTCTCCCCTCGCAACTTAAATTAATTTACTTTTTTTAGTTTTTTCTATAAATCTGTCAACTTTTTATTATTGCTCCTCTAAATCCTTCTCTATCAAAAGATTGAACTCCGAAACAGGTAAGGGTTTTGAGAAATAATATCCCTGAATCACATCGCATCCTCTGTCCTTTAAGGTTTTATATTGTTTTTCTTCTTCAACACCCTCAGCTATAACAGGTACCTTAAGAAGTCTGGCGATGTCCAGAATTATCTCCACAAGCTTAAGATTCTTATAATCAGTAAGCATATTTCTTATAAATTTCATATCCATCTTAAGAACATCTATCGGAAGTGTTGTAAGCATATTTAGTGATGAATAGCCTGAGCCGAAATCATCAAGTTCTATCTTAAATCCTTTTTCTCTAAGCTTATTTACTACATCTATGAGCTCATTTACATTTTCCGAATACGCTGACTCAGTTATCTCAAGCATATATTCGTTAGTAGTAAGGCCATACTTTTCAACAAGATTTGTAAGCTTATCAAAAAGCTTTGGGTCATATATCAATTCGGGAAACATTTACGGACACAGGTATGGTAACGTTGTACTTATCCTTCCACTCCTTTATCTGCTTTGCCGCCTCTTCCCATACATAATTATCAAGCTTTTGTATAAGTCCGTTACTCTCAAAAAGAGGAATAAAATCTCCCGGGCTTATCATACCAAGCTCCGGGTGTTTCCACCTTATAAGAGCCTCAGCACTCGAAAGCTTGGGCTTTTCTCCGGTAATATTATACTTTGGCTGGAAATACACGATAAGCTGTTTTTCCTCAAGTGCAGTATAAAAATCTCTTATAAGCTTTTCTTCATATATAGCTCTGTCATAAAGATTTTTATCGTAATAAGCAACATCTCTGGTATAGTCTTCCCTTATTCTGTTGCAGGCAATGACCGCTCTGTCATACCACATTTCCGGTTGAACAGTCTTATCAACATCAGGATACACACCAAGTCTGACACGAATATTTTGAGTGCTTGTCCTCTCATATATCTGACGGTTAATCTTCTTCAGTACATTATGTCCGTAAATATCCTTATGCTCAAGATACACATAAAAGGTGTCTGCATTCACACGGCTCGCAAGGCCTCCCCGCTTTTGTTCAATCATATCCTGAAGCTCATTTGCAACAAGTATGAGTATCTCGTCTCCGAAATCTCTTCCGTATATTTCATTAATAAGATGAAAATGGTCTATATTAAGAACAACAGCATCCATCTTGGTTTCAGGTGCATATTTTTCTATCTGTGAAATGTATCTTAAGAAGTATTCTTTGGTATAAAGACCGGTAAGGGAGTCCTTCTCAGTAGCCTGAATTATATTTTTATCCTCTGCAAATTCGATAATTCTTTCTGCTCTCGCAAGGATAACCTCCGGCATATCATAAGGCTTCGTTATAAAATCGATTGCTCCAAGCTTAATACTTTCAATCTCAGCATCCTTTTCGGAGGTCATAACGATTATCGGAATTCTTTTAAGAAGTTCATCCTCTTTGCAAAGCTTTATTACGGTAAAACCATCCATCTTCGGCATGAGCAAATCAAGCAGCATAAGAGCAAAATCATAAGGTCTTTCTCTTAAGATTTCCATGGCCTGCTCGCCATCCTCGGCATAAGTCACTTCATATGCCTGATTAAATATATCTCCAAGTATTTCTCTGTTAACAAATTCGTCATCAACTATAAGAATATGCTTTTTAAAGCCATCCTTTTCTTTAAAGCGTTTCATCCGGCGCAGCTCCTCCTCTCGTGTATCTTCCTCGAATAAAAAAATTATACCAAAGAATTAAGTGTTGTTCAATAAAAATACTTATCTTCCTTTTGCTTTTTCTTCATAAGCTCCATATGCTCATCTATCCATTTTGAATGTTCATCGATAAATTTATTAATCGCAGCCTTGGACATGCTAATAGGAGCCCGGACAACAATGTCCAAGCTCTCATTTATCTCTATCTGTATGGTTTTTCTTTTTGATTTTTTAATAATTATGTTATTCATCTGCTTTTCGTCTTTCAAAACCTTTAAATAAATACCATCCGAGTACTGCATTAAAACCAACTGCCGCAAATACGCTAAAGCGTTCCACTATTCCGAAATATTCGGGCGGTACAGCTATGGTTCCGATTGCACCTATAAACATCATAACAAGTGCAACAGCAGCCCAGATTCCTATGCCTCTTATCTGCTTATCCTTGCATCCTGCTATGATAATTATAACAAGTGATACAATAGATAAAGGCACTACTGCTATTGTAACCACCATATGCATTACCTCCTGAAAGGATTCGATTTCTTTTCCGCTGTCAGAAAGAGAAAACATTTTATATCCGACATTTGAAATGAGATTCATTATGGCAAAAAGGTAAACTCCCAGTCGAAACAGCTTTGACGATATCTTGTTTTCAGAAATGAAAACAGCAACACAGGTAATACAAACCATTCCGCCAACTCCGTAAAATGCCGACAATCTCTCCCAAAGAACTCTCGACGGAGCACTTTCAGCAGAAAGGTCACTAACCGCCTGCTCCATCCATTTATATCCCGGAAATGCCATAGGCGAAAATACCACTGCTGCCGTATATGATATAAAAGATAGGATTCCGGCTAATCCAATCCAGTTGATTAATTTTTTATTCATCCCTTAACGTCTCCTCCTTTTTTCCATTTCCTTTTTTCATTTACTCTTTACCTTTTTTCTTTACATCATATATCCTGCAAAACTCATCTATATAATCCTGAAGCTTTTCTTCTTCCGCTTCTTGTCCGGCAAAATGCATATCAAACTCATAATCAATAATCGCATGTACAGCCATCGCAAAGGAAAATGCAGCCACATCCACATCTTTAAAGTCTGCAATACCCTTTACCTGCAATGCGTAAAACAAGGTCTTCGTGGCGTTAATCATCTTCTTTGTTTCTTTAACCATAATCTCTGCTGCCACACTGTTAATAGACCTTTCCGACATAATAATTTTATAAAAGAAGTACATTTTTTGATCATTTACCATCCTCTTATAGGAAGTAACCGAATCAGTCAGTATCTCCTTAAGCGATCTGCCCTCTGCAAGCTTATCATAATCTATCTCGCCCACATCTGCCGTCTTCTTTGATGCGGTTCTTAAAACCTCATACATTTCATTTACTAGTTCTTCCTTTGAAGAAAAATGGTTATAAAGCGAAGCCTTTGTTATGCCTACCTTATCCGCAATCTGCTGCATAGATATGGTTCCAAGTCCCTTCTCGGCTGCAAGGGAAAGAACGGCTTCGATTATTTCTTCTTTTCTGTTTGTCATGATTTTTCTCCATATTATTCTTATAATATTTTTTATATTTTATTTAGATTTTACTTATCGTTTGTCATTTTACAACCATTCGGTAGTTTTGTCAAGAAGATAAGGCAGAGCCAAAACTCTGCCTGTTTTTTAAGATTACTAAAAAGCGGAAAGCTTAATGTCAGATTGATTTGTGAAATGATTAAGCATCCGGATTTTATAAATTTTCTTTCAGACATGGAAATCTATGTTGATAATCTTGCCGGAATGCAATTTCGAAACATCAACAAAATGATTGAACAGACAAGGGTTCATCTTCAAAGTAAAGGCATTTCCGATGAAGACCATTACATGAAAACCTTAGAAACGGCAACTATATCTGAAGACAACTACTTTAACAACCTGCTCGGAAATGACATTGTCAAAATAGCTAAAGCTATACGAGATGCCCATGGCAAAGATGCAGAAACCGGTGATGCAACCACACCGGTTGACGATATCCTTGACTCATTTGAAGAATTAAAGACTGCCGAAAATGCCACTCAGGCTCAGATGGTCATGTACAGCAAACTCTTCAAAATCAATTTTACAAAAATGGATCCCTACGAGTTTAAGACCTTTACAGACATCCTTCAAAGATACTCGGATCTCTGTAAACCGATAAAAGGGAATGGTCGCGGCAGGAAGAAAAAATAATCGAAGCCGAAGGATTTGTCTGGTATTATAAATGATATAATTTATAGTGATTGTCCAACAAAAGTTATTACATTAGTAGTCAAATGACTTGTGATAGAATCTCTTGGGATATCATACTCTTGAAAACTCACAGTTTTCTTTAGAATGTTCCATCCTGCAAAGACATTATCGATATATGATTTAACCACTTCTGTAGGAAGATTAACCTCAAACTGCGGATCAAGTTCTTCATATGTATCCCTATTAACTTCCCTGATTTCAGAATTGATTACCAAGCAGACAATTCCTTTGCTTTTTATTCCGTCCTTTATTTCCTGTAGCTTGTATATAAAAGAATTTTCACTTTCCACATGTTCGAGAGCAGAAACTGCCAAAACAAGGTCATATGTATTTTTGTGGATACCATACTGTTCAATTGTGCCTAGTATTCCATTTATTCTTTTTCCAACACCATGAGTACGTGCATTGCTTTTAAGCTTTTCAATGGCTATATCAAGTATGTCAACGCAATCTACCATGCAACATTTGTTTCTGTAATTCTCTGCTATGTATATGCTATTTCTTCCAATACCACATCCAAGGTCAAGTACCCGCAAACAATCATAATCAGATAGTAATGGCATTAGCTCCTAGACTGTTTTTATTGGCTTCTTTAACCAACTATCCGTGTTATATAAAACCTCATCTGTATATACCTTGGTATGAGACCTTTTTTCATTTTCTCGAATTCTATCTATTCTTGTATTCATGCCAACTCCCTGTTAGAATCACATTGTCTCAGGCACGCGTATGAACGTAAATGAATTCTACAGATTGGATAAGTCAAAATCGGCAGTCTCATTAACAATCTATATATTTCCAGACATAACCTCCAGCTGACTGTCTCTTGCCGTTACATACTCTTGAAATTTGTCCATGTCCCACACCGGTCTGTTTTTCAGCTTCTGCCAGACTACTGTATTCAGCGATCACTTTATTATCTGATGATAGCTGAATAACTCTATGAGATAATGCTTGAGCTGTTCTCTTTTTTGAGCACTTGGGACATCCGGTATTTTGGTTGTTTCTATTAGAAACAGACGTCTTCCACTCATAACCACAATCTCTACATTTCCACCATATAGACTTGTTGCTATTAGGTGTTACTTCATCAGGAGTTAATCCATTATTCTTCTCGTAGTTCCATTCACTTGCCAAATCAGGATTAACAGATTGTAAATCGTTAAAATCCTTTAGTACCATTCTGCTTGAGCAATATGGGCATCCAGCGCCTTTGCTTCTGTGGCAAATACAGGCTTGCCATTCATGTCCTTTTGAACACATCCACCAGACTTTTTTATTGGATCCTTTTAACACCTTTTTCCCAGAACAGTATGGACATCCCTGTCCTTTAGTTCTATTTCCGATCATAGCCTGCCACTCATGTCCATTTTCACATATCCACCAAGCCTTGATTTCACTGTTTGGCAATACATCTGAAGGAGTTAATCCATTATTCCTTTCATAATTCCATTCTTTAGCCAAACCCGGATTGACTGTTTTTAAATCGGTTTCTCCTTTAACCGCATTTCTTCCAGAACAGTATGGACACCCTATTCCTCTATTCCTACTTTGTATTCTCGATTGCCACTCATGTCCTTTATGGCATTTCCACCAAACTAGCTTCCCACTATTAGGTGCAAAAAATTCCGGTTTCAAGTCTCCATTTCGTTCATAATTCCATTCATCTGCAATTTGAGGCTTGAGCGAAAGAATGGAACTATCTTTCTCTATGAAATCCCTCAAATTATCTATTGCGAGGGAGTCTTTCTTCAAATCTACATCAACTCCACTACCGCAAATATCCTTAACAATTTCGGCAATTACTCTTTCTAATTCGATTCTTTTGTTTTTTTGAATTACATAATCAACAGACGTATCGTTTAATGATGGCAAACCCTCTCTAATTCTGTATATTTTTATTCCTTCTCTTTTGCACAGCTGATTTTTTTTCAAATCCTGTTTTCTTTTATTCTTATGCCAAAAAAAGCCATCATATTCGACTGCGATTTTTTTAGATGGAATATAGATATCTAGCTCGTAACCCAGCTCCTTGTATGAATGTATTACCTCCACTCCTGTTTTATTCAAATAATACAAAAGAGCAAATTCAGGAAAGGATGTATTTCGCTCCGAATAACATATAGGGCAATTAACGCCATTATTTCTATGATATATTTTTTGCTGCCATTCATGTCCTTTTGAGCATTTCCACCATACCTTTTTTCCGCTATTAGGCATAACAGCTGAAGGGGTTAATTCGCCGTTTTTCACATAATTCCATTCCTTCGCCAAAGTTGGATTCACTGTTTGCAAATCATTAAATCCTTTTAGTACTTTTTTACCTCCGCAGTAAGGGCAGCCATTTCCTTTACTTCTATGAGATACTGTAGTTTGCCATCCATGTCCTTCTTTGCATCTCCACCATACTTTCATTCCACTATTAGGTAATACTTCCGATGGCGTTAATTCACCATTCTTTTCAAAATCCCATTCCTCAGATATAGCCGGATCTACCGTTTGTAAATCATTTACACCCTTAACTGCGAATCGTCCTGAGCAATATGGGCATCCAGCGCCTTTGCTTCTGTGGCAAATACAGGCTTGCCATTCATGTCCTTTTGAACACATCCACCAGACTTTTTTATTGGATCC
>CADAKQ010000035.1:10820-68574 GCA_902788555.1 uncultured Lachnospiraceae bacterium
TCCATTTTTTGTGGCGTGCCATTCACTTGCCAAATCTGGTATTACAGTTTGTAAATCATTAAAACCTTTTAACACCTTTTTCCCAGAACAGTATGGACACCCGGCTCCTTTACTCCTACTACCAACGGTAGCCTGCCATTCATGCCCTAAAGTGCATTTCCACCAAATCTTTGCATTTGACCCAATAGTTATTCTATCCAGATCCAAATTGACATTCTTTTCATAACTATATTCATTCATTAAGTTTCTATTATTCTTGAGGAGTTTAGACGTAATGACACCCCCTTTTCTGCGCTATCGTATATTCATGTATAATTGCAAAACTCGTTGTATAATCTATTCTGTATTATGTGTACCGACGTCTTTCAATCTCATCCATAAAACTACTACTGTACAATGCACAAAATTTCAAAGCTATCATGACAAAATAAATGCAGTCCCCTGTAGAGCATTCAGCTTCAATATTTAATCCGTGCCCCACTTTATTTCTAATATTTGATCCAGCTTTCTGTTGAAGTAGACCATCAAAGGTAAATATAATATTCTCGTCAATACATTCATTAAGTTTTACGCCTGCAAATATTTGGCTAAGGACTTTCTTTTGTTGAATACCTTCTTTAACATCATAGTATGTCATAAGATCCCCACACATTTCAGCTAGGTTTCTTATAATATTCTCCACCTTGGGTGCCAACTTATCCAAAGCGTCTGACATACGCCCCGTAAGTCCATAGTATACACCTCTTTGAACATCTTTCTCCTGTCCTTTAGGAATAATAGGATTATTATCAAAAACAAAATCCAAATCTGATTCTTGTATATTTAATTTCCGGAATAATTGAATAAACCAGACTCCTACCGTTTGACCCTGTATTATTTCATATTCCTTCGCCTTATGATACATGTGTAAAAGAATATTATTCTCATCATTCAATTGCAAACCCGGAAGAAAGAACTCCGTCTGTCCTTCTGAGCCCAAAATATGCATAGGGAACAATGACGATATGGGAGAAGCGTTATTTGTAACATCTTCATGGATTTTCTGCTTATTTTGAAAGCCAAAAGAAAACACCACATCCCAAATTAAATCGTGAACATCATGATTTTCATACTCTTCACGGAATTTCTTATAAAAATCAGTTACATCATATTTAAATTCATGCATTGGCATGCTCTTTACAGCTGTTTTTTGCACTTCTATAAGACGTTTTTGAGCAGTTATTGCTTTTTCCGATGCACCGTGATTTTGATATAATCCAATAGCTTTCTTAATGTCGTTCTCTGCCATAAACCAGTTTCGATTACCAATAGTATTCTCACCATCAGAAGCTCTTACAAGCTTTTCTGCCCCCTGTATCAATGTATCTGCAAATCGGATATAAACATTATTCTCGGATTCAGTATCCTTAAGCTTTTTGTAAATATTTGCTTTTACATAATATGCCTGTTCCAGTATATGTGCAGTATTTATACTATCTTCATTTTTTTCGATTAGTTTATCCACGAAAGGAATAAGTGCATTAAAATCACAAAGATAATTCTGGTATATTATCAATTCAATTAATGAGATAGATAAGAAGGAAGGATCATTACCGTTTAATCTGACTATGTCATTGTATATATCAGCCAAAAAACCTTCCTTTTTATCATTTCTACCTAATTTTGCAGCTAATTCTATTGCTCTGCTTATATAATCAATGCACTGTACCCAATTTACCTCATCAAACCACTCGTGATATAGTTCGTAATATTCCTCCATTGCAATATTTGCCGCCTCATACATATGATTGCATAGCCAAATAACATCATATATATGCGCCTTGAGATTATGAGGTAATCTCATCCAATCAAGATTATTGAGTATCTTCAGTTCTGTTTCTGTAAAGGGAATTAACTCCGAATCTCCATATTTCCTATATTCTTTTTTTTCATCGACATCTCTACGATCAGATCTATAAATGATTTCAATTCTATAAGCCTTCTCAACTATATCAAAAACTTCTAAATCAAATGGTTCTTTCAACTTTGCACGACTTGATAGATTAAATGAGTGAGGCAGATTATCCCAATGGCATTCTTGTCTTAATGCAACTATTTCATCAATCAACTCATAAAAATTCACAATTACTCCCCCCTACTCATATTTGATTATCAGATATTGTTGTCTTATATGTATTTATGCGCATAGCTATCATGTCACATCATGGTAACTTCTCTTTATATCATCCTAAAATGTTGCAAAGCATCCTCTATCGCCTTAACTTTTTCCTCCGGGCATCCAGGCTGTCTGCTATTCTCAGATTTTGGCTTATTGTAATTTTCACGCTCAATAATCCCATGCTTCTGCTTTACCTGAGCAATGTTCAGATTTGTCACATGAAATCCATAGTGCTCCTGCACCCATTCTTCAATCTCTTTATATGTTGCTTTAGCTTCCGCACTTGTAAGATCAAGCTCATCCATATCCACCTTTACGTTGATATGGTGCTTCGTCTCATGAAGTTTGGACAATAAACATACCGTCTCAATATTCCTCGTAAAAGGAAACTGATCCACACAGCTTGCCTTGACAAGCTTATAACCTTTCTCATCCATTATCTTTAAATCCCTTGCAAGGGATGTTGGTTTACATGATATATAAACTATCTGCTTCACTCCAAAATTCAAAATCTTATCCAGTGCTTTGGGATTTATGCCATCCCGGGGCGGATCAACTATAATCAAATCCGGTTTGTCAGAGACCAAATCAATTGCCTTTAAGACATCTCCGGCTATAAACTCACAGTTAGTAAGTCCGTTAAGCTTTGCATTTTCCCTTGCGGCCTCCACAGCTTCCTCAACAATTTCAATTCCTATTACCTTTTTTGAAGCAGGTGCCATCATCTGTGCTATAGTTCCCGTTCCGCTGTATAAATCAAAGACGACTTTTCCTGAAGAACCATTACTTTCACTTTCAAAATCAAACAAGTCCAATTTAGCCCGGTCGCTTTCATTGAGTGAACCACTCTCATATATATACTCTCTCGCCTTTTCGTAAAGCACCTCACAGCCCTTTGTGTTGGTCTGAAAAAATGAAAACGGGGATATCTTAAATTTTAATCCGATTACTTCCTCGGTTATGTAATCCTTTCCGTATAAACATGTGGTTCTGTCGCTTTTAACTACATCTCCGAGAGTATCATTTTCCGTATAAAGAATTCCGGCTATGCTTCCGCCTTCGGTAAGCTCTCCGTTTTTTTCAAGAAATACCATGTCATTTACATATTCATTTAGCAAGGCTTTTTCATCAAAGCCGTATGTATTCCACCGGGTTGATGTAACAAGATTTATAAGGAATTCTCCGGTTGCGGCAGACTGTCTTACCACAAGGTTTCTGAGTATTCCCTCGTGCTTCATCCTGTGATAGTAAGGTACATTTCTATTACGGAAAAAATCTAAGGTAAACTGCACGATTTTTCGCCAATCCGAATTAATTATCACACAGCCGGTTTTTTCACACACACTCACTATATCATGAAAGCTTCCTTTCTTGTGAAGCCCAAGTGCAAGAGGTCCATCCTTATATTCATCCCCGAAGGTAAACTCCATCTTATTGCGATATGCATTTTGAACAGGAGACGGTATGATACCCTCCCACTCATAGGAATGTCCGGGAAGTGCCTTATCTATTAACTTTTTTACCATATCCTCCTTAAACCTAAGCTGGTTTTTATAAGAAAGGTTCTGGTAAGCGCATCCTCCGCATATACCGAAATAAGGACATAATGGTTCTATGTCCTCAAGCTCTGATTTTTCCAACACCTCAAGCAAACGTCCTTCCGCCATACCTGTTTTTTTCTTAGATATCGAAAATCTCACCTTTTGTCCGGGAAGTGTTTCCTTAACGGTAACCTTCCTATCCTCTATAAAAAGACTTCCCTTGTTGGGAAAATCAAAATCTGAAATATATCCTTCATATACTTCACCCTTTTTCATTTTTCTCCTTTTAAGGCTTGGATGTTATAGACATAATCCATCGCAGGCACGCTCTCGCTACTCTCAGACGCAAAGGTACTAAGCTCGACTTCTCTCGCTAAGTACCTGCGTCTTCAAAGTACCTGCTTATGGATTAGTCTATAATATCCAAGCCTATTAACGTATTAATTAAATATTATGAAATTCGTAAGCTACACCTTCAAAATCATCGATATCAATAATTGCATAGGTTTTCTTTCCGTCATCCTGTCTCGGAAGTGAGATACTTCCCGGATTAAGTATCGTTACATCATCTTCATTTTCATCTAAGTATGGT
Source organism: uncultured Lachnospiraceae bacterium (assembly GCA_902788555.1). GTDB lineage: Bacteria > Bacillota > Clostridia > Lachnospirales > Lachnospiraceae > Coprococcus_C. Next base: position 15,112 of record CADAKQ010000035.1, read on the forward strand.
ATATGCGTATGTCCGTAAAGAGCTATGTCACACTCATTTTGCAATGCATTATATCTGAGTGTGGAAAGTCCCATGCTTACACCTTCTCTGTGACCGTGAACAGCATATATCCTGTGTTCTCCAAACATTAAGATAAGTCTGTCTTTTAGTTCAGGTATATAATCCGTATTCCCACAGACGAAATATGACGGAACTCTTGCCATACTTTCAATTTCCCGATAGCTTGTACCTACATCTCCAAGATGTATTAATGCATCTATTTTTCCTGCAGCTTCAATTGCTTTTTTTACAGTATCATTTCTTCCATGTGAATCACTTACTACCAGTATTCTCATAGTACCTTTTTAAACCTCACAAACTCCAAAATCACAAAATAAAATAATTTCCTTGTAAATAAATTCCTTATATAATCTCCTTAATTGCACGAAGAGCATTTCCTCTGTGACTGAGATTATTTTTCTCCTCCGGGTCAAGCTCGGCGGTTGTTTTACCAAGCTCAGGCACATAGAATATAGGATCGTAACCGAAGCCGTTTTCTCCGGCAGGCTCATAGGCAATCCTTCCCTCTATGGTTCCTCTTCTTGTATCAACTCTTCCGTCAGGATAAGCCACTGCTATGGCACAGACAAAGCGCGCTGTTCTTTTTTCGTCGGGAACGTCCTTTAATCTGTCCAAAATAATACGGTTCTTAATCTCATAAGGTGTATCGACACCCTCATAACGCGCCGAATATATGCCCGGCTCCTTGTTTAAATAATCTATCTCAAGTCCACTGTCATCCGCAAGAACAATGCAGCCCTCTGCCTCCTTAACCTTAGATATGGCGGTCGCCTTGATAATTGCATTTTCTTCAAAGGTCGTTCCGTCCTCTACTATATCTATATTAATTCCCGCCTGTTTCATAGATAAAATTTCATATCCCGCATCTGCAAGAATCATCCTTATTTCTTTCATTTTATCTTCGTTACCCGTTGCAAAAATAATTTTCTTCATTTCAGGTTCCCTCTTCTTTCCATCATCTATTTGTTTTATTGCATACTGCTTTTGCAGCTTTTATTCCATATCAATTTCTTCCTCATCACCATCCGAAACATAGTCGGTAAATGCTTTAAGGCAGACATTACAATTTTGTGTCTCCTCTGCACTATGCCAGATTTCTCCGTATAAGCTGATATAGCCCTCACCGTCTGTTATATCAAAATTTTCCGTTCTCTCGTCAACATTATATTCAATGGCTATCGGATGAACGGCCTTCGGTGTATTTATTTTAACTACTACAGCATATTTACTATTATCACTAAGTCTTACCGGCTCCGGTATTCTTACAGTATAATATCCGGCATATTTCATACTTCCGGAGGTCAAAAGCTCACGATTTTCAAAGGAGGTTTCGTCCTTAAAATTCTGAACAAGATAAATCTCAAAAGACGTATCCTTATCTGTTGCATAGAACGAAACGGCGGAAAGCTCCTCATTTTTATCCGTTTTATAAACATTGGAAAAGTACGCTTCCTCTTTATTAAATCCCATAAGTCCAACCCAGCCAAGCATATCCGATTGATATATTTTATCGAAATTGTCTGAATCGCCAACTCTTGTATAAACTACAGATTTTTTGCATATAACCTTGTCATAATAGGACACATAAAAATATCCGTCTTCACCGAATTCTTCGCCCCAACTATTCTTACATATAAATGCTCCGTTTCCCTCCGGTTCTATGGTAAAATTTTCTTTGGGATAATTATCATCCCAACCAACTACAACCACATCATGATTTGCACCTTCCTCACCATCATAGTAATATGCCGAATTCTCCCTTGAATAATACTTTGAAACACTGTCAACATACTCCATCTGACAGTAAAGCGAGGTTTCAACAGCACCATATCTGAATATCGCACTCTTTAAAACATCCATATCCTTATCATTAATAATAAGTGCCTCCTCAAGATGCTTAACAGCCTTTAAGTCAGAATCCGTCTGTCCGTCCCCATAAGGGTCATCCTTTTCATATACCGGACCCTGCCATGCAGCAAGATAAGCTATACTCATAGTATGTTCTCCGCCTATATCAACATCCAGATTGTAGCTGTTGGAAAGTGTCATATTGTCAGTTGAAAAAACACTGTATTCCATAGGCAAAAGTGTCGTTTCCAATGCTCCAAGAGAAGCAAATGCCCAACACGTTCCGTATCTCCCCTGATCTCTTACCTCTGTAACCCTGCCATAATCTCTCATATCGTACTCTGCCGGAAGATTTCTTTCCTTACCAACCAAAGCCATATCTATATGATTATCGTAGTAATAATAATCCACATCATAGTTTAAAAATTCCGAAATATAGTTAATTGGAAGCATGAGTTTTCCTGTTTCTTCATCTCTTTCAATTATTCTGTCAAGAATTACCTCTTCGCTGTCATTTACTAACGCCTTATCCAGTCCTTCACATAAAGCGATTTTATTTTCACCCTTCATAATAAGAAGTCTGCCATCCGGATACTCCTGAACAGAACAATTAAGAAGACTCTTTAAAAGCTCGTCGCAAACAACAAGATTCATATTATCATCAACAAAACATTTGTAATTAAATTCATCAATACTTAATCCGTTTATGGTTACTATAAGGTTATCATTTACACGTTCAACCATATTATCCTTAAAAAGCTTTGAACACTCTGAAAACTCTTCAGACTTATCTACCATAACAACCTGCTTCCTGGTTGCAAAATATGTAATTGTAAATATCGCTGCGAAAGCAGCAAGAAATACAAATATTTTTTTCATGAATTCTACCTGTCACATTTTTTAATAATAAAACAAATTTCTCTTTTAATGCTCTTTCTTCGGCGGCTTCGGCCCCATAAACTGATAAAAATACGACTTAATCATACCGTTATATATCTTTCTGTTCTTATCAGCTTTTCTTCCGATATATTTTTCTGCCTCCTCATAAGATGTAATCAGATACATCGACCAGTCCGAAAGCCTTGCAAAGCTCTCACCAATCGTCTTATAGAGCTCAGGCAAATCCTTCTTTTCCTCGAGTCTTTCACCATAAGGCGGATTGGTAATTATAAATCCATAATGCTTAGGATTGGAAAGCTCCTTAACATCCCTCGCCTGAAAATGTATGTATTTATCAACACCTGCCTCTTTGGCATTGGTCATGGCACATTTTACGATTTCAGCATCCAAATCATAGCCCTGGATATTCATTTCTATATCTTTTCGTATCATGTCATGCGCTTCATCATAGGCGTTATACCATATCTTTTTGGATATAACCTTATCCCATGCATCAGCAGTAAACTCACGATTCATACCGGGTGCTATATTTGCCCCTATCATAGCCGCTTCTATCGGAAATGTTCCGCTGCCGCAAAACGGATCAACAAGCACTCTGTCCTTATTCCAAGGCGTAAGCATAAGGAGTGCCGAAGCAAGCGTCTCCGATATCGGTGCCTTACCGACAAGCTGTCTGTAGCCACGCTTGTGAAGCGAGACACCGGATGTATCTATGCCGATGGAAACCATATCCTTAAATATAAAAACTCTAATCGGATATTCGTCTCCGTCCTCTTCGAAATGGTTTATATGATAGGTCTGCTTCATCCTGTCAACTATCGCCTTTTTCACAATAGATTGTATGGAGCTTCCCGAAAAAAGCGCACTCTTATTCGTCGTTGCCTTAGTCACCCAGAACTTCGCATTCCTCGGAAGATACTCCTCCCATGCAATCGCCTTCGTCGCCTCAAAAAGCTCATCAAAGGTAACCGCCTTAAAGCTTCCCATCTTAAGAAGGATTCTTTCAGCAGTTCTAATAAATATATTGGCACGTGGAATAACGGTTTCATCACCCTTGAAGGTAACTCTGCCGTCCTCCACGGAAACTATCTCATATCCCAGCTCCGTTATCTCTTTTTTAAGCACCGACTCAAGTCCGAAATGACACGGTGCAATAAGTTCAAACTCCTTATCATTCATACATTTTACCCTTCTTACCTATAAATACACATTATCCATTTTATTTTAAATGCCTTGCGATATGGTGTCAAGGCTTTATATGTCAGGGTTGTATCACGGATCAGGCACAAATCTAAATATTATGAATATTTTAAAGTAGATAATTATTTTCAAGGAGGCGGACATTTTGAGATTTCGTAATATTAATATTAGGAACATCATGAATGAAGCAATTATTAACGAAGGAATAATAGTAGACGTAAGAGAAAAGGAAGAATTCGCAAAGGGTCATATCCCTATGGCTATCAATCTGCCTCTTTCAGATATAGAAAATGGAAAAGTTGGCTTACCAAGAAACAAGGTTATACTTGTTTATTGTGAAAACGGAGGCGGAAGTATGATGGCCGCACGTATACTTTCGAATTTTGGTTACAATGTGATAAATACTATTGGAGGAATAAGAAATTACAGGGGTGCACTTACCAGAAAAAGATAAGCTTCTGTTTTAAACAGCTTACTGACAGATAATTTTTACATTTAATGAATATTCCTTTTAATATATGTCCATAATTAAGGTGTAAGGCTTATTAAATAAAGCCAAAACATATTGATATATCTGCAATTTGCAGATATTGGCATAGTAAGGAGGAATAGATATGTCATCTAAGAATCAGTCAAAGAATCAGGCTGGCAACAAGAACAGCCAGAACAACAGCCAGAACAATGCAGGCTCTAACAATCAGTCAAACAACCAGAGCAGCAATTCTAAGGACAGCAAGCAAGAGAACTGTGATTAGTTAAATACCAAAGCAGGGGCAGGTGCAAATGTGTACCTGCCCTTTTAATTTTTTAATTGCATTTAAAGCAGTTTTATAATAAAATTAACTTATAGGGTTTTAGTCAAAGGGGGGGTTTAATATGGCGAATCAGATTATAATTACTATTAGCAGAGAATACGGTAGTGGTGGACATGAAATTGCACGTGAAATCGCAGAACATTTTGGTTTTACGATGTATGACAGAAGTGCTCTTGACGAAATGGTCAAAGATCAGCCGGAGGTTTCAACAAATGTCCTTGAGGAACTCCAATTTGACTACATAAAAACTAAGGCTGCCGAGCGTGAATCCTTTGTAGTTGTAGGCAGATGCGCAGAGGAAATCCTGAAAGACAGATATAATATAATCAGTATATTTATAACTGCTGATTTACAAGACAGAATCAAACGTGTAAAACGCAAGTACAACATAGAAACCGAGGGCGAGGCAACCAATAAAATAAAGCGTCACGACCGCACCAGACGAAATTACCATAACAGCCATTCCGAATCTGAGTGGAGCGACGCAACCACCTATGACCTGACGATTAACAGCAGCCGTCTTGGAATTGAAGGAACAACTCAATTTCTGATTGATTATATAGAGCTTATAAGCAACAAAAAAATTGCAACTAATAATTAAAGAAAAATGTCATGGAATTTAAACTCCATGACATTTTTGAAATAAAAGCCTTATCACATTTACTTTCCAAGTCTTGCAAGAAGCTCTTTTCTTCTTTCTTCGTTGCCCGGCTTTCCAAGAAGTGCAAACATGTTCTTCTTGTAGCTTTCTACACCCGGCTGGTTAAAAGGATTAACGCCAAGTACGTATCCACTCACACCGCAGGCAAATTCAAATACATAGAAAAGCTCTCCGATTGTAAGCTCATCTATCTTGTCAATATCAACTCTGATATTAGGAATTCCTCCGTCAACGTGTGCAAGAATTGTTCCGTTCATGGCACACTTATTAACAAAATCAACTGTCTGACCAGTGAGGTAATTAAGTCCGTCAAGATCTACAGGTTCCTCTTCCATGATAACAGTTTCTCTTGGATTAAGGACATTTATAACTGTCTCATAATGGTTCTGAGTACCCTCCTGTATGAACTGTCCAAGTGAATGAAGGTCGGTAGTTAAGTCTACTGCGGTTGGGAATATACCCTTGCCGTCCTTACCCTCACTCTCGCCGTAAAGCTGCTTCCACCACTCAGATACATAGTGAAGTGAAGGCTCATAGTTAGCAAGAATCTCCATTCCAAGTCCTTTTTCATGAAGCACATTTCTAACTGCAGCGTATTTCATGGCATCATTGTTATCGAAATCATCATTTATGCAGTATTCTCTTGCATTTGCAGCACCCTGCATAAGCTTATCTATATCAGCTCCGCTTACAGCGATTGGAAGTAATCCGACAGCAGTAAGCACTGAGAAACGTCCTCCTACATCATCAGGTACTACAAAGGTTTCATATCCTTCCTCTGTAGCAAGAGTCTTAAGTGCTCCCTTTGCCTTATCGGTAGTTGCATAAATTCTCTTAGCAGCCTCTTCCTTGCCATACTTAGCCTCAAGCTTCTTCTTGAAGATTCTGAATGCGATTGCCGGCTCGGTAGTTGTACCTGACTTTGAGATTACATTTACCGAGAAATCCTTATCAGCTATTGCATCCATAAGATTTGCAAGATATGTACTGCTTATGTTATTTCCACAATAATAAATCTCAGGAGTCTTACGAACCTCTTTTGTTACTGAGTTGTAAAAGGAATGACGAAGTGCCTCGATAGCTGCTCTTGCACCAAGGTATGAACCGCCGATACCTATAACCACAAGTACGTCCGAATCATTCTGAATCTTTGCAGCCGCCTTCTTGATTCTGTCGAACTCCTCCTTGTCATAATCAACCGGAAGGTCAATCCATCCAAGGAAATCATTGCCTTCGCCTGTTTTCTCAAGAAGAGTTTTCTTGGCAGCCATTACTCTTTCACTCATAGCTGCTACATCTTCCTTTGAAGCCTTAAACTCTGTGTTGCTAAAGTCAAATTTTACTGTCTTTGCCATAATATATCTCCTTATCTTTTTTATTTCTAAAACAACTAAATTATATTTTAGCATCTCAATGTTGTTTATACAAGGAAAATATTATGTATTTTAACACAAACTCAGTTATTTAATTATTCCAATTCATTGAGGCTTGCAAACCGATAACCTTCCGCCTTTAAGTTTCGTATAACGGTCTGCAAAGCCTCTGAATTTGATGACGATACGTTGTGCATCAAAATAATTGCACCATTATGATGATATTTATTAAAATGATTAATTACATAATCCGCACCGGGTTGTTTATTTACATCATAATCCAAATACGCCATACTCCAAAAAATAGTCTTGAACCCTAAGTCATGGGTAATCGCAAGGGTACGTTCGCTGTATTCTCCACACGGTGGACGAAGGTAAGGATCCATATCATATCCTGTTGCTTCCTTCATATAATCTGCGCAGCCACAGATTTCCTTTTCGATTTCCTCATATGACTTCGTCGGTAGTGATGGGTGGGTTATGGTATGATTTCCAACCTGGTGTCCCTCCTCCTTCATTCTTTTTGTTAAATCTATGTTATCTCTTATATATGTCTTGGTCACGAAGAAGCATGCCGGCACATCCTCTTCGGCAAGTACATCGAGTATATGACCGGTAAATCCATTTTCATATCCACAATCAAAGGTAAGATATATAACCTTTTCATCCTCCGGTACATTTTCATCAAGATAGTAGGCGCCATAATCCGATAAAACAACCTTATCATCACAGCCGCTTGGTCCATGAGCATTGTCACGCTTGAACCACCATGCAAGCTTTTCATTGCTGAAATCATAGTAGTATTCCTTTTCATGAAGATTACTTACAATAGGCTGAGTTATGTATCTTGCATCTACGCCGTTTGCGTTCTCAGGCGTAGAGCTTCCATTTTCCGTATCATAATATCTTATATATATTTCATCATCTTCGATAATCTCACCATCAGTTTTCTCATTTACCGCTGTCTCAAGCCTGCTATCTTCGGAAGGCTTTTTCTTATAGCTTATGAAGCTCTGACCTTCTAAAAACATATAAACAAGTATTACACATGCTGCAATAAAAAATATTTTTAATAATCTTATTTTTTTCAAGAAAAGAATTCACTTAGAAAGCTGCTTAATACTGCCTCATCCGTCTCTTCACCGGAAAACTCTGAAACACTTTTTATATGCGGTGAAGCATCTATTATATTGTCTCCTCTGATGCTTTTTAATGACGGTTCATTTTTCGCAAGACTATCCCTTATAACTGTTGCCGCCGCCTCTGACTCGGCGGAGAGCTTATGCTCATTTAGATTTTTCATGTCTTTTTCGGCATCACCGAAATTCACGGTTTTATTATAGGCAGTATCCCTCTGACTACCGGGAACATTGTCCAGATAGTCTCTTATATTAGCCTTCAATATCTCCAATTTATTATTTATTAAAAATATATTCTCAATAATCATCAAAAATGCACATACGCATATACCATTTGCAATCAAACTCACCATATCGGGGCTTCCTCTCCACGAAACATCATTATACAAAAATGAGCCTGCAACTATGCCCACTGTCAATAAGCTAAGCAAAAGTCCCGTCCGCCGCCATACATAAAGAGGGAATCCCAGATACCGCATACTCCGAACATTTTTATCAACAAAGGAATCACTGCTTCCTGTGTTAATCCCCAGACTCTTACCATTTATATATTTTAGCCGCATAATTCTTAATGCCCGTCTTTTGGTGGTCGCCATATTGCCGGAAGCTTTTATCATTCTTTTCATATGTATATTTGCGGCAAGCTTTAAGATAAGTCCTAAAACACCTATTCCCCAAAGAATGTATACGCTTGTTCCAAAACCCAGACTTAAATCTAACATTTTATATCCCTCTTTCATATAATATTATTATATGGAAATAATATAATTAAATCTGACTCCGACCCTTTTATGCCCTCCACTTCCGGCATCTAAAATAATTTTTTTGCCCGTCAGATTTGTACGAGACCTGCTTTCCATATAACATTGTCGTGATTATAAAAAACGCTAACTTAAGAAATCAAGATAGATTAATACGAAAGTTTTTTTCAAATTGCGACAGAAAATATTACTTTAAGGCTAACGTTAAATGTGGTACAATTATATATATTTTTTTATGGAGGTTAAAATGAAAAGGATAGTTTTAACAGGAGGAGGAACCGCCGGACACGTAACACCAAATATGGCATTAATACCCGTTTTAAAAGAAAAGGGCTATGATATACATTACATAGGTTCGTATGAAGGTATTGAAAAAAAGCTTATTGAAGAAATGGATATCCCTTACCATGGAATTGCAACAGGTAAATTAAGAAGATACCTCAGTATGAAAAATCTTACCGATCCGTTCAGGGTAATTAAAGGACTCGGAGAAGCCAAGAAACTTATAAAAGAGCTTAAGCCTGACGTGGTATTTTCCAAGGGAGGATTTGTAGCCGTTCCAGTTGTACTCGCAGCCAAAAAGGAGCATGTTCCGTGTATCATCCATGAATCCGACATGACCCCGGGACTTGCAAATAAAATTGCAATACCTAAAGCCTCAAAAATATGCTGTAACTTTCCTGAGACCTTAGATAAGCTTCCTGACGGCAAAGCAGTTGTTACGGGAACTCCTATACGAAAGGAATTATTTGAAGGCGACTCAGCCAAGGCTATGGCCTTCTGCGGTTTTAGTGAGCTTCGTCCGACACTTCTTATAATCGGCGGAAGCACCGGAAGTGTCCGCGTAAATGAAGCCATCTGGTCATGCCTTGATAAAATTACGGAAAAATATAACGTAATCCACCTCTGCGGCAAGGACAAAACCAACAAGGATAAGCCTAACACTGAAAAATATGTACAATTTGAATATATTAAATCCGAGCTTGCCGACCTGTTGTCACTTGCTGATGTAGTGGTATCCCGTGCAGGTGCAAATGCAATCTGCGAGCTTTTAGCATTAAGAAAGCCGGCAGTACTTATCCCGCTTTCACTTGAAGCAAGCCGCGGCGACCAGATACTTAATGCTAAGTCCTTTGAAAAAAGCGGTTACTCAAAGCTCCTTATGGAAGAAGATGTAAATGATTCCTCCCTGCTTGAAGCTATTAATGAAGTATATGAAAACCGCGAAAAATATATAGATAACATGAAAAAAGCGCATGAAACCGATGCAATAACCAAGATAGTTGAGTTGATAGAGGAAGTTTCATAAAAGTATGCCACAGGCGTGAGTCTTGTCACATCTGTAATAAAGTTCAATCATATGACAGACAGAAAATCAGGTGGTTGTTACAACTAACCAACAATTTGTGAAATCAGAGCACTCGTTCTTTCTTTGATTTTGCACAAAACCAATAAACTCGCTTCGCTCAAACATATTGGTTTTAAACGTGCAAAATCAATTCAAGTACTCGTTGCTGATTTAACACAAATCGGGTCAAATTGTTGTAACAACCACCTGATTTTCTTTATCTGTCATACTAAATTTTATGAAGTATATCCTATATGTGACAAGACTCACGCCCCATAACACATTTATTCATCCAATGATATAACTATCTTTTTATCGACTACACTTACCTTGACGCGGTTTGTGTCTATGCCTGCCGCCGTAAGCATATCCTCCGAAAGCTTAATCCTGCCTGCCTTATCAAGAAGCTGGTATTCATCATGGCTTTCTTTACCGCTAAGCTTAAGAGCTTCAAGATCATAGCCCTCAAGTTCATTTAACTTATTCTTGTATTCTTCCTTTAATATCCTTTCCGTACTTATCTTTCCATCAGATATCATAACCACACGGTCTACCTTATCCGCAAGGCTCAAATCATGCGTTACTATTATGATTGTAATTCCAAGCTCTTTATTGAGCGACCTAAAAAGCTCCTGAATCTTATCTTTTGTTTTTTCATCTACCGCGCCGGTAGGCTCGTCTGCCAAAAGTATCTCGGGATCGCTCATAAGGCTCATGGCTATCGCCGCTCTTTGCTGTTCTCCACCCGATAGCTCAAGCGGAAAGCTTTCCTTCCTTTCAGCTATTCCGACTCTCTCAAGCAAAGTAAGTGCCTTTTCATAAGCTTTTTTCTTACTCATCCCATTAAACCTTGCATAAGTCACAAGGTTTTGAATCACATTTAGATAAGGCATAAGATTAAGTATGCTTTTTTGCCAGACAAAGCCGATACTCTTTTTCCTGTACTCTATTATCTCTTTTTCCGAAAATGTACTTATATCTCTTCCCTTAAACAAAACCTTACCGACAGTCGGCCGCTCTAAACCGCCGATTATATTAAGCAGGGTTGACTTTCCGCTTCCGGATTTACCGATTATCGCCATGAGCTCGCCCTTTTTCACACTAAGATCAAGCCCCTGAAGAGCCATTACCTCGGTTTCATCTGTTTTATAAATCCTGACAAGATTATCACACTCTATTATATATTCAACTTCATCATTCATATGCACCGCTCCTGTTTATCTCTTCAAGATTGATAAGAATATCCGCCATATCCATAAGTCCCTCATCATGTGTAGTCATAACAACCGTTATTCCATAGCGGTAAGCAAGCTCCTTAAAAAGCTTAACAACAACCAGCCCCGTCATGGTATCAAGTGCTCCGGTTGGCTCGTCCGCAAAAATAATTTTTGGCTTTTTAGCTATTGCCCTGGCTATCGCCACTCTTTGCTGCTCTCCACCCGATAGCTGAAAAGGATAATGTGTAGCTCTCTCTGAAAGTCCTACTAACTCCAATGCTTCCTTTATCTTTTCCTCTCTGTCATCGGTCATACCGACAGTTCTAAGTGCAAAGTCAACATTTTCATACGCAGTCATGATAGGTATAAGTGCAACAGACTGAAATACAAAGCCCATTTCACACCTTCTAATCTGTTCCCTTTCTTCTTCCTTAAGCGTATTCAGATTACGTCCGTCAAATATAACCTCTCCGCTGTAATCATTATCAAGCGCTCCCATAATATTTAAGAGTGTTGTCTTGCCCGAACCGGATCTACCCTTGATAATCACGAGCTGTCCCAAAGGAAATGAAAGACTCATATCATCTATGACCTCAAGCCTTTCACCGCTTCGAAGTAAAAAGCTTTTGGATACATTATTAAGCTTTAAAATAACATCCTTATCATCCATATCTAAAACCCTAATCCTCTCCGAGCTTTATTACTTCAGTAATCTTAAGCTTTTTAACTATCCGCCTTATAATCGCAAAGCATACCGCAAAGGTAATTATCAGTATAATTCCAAGTCTCATAAAATCCCACACATCCGTATAGATACCGACAGGAACATTGTGTCTTTGCGGCAGATAAACCGTTGAGAAAATTCTTATATAAAGTATCGTTGTAATAAATCCCGAAAGTGCTCCTGCGAGTATTCCGGAAAAAAGTACTCCAAAAACCTCTATAAAAAGCATACGGTTAATCTCCCTCATGGATATGCCCATAGCCCTGTAAACTCCAAAAAGGCTCTGCCTGTCACGAAGCTCCGTAATCTGAAATATCAAAAATCCGATTACCGAAAGCAAAATCGACAGCAAAAAATTAATTGTAAAAAGTCCGTTGGTTATCTGTATAACCGCCGAGCTGTTCATAGAAACTATCTCCTCATCGAGATTTATATAATACTCTCTATCCCTTTTTTGTTCTGCGAGTCTTTCGTCCAGATAGCTTCTTGTCCTGTCCGCATTATCCGTACTTATCCAAAGCTCATAAGGAGTAATACCATATACACTAACTGCATTTGCATAATTAATAACCATAAGATAGCTTTCCTTTTCAACCATGCTGCCATCCTCATCCGCATAGCTTTCATACTGCTTATATCCCGGAAAAGCATCTACTATCCCTACCACCTCATAATAAGCCGATGTAAAGCCCTCCTTATCCAATGCCTCCGGTGGCGGATACCGTAAGCATCCTATGGTGTCACCCTCCTTAACGGAATAATACTCGGCAAGATTTTTCGATATTATCACTCCGTTAGTTTTCACTGCCAGATTATTTAAGTAATTAAACCAATGGATATCCGTAAGTCCGTCCTTTAAAAATGCTGTCTCACCGAATTCCTTGGTATTTATCCCAAGCAGGGTAACATCCTCAAGCTTTTTATTGTTAAACTGTGCCGTCGCCTTATCATCCCTGATAACCTTTGTAATGCTGTTTGCATAACCTTCCTTAACCAGATTATTGTAAATATCATATTCCGGTTCATCATATCTCCATTTTAACGGAGGAACCATGCCGGCAAGCTTAACCTTCCATTTTTCCTTATAAACAAGATTTGTTCCCACATTATATCTGATTCTTTCATTAAGATTTTCATTGACCGTTCGCGCAACCGTTGCATTAAATATACTTGAAGCTATGGTTATTACCATAAATATTGATATAATATCGCTCTTTTTTCTGTTCCTTATCACTTGTAAAAATGCTGCATAATCGGATGTCTTTAATCTCTTATTAAACAATTTAAAAGAAAGCCTTAAGGTGTAACCGAGTACTCTTAAGAACAGTAAACCGACAGCAACCATAAAAATCGTCGATGATACAAAAATCATAGGATCAAGTCCCTTACCGGAAAGCGTATTAAGTCTCATGGCTTCAAGCTGCTTATTAAAATCATATATCATGTATGAAGATACAAGCAGCAATATAACATCCACAAAGCCTCTCTCCCAACCCGGTTTCTTAAGCTTTGCCATTTTTTTATGCTTTATGTCAAGTACCGTATCCTTGTATGTAAATATTACAGGAATAAGCTGTAATATCCCGGAAAAACAAGCACCAACCAAGGCATAGATAAACGCATCATAGGTAAATGAATCATATACCTTTATACTTCCCGAGATACTTAAAAAGCCGTCTACCCTTCCCGCAATTTTGAAAAGTCCGTAACCAAGTAAAATTCCGAAAATATAAGCAAACAAAGAAAGAAATATCACCTGAAATACATACATTTTAAGTATTTTTGCCGATGAAAGTCCTCTGCTTCTTAAGGCTGCAATTTCCGTTCTTTCGGAATCAACTATCCTTACGGAAATCATTGATATAAATATAATCATCAGTATCAAAAGCGGTATGATAATCACATAGAGTATGGTTTTAACAGTTCTTCTTGAAACCATATAGTTTTTTAAAACTACGGATATATTTTCATCAAGCTTCTCATCTCTTTCATGAAACTGTTCAATATAATCAAGAATCGTTTCAGCATTTTGCGGATTGATATATCTGTAGTCTATAAGCTCATAGTTTTCACAGACGATGGCATTAAAGTTAAAGCCCTCCGCTATCTCGTCAAAGGAAACCTCATCCGTATATATTGTAAGCGAAATATCCGTAAGGCTCTTATACCATGTATAATCATCAAAGCCTTCCTCCTCCACAATACCGGCTATCTCAAACGTAAGAACATTTCCCGCCTCATCCTTGATATTGGTAAATGTTATCCTTTCACCCACCACGAGATTATAAAAATCCATAAGCTTTCTGCTTATAACACAAGGATAAACCCCTTTTTCTCCCAAAGAATTATATTCATAAAAATCATCCGAAAGCGTTCCCAATTCATCCGGCTTTAATCCGTCTACCGCATTAAATCCCCCTCCTTCGATATAAGCAATATCAAGATATCCTCCCTTTCCCTTATAAGAAAGCTCCACCGGACATCCCTTTAGGGTATAGATATATTCCGAGGCAAGCACCGGACATTTAAGATATTTATTCCATGAATTCTCATAGCTTTTTACAGTTTCCTTAACAGCTTCAAGCCTGTTTCTTTTAACTATATCGTTTCTTGATAAAACTGCCGGAAAATCTCCGTTTTCCTCGTAGCTTTCATAAAAGCCGCCATTAATCAGCTTTTCCATGGCACCGTTACCGTAAAAGGAAATAAGCGAAAAAGTTGCAAGCATAAAAACCATTCCAAGAAAAAGACAGGTATAAAGCTTATATTTATTTTTTATCTTTAAAAGTATAAAACCAAGCATATATTCTCCTATCCTCTCTTACTCAACCAGTAATATATCTCCCTCATCCACTCCGTATATAACAGGCTTTTTGCCATCTGCCTCCGTACCGTTAAGGGTCTCTACATATTCTTTGACTATCATGTCATTTTCAAGCATCCATACATAATAAGCCTTTCCTCCCGAAAGCTTATCCGTCTCCTGATATATGGCTTTGGTCGGTACCGCAATCACTCCGTCTAAGCTAAGCTTATCAAACTCGGCTGTAACCTTTTTATCCTCTGAAGCATTACCTGCAATTTCCCCGGCAGTATCCTCATCAAGTCTTATAAAAAATTGTTCATTTGTACCGCTTTTATAAGGTGTCATATAAGCTGCATACTGCTTATCACCTTCGGTAAAAATATAATATCTTCCGTTGTATCCGTTTTTTCCGGCACATGTAGTTTCATATTTTTTTCCGTCGATATAAAGACTCACCCTGCTGCCCAAGGCTGCTGATACTCCATCCTGATTGGACATAACGGAGCTGCTTATCATTACCTTATAAATATCTCCCGTAGGTCTTACTACGGAGCAGATAAAATCACCTTTATTTACGATATCCGATTTTGATACATTTATATATCCTATCTTTCCCTCACTGGGGGCACAGCAAATGTTTCCTCCGCTTCCGTTATTCATATTATTAAGAGTAACGTATTCATCATTAAGCAGTTTTTTATTACTCTCATACGCGGATGCCTCTATGGCTCTTTCGGTTGAAAGTACGGCAAGCTCGCTTCTTATCTCCTCATCCTTATAAAGATAATCCTCCAGTGCATCTGTTTCCGATGCAACCGGTGCCTCCATGCCTGCATATAAAGCAAGCTCTTCATTTAAAGCTTTTTCTCTTTCGTCAAATTCCTTTACCGCCTTGTCGTGCTCGGTATCCGCACTTGACATGAGGGTCTTTAATTCCGTAAGTCTCGCCTGTCCTGCCTGTGTATCGATAAGGCAGACCTGACTATCCTTATCTACCTCATCACCTACACTTGCGTAAATGTCCGATATAACTCCGCCATCCTTTGCCGCAATCACACTCACATCATTGTCAGACATCACCACGATATCCGTTTTATAGCTTTCCTTATACTCACCTCTTATCACGGTTTCCTCACTGTATGAAAGAGGCACCACCGAATCGGACGAATAATATACAAGCTCCCCTTCTGACAGTCCTTCTGTTACCTCAATGTAATGGCTGCCCTCTGCTCCTGTTTTTATATACCTTTTTTTAAGCTCGAAATTATTATCATCCTTATCTTCACATACATATACAAAGGCCCCCGATTCATCCTTATTTACCGAATCAAGTCCGACAGTCAAAACCTTCCTTGCTTCATTTTTTTCAAAGTAAAGTAAAAGATTGTCTCCCACATTTAAGCTTTCGCTTAAGCTTTCATCGTCAGGCTTAAATCTCATACAGGGATAGGTTTTGTTTGACGTGGCATAGCTTACCTCCTCACTGCTATACTCATACTCGGAAATACCGGCCCTTTTGCCGTCTATATAAGCATACTTTTCGGTGTAGTTCTTGAATTTATATTTATCTATGGTAAGCTTCGGAACCTCTATGTAAAAATCATCAAAGTCGGATATAACAACAATAGCCTCATTAACTCCTGCTGTCGGTGTGGCGGACAAATCCTTTATAAATGTAACCCTTCCGTCCGAAGGAGCGGTAAATATCAGCTTTTCCTTCTCCTCCTTTAATTTTTTTATATCTGAGGAAAGCTCCTCTATGGATGCATTTTTTAAGGCTTCACTATATCTTTTATTTTCATTTTCTATGCTGATCTCCTTATCAAACTCGGATACATTTTCCGAATCACCCACATATTCCGCTGCCGCCTTTTTGTATCCAAGCTGTTTTATTTTTTCATCAGCTATAATGCTTTCATTTTTTTTCCCAGCCTCAAGCTGACTTAACTCCTCTTCCTTTCTTTTTATCTCATCCTCATAAACCGAGACCTCACCGTAGGCGACTATATCTCCCTTACTAACACTGTCACCGATATTAACCTCTATGCTTTTTATAAGCACGCTCTTTTCGCTTATCACATAGCTGCTATCCGGCACAACAACTCCCATGAGGCATTCCGGATTCGATACATATTTATACGAAACAGGGCGAATAAATGTAACCTCCGAAGCAGGCTCCAAAAGCTCCGGAGCCTCTTCTGTTTTTTTAGTACCACAGCCTGTTATGCCAAGGGAAAGGATAATCAGGCAGGACAAAAATCTGGGTATTTTATTGTTCTTAAATCGTCCTAATCCCATAGCTCTACCTCATCATCTTCGGAAAGTCCCGATGTTATAACTACATAATCATCCACATAGTCGCCAAGCGTAACCTCAACCGCTTCTCTTAATCCATTCTCCTTATATCTGTAAGCAAAGTAGTGTCCGTCCTCCTCAAATACCGCCTGTGACTTAACACAAAGCGCGCCCTTAATCTCCGGTTTTTTTATAATTAAGGTCAGATTGTTTTCCGAAATGACACTCTCACTTCCGGGTAAGGGTTCAAAATATATTTTTGTATTTCCTTCATCAAAAGCAATATCCTTTATGCAAAGTTCGTATGCCGTCATATCATTTTCGACAGTAAAGACATCCCCCACATTAAGCCCAAGGTCTTCCGTGGTTTCACAGACATATTCCTTACTGTTTGACGATGCCTTGATAAGCACCTCACCAGTGATAATATATCCGTCAGAAAGATACGGACTTACAAAGCTTACAATTCCATCAGCGGTAGCTTTTATATTTATCTCTTCATACAGGGAATTAATATCGGATATATAAGCATCCGCTATGGCTATATCCTGATTTAAAAGCTCTATATCGGTCTTGTAATCATAAGACGTATCTATCCCTGCCAATCGATTATAGTGGTCAATCGCAAGAAGGTCTTCGGCTTTTTTATCTTCATAGCTCTTAAGCTTATCATCAAGCTCCTTTGAAGAAAATGAAATGAGCAGCTCACCTGCTTTTATCTCATCACCGGCTTTAACCCATACCTTATCCACGGTAAGCATATATTGTCCGTTTATCCGGTTCCACTCACTCTGACTTATTCTGTATCCGGTTTCCTCATAATCCAAAAGACTAAGCTTAAGCTCTGCACTCGGAGTAACATCCTGCTTTATGACATGGTCCGTATTATGAATTACCGGCGTGTAGCTTTTATCCTGCGGAGGTACAAGCTCCTCATTACTTTGGTTAGTACAACCGGAAAGAATACATATATTTAAAAGAAAAATAATTAAGGATATTTTTTTCATA
The DNA here is from genome assembly GCA_902788555.1 of uncultured Lachnospiraceae bacterium. Lineage (GTDB taxonomy): Bacteria > Bacillota > Clostridia > Lachnospirales > Lachnospiraceae > Coprococcus_C. Next base: position 33,267 of record CADAKQ010000035.1, read on the forward strand.
ATTTTTTCGTCCTTATATAATAAATCTTTGTGACAGTGTGCACTTGTCTTCTCTTACAATCAACCTTATGATATTACCTCTTTGTATCAAAATTGTTTCAAAAACTATGAAACATTTTAGATACATCTTAACTTTAATATAGATATTGGGTTATAATATGCATGTAAGACTGCAGCCTGATTTTTAAATTAAGATAAGTCAGCAAATAAAACTATTATTTTCCTATGCAGACTTATACAAAAAGGAGAAAATCCTAAACGAATTTTTTTGAACTCGCTCAAAGCCGCGAGGGGCTCCCCTCGCATATGCTCGGGGCAGATAAGGAGTAAGTTTTATGTTAAAGATACTTATAGTTGAGGATGAAAAGCCAATATCGGATTTAATTGTGATGAATCTTACCCGCGCAGGCTATAACTGCACTGCCCTTTATGATGGCGAAAGTGCGGCCGATATGCTTGAAACCAATAATTTTGATCTTATACTTCTTGACATCATGCTTCCTAAGATTAACGGCTACGAGCTGATGGAATATATAAGACCTATGAATATTCCGGTTATTTTTATAACCGCCAAGGCTTCCCTTGATGACAGAATTAAAGGTCTTACCTCCGGTGCCGAGGATTATCTGGTAAAGCCCTTTGAGATAGTCGAGCTTCTTGCCCGTATCAATATCGTCTTAAGACGATATAACAAGACAGAAAGCATACTGACCTTCAAGGACATAACCGTTGATACGGAAAACCACATCGTAAAAAAAGGTGATACTGCCGTTTCGCTCACTCCTAAAGAATTTGAGCTTTTGGTTGTATTTATCAGAAATAAAAATATCACTCTGTTTCGTGACAGGCTGTATGAGCTGGTATGGCCCGAGCTTATCTACAGCGATGAGCTTTCCGAAACCAGAACTCTCGACCTTCACATACAGAGACTAAGAAAAAAGCTTGCCTTAAAAAATGACCTTAAGACCATTTATAACGCAGGCTATCGTCTGGCAGAATAAAGGAAATAAAAATGAAATTCAGATATAAAGTGCTTATCATTAATATGCTTTTGTTATCGGCTGTTTTGCTTGCAGTGGGATATGTCATACTAAAGAGAAGCTATGAGCTTGCTCTTGATACCCAGATTGAAAATGCTGTTTTGGAAAACAACCTTGCTGAAGCTTCAATTGAATACTCTCTTCTTTCGGTAATCAACAGTCCACGGTATAATTTGGACCGTGAACTTGATTCCATATCCGGACAGGTCTATGCAGGAATGATGAGCGATACCTCCGACCTCATAATACTATATTCGGGTAATCAGGTATTTTCCAGCGAGGAAAATATAATTATCCCCGATGATTTGATATTACAGGTGGATAATAATATTAATTTTCATCTATATAGCCTCCTTTTGTAAAATAGACAAGGGTATCCTCAACATCATAACCAGAAGAGATATAACCGGTCTTAAGCGGTTTGTCAAAAAAAGTATAAATGATTACCGGAGTCTCTCTCTTATCATTCTTACATCTGCTACCGTAATTATTTATATTATAAGCTACTTCCTTACCAGACCGCTGGAAAAGCTAAACAACGTTACCGATGCCTTTGCACGTGGAAGCTATAGTGAACGAAGCAGCATAAAGGGACATGATGAGGTTGCTCTTTTGTCGGATAAATTCAATCAGATGGCAGACTCCGTCGAAACCCATATAGATGAATTAAATGATATGATAAAGCGAAGGGATCAGTTTGTTGCCGATTTTACTCACGAGATAAAAACTCCTATGACCGCAATAATCGGCTATGCAGACACCATGCGTTCCACCGACCTGGATGCAGACCAGCAGCTTATGGCACTTAATTACATTTTCTCTGAAGGAAAAAGACTTGAGGATATGTCGATGAAGCTCTTTGATTTAATCTACCTTAAGTCCAACACTATAGATAAAAAGCCTATCTCCGCCGTCTCCTTCGGAAATGATATAGTAAACAGTGTTAAGCCTATACTATCTTCAGACGGCATAAGCTTAAAATATGAATTTGAGCAGGGCATTATCACAGGTGACAGAGAGCTTTTAAAAACCGTTTTTATCAACCTGATAGATAATGCAAGAAAAGCCTCCTCCAAAGGAAGCAGGGTTATATTTAAAGGGGATAAAAAAGGGGAATTTTACTGCTTTACAGTTCAGGATTTCGGTGTAGGAATTGAAGAAAAGGATTTGTCCCGTATATGTGACGAATTTTATATGGTCGATAAATCCCGTTCGAGAAAGAAGGGCGGTGCCGGACTCGGACTATCCCTTGCCAGCCTTATACTTAACAGACATGATGCGGATATGAAAATCGAAAGCACTCCTAATGTCGGAACAACCTTTAAAATATATTTTAAAATCGGAGATATCGAATGATGAAAAAGAATTTTTCAAACAACTTAATCAACATACTTGTAATAGCTTTATGTATAATATCTGCCTGTGCGTCGGTTTATGTACCTAAGCTTTTACTTAACAACCGTATGAATCAAAATATAGATAAGGTAAATGTCGTACCAACGGAATACTATTCTGGCCCTTCTGTGGCAGTGGTAAAAAGTGCTTCAAGACAGCTTTCTGCATATCAAAGATTACAGCTTATAACCAACAGTTGGGAAAGCAATGTTTCTCCCGCCTCAACAGACGAATGTACTATATCTGATTATGAGGCTTATATTCTTTCCTCAGAAAGTATATTAGCGCTTTATAATGCCGGTCTTTATCCTGAAAAGCTAAGCTCCGAATACCAAAATTGGTATACCTGGAAAGCTACTCCGTATAAGGCACTTGATACAACCTTTGGTATATATGCCGCTGTTTACTGGGAAATTACTTATACCAGATATGACAATACCGAAAGCCATAAGGTTATAATTGATGAAAATGGTGAACTCCTTTGTGCAATCGCAACCGGAAAGGAAGACTATACCACATATCTTCCTGCCATAAAAAACACTGCAAAACAAATTCCGTCATCTGCCATAAGCGATGATGTCATAAATAATTATCATATCACTCTTCCTTCGGAAGTCGATGATATAGAAATAATCACATATAGTGAAACGAAAGAAAACTCCAATAATTCATATAATCATTATATAATACAGGGTGATGAATATTACGGAATATTCACCACCCCATAGTGTAAACATATGTAACACGAGGACAGGCATCTTGTCACATTAACATACGTAAAATAAACTGCGCATAAAAATGTGCTAAGCATAGCGTGAGCGTTAGCGAGCTATGCGTGTACATATTTTATGCGCAGTTGTGTTTCGTCAAATGTGACAAGGTGCCTGTCCCTATGTGACAAACTATTCGTATCCTATATATAAAAGCGAGCCGTCAACCGCATTTATTACAACTCTTATGTTATAAGGTGACATCGAAAAATCCCAAGCCGGAACAAATGTAAATTCATTTTGTTTATCAGGATTGCTTACAGGATAGTAAACAAAATCAAGCGTATTAAAGTTTACGACAGATACACTGCATTTTGAAGTATCAAAGCTTTGCTTTATATTTTCCCTTAAGGACTCCTTTATCGCTTCAAAATCAAGCAGTGCTGTATCATTTACGGATGGCTCTGCATAGTAAAAGCCTGCATCCAGCCTGGCGTAAATAATCCCCTTTGAGCATATATCAATCCAATATTCCTTATAGCCATAGCCTCCGGTCATGGAATCCTTTTGTTCCAAACCGGAACCGGTAAGAAGAAACTGTAAACCATTTAATTCTTTATTTACAAAAAACGGATATCCATCAAAGAATTTGCTGCCATCCTCTTTTACAAACTCTAATTGGGCAATTATTGCGTCGACCTTATCAGGCGATACATTTTCAATTTCTATACTTGAGGATACAGGCGTATCTTCAATATTAAAAACTTGGGCAAGAAGCGCTACAGTGCCAAATGCATCCAGCTTTTCATTTAAAAAGCCGGCTGCTTCGTCAAGTAATTTATCCCTATTTTTTATACATACATTTGAAGAATCGTCCTTTAACTCCGAGTGTCCGCCATTTTCATCTTCCATAAATTCCATTCCGTAATATTCGTAATACTCCATAACAGAATCATCCTCCATAAATTCCTTTATGTCTACAGGAAGAAGCGTCATTACAAATATATATGCTTCAGGATTCATTGAAAAAATAATATAATACTCTTTATTCTCATAAGTGCCCTTATAGGTGTGAAGATCAAAGCCATTGAAGCTTGTCCATGAATTAACCGTTTCTTCAGTTACATCAGGATCAATTGTATCTCCGCTATATATATAATACTCTGTGTAAAGATGTGACTTTAGAGGATAATCCGGTGCGAAAACATCTTTATCTCCAAATATAAGCTCCTCATGAACCTCTTCATAATCATTTCCAAACAGAGTATCCAGTATATCTTTTTCCCTTTTTTGCATATCAGATACAGCTTCTATGGTATATATTGGAATACTTCCGACATCCGGTACATCATAATTAATTTTCACATTAAACTTTGTTCCACCGACCTCAAAGCTTTCCTGCCAATCAATCTTTTCTGTTTCTAGCTTATCGGATAAGCTTCCAAACTCGTTTGCTTTTACTTCTTGGTTGTCTGCATCCTCCTGCGAAGCAACCGCTTCGGTTCCGTAGTCGGATATATTCTCACTTTTCTTACCGCAGGCAGACAAAGAAATAATTAGTGATATAATTAAAACTGATAATGTTATTTTTTGAAATAGATTTTTCATAAACAAATTTTTCATAAACAAATACATGCCTCCTGACTATAATTTTTTAATATTTTAAGCATACATCATAAATGTATCAAATATGTTTCAGAATTAATACAAAAAGCTATCGCCTTATTGAAATTCACTAAAGCGATAGCCCATTTTATCATAGATTCAATTCTTCAATAAAATTAATCAAACTTGAGACACGGTATAACGGTTCTTTATTTACACGTTTTTTCTTATATGCTTTTATAAAACCATTAAGATACACCTCAAACTCTTTTTTAATACTTGATATTTCTCTTTCTATTGCCCGATATTGCGATCTTGGAATTTTACGTTCAGTTTGCCATTCTAAAAAGCTATTATCATTTATCTAAAATATTCTTCTTTTATAAAGCAATACCATTGATTCATAATTTTCCTCTCTTAATCGAGTAGGGAAGATGAAATCGTACCCTACTCGCCGCGCCGCCCGCGTGTCACAAAGTGACAATTTTCATTACGTGGGCGTGTGCATAAAAAAGGGAGCTTTCGCTCCCATAATCTCTTCAGTTTTTTTTAGACAGGTACGTCTGACAAACCCCTCACAATTTCTTCAGTTTTTTTTTAGCCGGATACATCTGACAAACCTCCCAACGGAATTACTATTCCAAGGTTATAATAGCTCTTTTTTATTGTTTAGTCAATACATTTTTATAATTAAGACACATTTAATATTCTATAAGAACCATCGAACCATCAACCGCATTTACAAGCATCCTAAAACTTTTTGTATTTGAATAAAAAAACCATACCGGAAGAATTGTGAATTCCATATCATTTTCAGGATTCACAATTGGATAATATTTTAATTCTATCTTATCAATATTTATATAATTACTTCCTTGCACCTTATTTACATCAATTTCATTTTCTATAATATCCCGCACGGATTCTTTAATGTTTTCAAAATCAAGCATGTTAGTATCCGGCGATTTCATTTCCATACTGTCATAAAATATACCCAGACATATAGATAAAATCCCCTCGTTGGATATCTCAACACGCTCTGAATTATATCCATATTCATAAATTGTTCCTTCATAAACACTGCTATCGACTTTATTGTTTTCAAGTTCAAATCTATATCCGTCAAATATAGAGCTATAAGCCTCATCTTCACCAAAAAACATCAAATTCTTTGTACTATTGATATCATAATATTCTCCTCCTAAAATATCATCTATCAAATGCTTTGCGTCATCCATAAGCTTTTCCTTTTGAGCATATGCCTCATTATCCTCTTCTTTTGTAATATTAGAAGTATAAGTATATCCCCCTATCCTGCTATCTCCCATAATATCTTTTATGCTGTCGGAAAAGAGTTCAAAAAACATAAAGTTTTTGTCCTCGTATCTTGAAAATATTGCATAATACGCATTTCCATTATATTTCCCTTTATATGTATGAAGTGAAAAATCTCCCACCTTTCCCCACGAATTATAAAATTCATCATATTTTCCGAAATTATCATATATTTCGTCATAGTTTTTATTTGCATTTGAACCTTTTTCACCTTTAAGTTCACTTTCTTCATACCAATGATTTAATATTACATTTGTCATTTCTTCCGTTTCGAGAATTTTATAATATTTTTTCTCATTTAATGTTTCATGAACCTCAATATAATCATCTCCGAACAATTTCTCAACAATTTCCTTTTCCTTCTTATCAAAGTCAGAAATAGGCATTGTTACATAGACCGGCACATTCTCCTGTTCAGGCACATCATACATAAGACTAATCTTGTAATTTATTCCATTCACATTAATGGATTCCTGCCAGTTTATCTTATCCGTTCCGAGCTTGTCCCTTAAGCTTCCGTAACCCGATACGTCATCTGAAGCATCGCTGTTAGTTGCTTCATTTTGGTTGCCATAGTCGGATATATCGTTACTTTTCTTTCCGCAGGCAGGCAAAGAAATAATTAGCGATATAATTAAGACTGATAATGTAAATTTATGATATAGCTTTTTCATAAACAAATTCATACCTCTTGATAATAATTTTATTATAATTCAAGCATAAAACATAAATGTATTAAATATGTTTCATAAATACTATTCACTCATATAAACAATCGAACCATCAACTGCATTTATTATTACCTCCAGACCTAACGTACCCGCACTGATGTGCCATACAGGGATTACACTTGCCTCATCTTCATTTTCAGGATTAGGTATCGGAAAGTATTCAAATTCCAGATGGTCAAAGCTTACACGTCTGATTCCCCTGTTATAAAAATCAGCATTATTTTTTAATGCTTCAATAAACATCTCCTTTATGCTCTCCTCATCAAGCAATGCGGTATCAGTTGTAACTTGTTCTATGCTCTCATATAAAAGTATCATGCTTACTATATTTATACCCTTTGAAGATACCTCTATATAATCCAAGTCTTCCATCGTTTCTTCTCCATAGGAATAATTATATTGAACAGTCAATTCTTTATTAAAAATGTTTTCTCTGCCGACATTAAACGCATATCCATCAATGCCTATTATTTCAGAATTTGCTTTATCAATTTCATTATAATAATATATTTCCACACCCTCATCCATGATTTCCCTGCTTTCATAAAGATTGCTTTCTATGAAATCCTCTGCCTGTTTCTTTAAATCCTCTTTTATATCCATACTTTCATTTTCCATATTGTAAGCATTTCCTGAAAAGCCCTGAATACTGAAGCTTATCCTGTCATCCTCCATAAATTCAGATATGTTTTTTGGCAGAAAAGCAAAATACACATAGCTTGAATTCGTATGCTTTCCAAAAAACACATAATATTCCTTTCCCTGATAGACGCCCTCGTAGGTATGAAGATAAAAACCATTGTAATCCACCCATGAATTATAAAAAGCAGAATCCGAATAAATCTCGTCGCCGGTCGGCTCATGTCCAAAAATATATTTGCTTGCATTGTCAATCAGATAATGATGGATTGCATTTGCCAAATCAGAGTCTTCATTATCCATTTTTTTATGAACCTCTGAATAATCATCCCCAAAAAGATTATTCAAAATATCCTTTTCTCTTGCTTCTGAATCTTTAAGAGTCACAAATTTATATATCGGAACATGCTCCATATCGGGCACATCATACATAATATTGAATTTATAATTAACTCCTCCACCGTCAAAGCTATCCTGCCACTCAATTCTTTTTGTTCCAAGCTTATCCGCAAGGCTTCCGATGTCCTCAGATATGTTACTATCTGCATTATCATTTTCTTTGTCTTTATCCAAAACAGTACTATCCTGATTTCCGTATTCTGATATCTTGCCATTCTTTTTACCGCAGGCTGTAAAATTCAAAATCAACAGCAATACCATACATAATACTACAATTTTTCGAAAAAACCTACCCATGACAAAACCCACCTTTTTAATATATTTTAAAATATTTTATACGCCCAATATAATCTGTAAATGTATCTGATTTGTTTCAAAAAAAGTGACAGATACTATCCGCACGGGTGATGTAAAGAGAAAAAAAGCGTGTGTATAGACATCTGTCAATACACACGCCAATAAATATCCAATTAAAATAATTCTTTTTCCAACTGATTAATATAGGACTCAAGAAGCTGCATACGCTTGGTATATTCGGCTCTGGCAGCATCAGTTTTACATCTTCTTATCTTAGGTTTATTTATTCTATAATAATTCTTTATTCTGTAATATGCCTTCTTGTAGCTTGCCTCATCCTCACAGGCGGTTGCCATAGCATCCCAAATAACGCTTACTGCACCTACCTCATCAAGTAAATCAGCATCCATAACAATCTTACATTCAAGGGAAAGCTCTGCCTCAGTATCCTTATCCTCATGAATCATAATTATCTCACCCACCCGCTTGATAATTTCCGGCTCAACACCAAGACTGTCAAGGAAATCCACTGCGAGCTCTGCTCCAACCTCTTCATGTGGTCTTTCGCTATCCCAGCCAATGTCATGAAGTAAAGCAGCAAGTGCAATAATATCAATATCTCCACCAAGCTTAGCCTGAAGCTTAATAGCCCATCTATATACACGCATAGTATGCTCATATCTGCTCCTGAAAGGATAGTTGGAAGGTCGTCCATTTTCAGTAGTCATTTTCTTTACGTATTCAATTACTTCTGAATAATTCATAGCCCAGTCCTCTTAAATCCGTATATTTAACGCTACCTATCGCATTATTATCATATATTGTAACATTTAATTGCCAAAATTACAACCTTTAAATAATTTCGCATACTATTATATTATACAAATATTTTTTAAAAAAATTTTGCACTTTGCATAATTTGAAATATTTTTGACAAATACGGCATATTTTCTTCAAATTTCTATGGAAATTATCCTTAAAATGAGGTATCATATTGAAAGACATATGTAAAATGCAAATGATGAATAAGCAAGCAAGAAAATCTCCGATTTTCCTATGCGGCTTATAAAGAGATTATATAAGGAGATTGAACTATGAAGGCTTATAAGGATATGACTAAAGATGAACTTTTATCTTTAAAAAATGCTCTTGAAGAACAATATAAAGTCGAGGAAGCAAAGGGACTTTCTCTCAATATGGCAAGGGGAAAACCGGGCCAGTCGCAGCTTGCACTTGCTATGCCTATGCTTGATGTAATTAACAGCCAATCAGATATGAATACTGTTCTTGGTAATGACACTCGAAACTATGGCGACCTTGACGGAATCGGCGAGTGCAGACGTCTTATGGCAAACATGATGGGGGTTGAAAAGGACAACGTCATCGTCTGCGGTAACTCCAGTCTTAATATCATGTATGATACGGTTTCACGTTCCATGACTTTCGGCGTAAACGGCTCAACGCCTTGGTGTAAGCTTGACAAGGTAAAATTCCTCTGTCCCGTACCCGGATATGACAGACACTTCAAGATAACTGAAGTTTTCGGAATTGAGATGATAAATATTCCTCTCGGAACCGACGGTCCTGATATGGATATGGTTGAACAATATGTAAATAATGATGCCTCCGTAAAGGGCATTTGGTGTGTTCCTAAATATTCAAATCCTACCGGAATTTCCTACTCAGACGAGGTTGTCAGGCGATTTGCCAACCTTAAACCTGCTGCAGAGGATTTTAGAATTTACTGGGACAATGCTTACTGCATCCACCATCTTTACGAGGATACTCAGGATGAAATACTTAATATTCTTACCGAGTGTGAGAAGGCAGGTAACCCAAATATGGTTTACATCTTCTCCTCGACCTCAAAAATAAGCTTCCCTGGTTCGGGTGTTTCAGCTATTGCTACCTCCCTTACCAACATTGAATACATAAAGAAATATATGACCGTTCAAACCATCGGTCATGACAAGATAAATCAGCTTCGTCACGTCAGATTCTTCAAGGATATCGACGGGCTCAAGGCTCATATGAAACGCCATGGTGAATTACTCCGTCCAAAGTTCGAGGCTGTTTTAACCACACTTGAAAATGAGCTTGATGGTCTTGAAATCGGTTCATGGATAAAACCGCGAGGCGGCTACTTCATCTCCTTTGATGCTATGCCGGGCTGTGCAAAGGCTATCGTAAAAATGTGCAAGGACTTAGGAGTAGTTCTTACCGGTGCAGGAGCAACCTACCCATACGGCAAGGATCCGCAGGACTCCAACATCCGTATAGCTCCTTCCTATCCAACTCCTGAGGAAATGCTTGAAGCTTCCAAGATCTTCGTACTCTGTGTAAAGCTTGTCAGCGTTAAAAAACTTCTTGGCGAAGAAATATAAACTTCTGTTTATCGCAGTATGGTGTGAGTGAAAATACTTATATATTTCACACCGCCAATACTGTTTTAGCAGGAAAGCATATGAAAAAGGCTGATACACAACGTGCCAACAATTTGTGAAATCAATAAGTTCAAATCCTTTTAATTCGCACGAAACCGAAAACTCGCTTTGTATCAGCCTTTTTATATGCTTTTCCTGCCCATAAGTAAATAAAGTGTGAAATATATTAAGTATTTCCACTCACACAGCTTAAAACAGCACATACTGTGCTGTTTTAAGCTAAGGTATCAGGTTGGTTAATAAATACTGAGACAAGAAAGCAGGCGGTTTATGTAACGTGAGCATAGTTTCCGTCAAATCAGCAATGAGAATTCGTATATATTTGCTCAAAAACCGAACTGTTTGAGCGTAGCGAGTTTTCGGTTTCGTGCAAATATAAAGAATTCGAATGTACTGATTTAGGAAGCTATGTGAGTTACATAAACCGCCTGTTTTCTTTGTTCAGTATATTAACCAACCTGATATCTGTCTTACTGCGATAAACACAAGTTTATTTCAGTTCATTAACCGATGCGGAGAGGCGTTCAATGCTTGTCTTCATGTCGTCTGAAAGCCGAACGTTTTTCTGAGCCATCTCATGAGCCTGCTGACTGGTTGCCGTAACCTCTTCACTTATGGCTGAAATAGTTTCAACGCTTGAAACAAGTTCTGTGTTGACAGCAAGAAGATTTTCAATAGACTCCGCTTCCTGTTTTGCATTTTCAGCGACATCAGAGATAGTGTCTCTTATTTGTTCAAAGGTCATCCTTGTGCTAAGGATAAGACTATTCTGATTGTTTCCTGCTTCAACGGCATTATCAACGGCTGTACTTGCAGCATTAGCTCCTGAAGTAAGTCTATTAAGCAAATCCCCGATGTTCTCAGTCGCATCAGAAGTCTGCTGTGCAAGATTACCAATCTCATCTGCAACAACTGCAAAGCCTCGTCCTGTCTCCCCTGCACGTGCTGCTTCGATGGAGGCATTTAAAGCAAGAAGATTAGTCTGACTTGCTATATCCTGAATAATCTGAATTATATTTTGTGCCTGATTGGCATCCTCAACAAGAGCTGACATTTCAGTATTTAATTCTTTATTAATCTGTTCAACATAGGCTGCACTCTCAGTAAGCGAGTCCATATTGCTCACACCGGTTTCAATATTCTTATAGCTGTCCTTAATCATAATCTGCATATTTTCTGCAGCACCGTTTACTTCCTCTATAATACTCTGAATCTGCTCAGTCTGAGAAAGCTGTTCCTGTATGGAGTCTGAGGTCTGACTTGTACCGGTTGTTATTTCCTCCATATTATTTGCAGTAATGTTTGAAGAATCAGAAACCTCATTTACCATTGAAAGAACTGACTGCGTTTCTCTTGTGACACTGTCAGCAACCTTAAGTATATGATTAAGCGTATTTTCAGCATTCTTTTCCTGTTCAATAACCTTACCCATTCTGTCATCATTTATTTTCTTTTGAAGATTGGTTGAAGTATAGAGGAAAATCATAAAAAGGGAAATTGCAAGTATCTGTATTTCATAATCAGCTATATCATCCGCACTTTTTAATCCTTTACCCACCACCTTATAGATAACTGAAACGACATTGGCAAAAATAGCCCATATGGCAGATATTTTCAAAAGCTTAGGATCTGCACACACTATAAGATAACTCATAGGAATAATTATGTATATACTTACAAGTGCTGTATCTCCGGTAAATACAACCATGGTATACATGGCTATATAACCAAGCGTAGCTACGTATCTGCATACATCAGACTCAGGATTTGACTTAAATGAAAGCCATGCAATAATCATCGGAGCCAATATAAGAACCGCAAGCATACCATAGTATCCTGTGGTACGCTCACCTTTTATAACCTCTAAAAGATATGCTCCAAGTATCAAAGCATCCGGTATCGTTATCGCCATAAGTAAAGAACGGCTGACACGTTTTTTTTCTTCTCCCATAAATAACCTCCTCTTATGTTAATCATTTCATACTAAAGTTAATCATATAACAATCTAAAGTTAATCATTTCATACTAAAGTTAATCATATAACAATCCAAAGTTAATCATATAACAATTTAACCTTCGCATATCATTCAAACTTTATTGTCCTCTGATATACATTCATTTTTATTAAAAACCTATAAGCTAAATTTATCTATTAAAAATAATACCGTGCGGCTGACTTCGTGATGCTCTCACAAGCGTTACCTTAGCAGTTGACTCAGCCCAGGCGACCTTGCGGCACACAGAAGGTCCTGCTTAGTGCTGCTTCGTTCCCGACCTGACACGGTTCACAGGTTCCTGTCGCGCAAGACCCAAACATCAACGCCACTTACCAAGGGCAGCCTTGCAAGAAAACACCCCTAGGTCAACCATCACTCCTGCTGTAGCGGATTGCAGGTACAGGGCACCGCTAACTCCCCAGCTGCACGGAAATTTTATAACAATTTTATCTCGGATTTGAGTTCTTAAAAAGAATACAACAAATCTACATTTTACCTATAATAGTATATAAAATATAAAGGCTTTAGTCAAGGAATTTTATTGAATCACTTTTTATATAAACAAAAATATTTACTGCTGTTTTTGTTTTTTATCCTCACGAAGTCTTACAAAAAAATCCTTCAAAAGCCCGGAACATTCATCCTCAAGTACACCTTTTTTTACTTCGACCTGATGATTAAACTCCTTTATATCCAAAAGATTGAGTATAGAGCCTGCACAGCCTGCTTTTTTGTTCATACATCCGATTACACATCTTGGTATACGTGCCTGAACTATGGCACCTGCGCACATCTGACAGGGTTCAAGCGTAACATATATGGCACAATCCTCAAGCCGCCAGTCTCCTATAACCTTAGAAGCTTTTTTTATGGCAAGAATCTCTGCATGCGCAAGAGTAGTTTTATCAGCATTTCTTCTGTTGTAGCCTCGTGCAATCACTCTATTTTCGTAAACTATCACACAGCCTATTGGCACATCTCCATTATCTGCCGCCTTTTTTGCAAGCTTAAGTGCTTGTTTCATATATTTTACGTCCTCATCCATACTTATTTCCATCCTTAATCATTTGCTTATTATTTTGAATTTTACCAATCTGTTTTTATATATTACCATCTTTCTTTATCCTGCTTGGTTGATTTTGAATACCTTATATTATATAATACTTCTAAATAATTCTTTAGGAGTTTATTTATGGGACCATCTGTTTTACATACTGAAAATCTCATATTGCAGGTTGAAAATGAACATAAGGCTGCTGCCGTATTAGACCTTTATAAAAGAAATAAAATTATTTTTGATAAATATGAGCCAACCCGTCCAACAGGCTTTTACACTAAGGATTATCACTTCCAACACCTGAAAGCCGAATATAACGCATACCTGAGCGGAAGCTTTTTAAGATATTATATATATACTCACTATAGAACTGATCGGATAATCGGCTCCGTTAATTTCAATATAAAGGAAGGAAAAAACGGCAGATATGCTGAAATCGGTTACAAGCTTGACCTGCTTTATCATAATCGGGGCTTTGCCTATGAGGCATGCTATAATGGCATAAAGGTTATGAAAAAATACTACGGAATAAATACCATAGCCGCTCACATAGCACCCGACAACAGCCCATCCATAAAGCTTGCTGCAAAGCTGGGATTTAGAAAGACTGTTACTAACGAGCTTAAGGCAAATGTAAATGGGCACAACATATTTCTTGACCTTTACGCTCTTGATACTTCAGAAATCCAATAACCGAAATTTCCCGTCATAAGCTTTTCCTTTTTAACAGGAACAAAGCTTCCGAATCCAAACATATTGGCAAGATATCTTTCCTTGTTGGAAAACACTCCCGGAACTCCTATTACGACTTTTTCCTCGTCACTGTTAAGCTTTACCTTGCCAAGCATTATATATCTATATTGGTAAAAGCCATGTGATAAAAAGCTGTTCACTCCGAGCTTCCAATTACTCATGTGAAGTCTTCCGATATCCTGAGGTTCTATTTTTACACACTCGGTTATCTGACTGTCCGCAAACATGGCAAGCTTTGGATAGGTGTTGAGCATCTCATCACAGGCATCCTTATATTTTTCTTTTATTTTTATTGTCGGAATTTCATCAACCTTATCGGCTTTTCCTCCTGCTTCTTTTTTATATACTTTTTTCTCCCTGTCATCCGCTCCTACCTCAATAGCAGGCTTATTTTGTTCTTTTTTACCATCAAGGCTTTCACACCTTGTTATCATAATTTCACCGGGATTTATAACCTTGTTATCCCACACACCGAGTAACTGTTCACCGTCATCACACAGGAAAAACAAACCCGAATATTCATCAAGCGATACTCCATCATCTAACGGCGAATCCCACGGAACAAACATCCGCTTCATAATGGTATCTCTTTCTCTGGCACAAAAATTTATATCCGTAAGGTGTCTTCCCGAATTGCCGTGCAAAAGATAAACCTCACATTTACATTCCATTTTTTTATATAATTTCAACCCAATCTGAATTCTTGCCTGATTTTCATTTCCATTGGATACACACTGTATTTTGATAAAGCCCGCATTTTCACATCTTGCATTGTCTCTGTAACGGTATATATATGATACACATCTTCCCTTTCGCATAATTGTTCCTCACTTTTTCTTAAACATATATATAATATATGCGAAGGCTTGACCATTTATACCCAATAAACCTGATGCTTTTAATTGTTTAAAGAAAGTAAATCGCTGAGTCCGGCAAATTCCGAAAGAGTAAGTGCTTCTCCTCTTATGTTTTCATTTATTCCAAGCTTTCTTAATGCCTCCGTTACCTGCTCCTTTGTGAAGCTTAGCTCAGGTGAATTATTTATTCCGTTTTGAAGCGTTTTCCTTCTTTGGTTGAAGGATGCCCTGATAAGCTTAAACATAAGCTTTTCGTCCTTTACCGCAACAGGCGGTCTTAAAAAGCGTGTAAGTCTTATAACCGCAGAGCCTACATTTGGTCTGGGCATAAAGCAGTTCGGCGGAACATTGGCAGCTATATAAGGCTCGGCATAGTACTGTACGGCAAGGGAAAGAGCACCATAATCCTTGCTCCCGGGCTTTGCCTGCATACGCTCTGCCACCTCCTTTTGTACCATAACGGTTATGGATTCGGCAGGTATATGATTTTCCAAAAGTCCCATTATAATAGGTGTGGTTATATAATATGGAAGGTTAGCCACTACCTTAAGTTTTCCCTTATCATTCTTTATAAGTTCATCTATATCAAGCTTAAGAATATCCTCGTTTACAACCGTTACATTGTCATAAGCAGACAAGGTGTCAGCAAGTATCGGAATAAGGTTTTTGTCTATCTCAACCGCATATACCTTTCCTGCCGCTTCTGCAAGATACTGTGTCATTGTACCTATTCCCGGTCCTATTTCAAGCAGAGTATCCTCCTTTGAAATATCCGCCGCTTTAATTATCTTTTCTATAACATGTCCATCTATAAGAAAATTCTGTCCAAACCTTTTTTGAAAAGCAAAATTATATTTTTTTATCGTCTCTATCGTAACCTGCGGATTACTAAGCTTTTCCATTTTATATTCCTCATCCCGTTTTTTATATTATCTTTATTTCATTATTTATCCCGTATAGCCTCAATGCATTATTCCATGTTATCTCATAGACCTCATCAACCGTAACACTCTTTATATCGGCTATCGCTTCTGCAACGTAAGGTATATAAAGTGAATTATTTCTTTTTCCACGATATGTTTGTGGTGCAAGATAAGGGCTATCCGTTTCAAGAACTATTCTTTCAAGTGGTGCAAATCTGACTGTTTCCGCAAGTCTCCTACCATTTTTAAATGTAAGCACACCACCGACTCCGATATAATATCCCATATTAAGAAATATTTTCGCTGTCTCTGCCGAATATGAATAGCAATGTATAACTCCTCCTAAATCTTCGGCATGTTCAGACTTCATTATATCTATCGTATCTGCCGCTGCATCCCTGCTGTGTATAACCACAGGAAGCTTTAAACAGCGTGCAAGATTAAGCTGCCTTCTGAACCACTTTTCCTGAAGCACCTTATCCGTATCCTCATAATGATAATCAAGACCGATTTCTCCAATCGCTACTATTTTGTCGGAAGCATTTGTAAGGTCTTTGATTATACCTATTGCTTTTTCTTCATCACCTATTTTTTCAAGACAGTCAACATCAGACGGATGAACACCCACCGCCCCATAAAAAAAATCATATTTTTTTACTAATTTCACTGTGTTTTCTGAGCTTTTTATATCTGCTCCTATATTGGTTACGGCATAAATGCCGTTTTCCACAAAGGAGCCAATCAGCTCCTCTCTGTCATTGTCAAAAGCCTCATCATCATAATGTGCATGTGTATCAAATATTTTTACCATTTTTATTTTCCTTTGGATAAAACAGGGAACGGCTTTTTAAGCCGTTCCCAAATTTCTATCAGCTCTTATTATCTTTATATTTCAAACTTAAGCTCTGTCAAATCATGAACTACCTTTGATATGCTGTTTACATTATTGGATATCTCTTTATTAAGATCCGTACAGCTTTTAGCCAACTTTCCGACCTCATTTGCAACAACCGTAAAGCCTCGTCCCGCTTCTCCGGCACGTGCCGCCTCTATAGATGCATTTAAAGCGAGTATATTCTGCTTTCTTTGGATTGCATCCAGATTTTTAGTGTTATTCCGGATATTATAAACATACTCCTCACATTGTTTTACTCCATCCGTAAGGCTTTCAATTATCGTTCCATTATACTTTGCGTTGTATTCGGCATTTATAAAGTTATTCATAACCTGTCCAAGAAGATTTGCAGATGCATTTATTTCCTCTTCAGTTTTTATATTTACTTTGCCCAATGCTTCTATATACTCATCTTCATCTATGCCAAGCTCTCGGGCGGTTCTTCTGAATTCCTCTTCATCCGGATTCTTTGGAAGCACTTGTCCCCCGATAACCGAGCCGAGTACCGTACCGTCATAAAGCTTAAGCGGTATACCAAAGTCTACGAGGCCTGCATGACAATGATAAACTCCTTGTCCCTCTGCATCACATTTTTCGCATCTTCTGCAGCCCTCCGCACTACCTCGGGTAAGCTTTATACAAAAATCTGTAAAATTATAACAGTCTGATATATATTTTCCATCTGCACCGACCGCGACGGTTGCAAGACCGGTTGCCTTTGCCCAGTTGCTCATTATGGATTCAAACTGTTCCATATCTGAAAAATCTTCAATCTTCATTCGTTTACCTCACTTTTTACATAAGCTTCTTAAACATCTCTCTGAACTGTTCTAAACTTGCAGGTCTTGGATTGCCCGGAGCACACGCATCTGCTGCAGCCGACTCACATAAGAAATCCAAATCTTCTTCCTTAAGCTTGTCAAGCTTAGTAGGAATTCCCACATCTACAGAAAGCTGTCTAACCGCATCTATAGCTGCTTTTCTATACTCGTCCTGACTCATTCCCTCTGTATCAATGTCAAAAGCTTCTGCTATATACTTGAACTTATCGCCTGTTGCTTCTGCATTAAATTCCATTACAATCGGAAGCATCATAGCACAAGCCACCCCGTGCGGAGTATCATATACTGCGCCAAGTGTATGAGCCATAGAGTGTGCGATACCAAGTCCAACATTTGAATAAGCCATAGCCGTTACATACTGTGCCAGAGCCATACCCTCTCGTCCGTCCGGGTCATTGTCTACAGCCTTTCTCAAATTCTTTGCAATAAGCTTGATGGCCTCAAGGTTGAGACAGTCTGAAAGCTCCCATGCTGCTGCAGTAGTGTATCCTTCGATAGCATGTGTAAGTGCATCCATACCTGTTGAAGCCGAAAGTCCCTTAGGCATACTTGCCATCATATCAGGGTCAACCACTGCGATGTCAGGTATATCGTTAGGGTCTACACATACAAATTTACGCTTCTTCTCAACATCTGTAATAACATAGTTGATAGTTGACTCAGCACCTGTTCCGCCTGTAGTAGGAACAGCAATTGTAAATACCGTGCGGTTTTTAGTAGGTGCAACGCCCTCTAAGGAACGTACATCCGCATACTCAGGATTATTTACGATGATTCCTATACCCTTGCCGGTATCCATAGATGAACCGCCACCGATAGTTATCATAAAATCAGCACCGGAAGCCTTGTAGGCTTCTACACCGCTTTTAACATTTTCAATAGTAGGATTTGGCTTAATATCCGAATAAACCTCATAAGCGATTCCGTTTTTATCAAGTAAATCCGTAACCTTTGCAGTAACCCCAAATTTAACCAAATCCGGATCAGATGCAACAAATGCCTTCTTAAAACCCTTTGACTTGATGATACCCGGAATTTCATTTATGGCACCATGTCCATGATAAGAAATCCCATTCAATACAAAACGATTAACTCCCATTTCTAATAACCTCCTATTATTTACATTTTTGCATATACCCGTACATAAAAATGTACCGCTGAAATCAGGATTTTATTATAACATATTTTACTATTATCCGCAATTATGAAAAGCACTCAAATTATGCTTGAAAACCGACAAATTAAGCCATTTTTTGTGCATTATGCCGAAAATCTATAACAAGGCTTTTGTTTATTTGTAATTTGTGATATAATTCATTTTTATAATATACTAAATAAAAACCTTATTAGTATTGAATTATAATATACTAAAAAAGCAAAGAAACTTATTAGTATTGAAATAGCTATATAGGTTTTGATTTAAAAATAAAACGGGGATAGGGCAGACAAGGAGGAGTATTATGTTTGGTAAAAAAAATCAAGGTTACACTCAGGAAAACACGAGCGAACTCGACGCACTCAGAAACGAAATTGCAAGGTATAAGTATGAAGCAGAAAAGAATTATCGTATGCTTGAATCGGTAAATAATTCCGCAAATCTCGCTATATGGATGGCATTTTTTGACGAGAGCGGAAATCAGACAGGCGTTCACTATACAGATAATATGAGAAAGAGTCTCGGTTATTCCGAGGCAGAGCTTCCTGATACGGTTGAATCCCTTGGTAAGATTATCCACCCCGACGATTCGGAGGAGGTTTTCGCTTCGTATGGTGCCGCAGTTGCAAGAAGAGAAGCAAAATATGATGTAAATTACAGACTTCTTGCTAAAAACGGTGAATATCGTATGTATCATGCAACGGGTGAATGTATAAGACGTCCAAACGGAAATCCGGAGGTTTTCATAGGAACCTTTGTAGATATAGAAGATAAGCTTAAAACCGAGGCTAAGCTTGAACATGATCAAAGAAGACAGTTTGCCGTTGATAAAATGATGCTTGAGGGAACATGGAGCCTTGATTTAACTCAGGGCGCCATAGATGACCCAAATACCCCTATGGTATTTTCAGATCAGTTTAAAAAGCTTCTCGGATACAGTAATTCTATTGATTTTCCTGACATTATGATGTCATGGTTTGAAAAAATTCATCCTGATGATGTAGCTGTTGCATCAGAAGCCATGGCTAAGCAGATGGCAGATACAACGGGTAATACAGTTTTTGATATGGAATATCGTATCCGTCATAAGGATGGAGAATACAGATGGTTCAGAGCTTCCAGTTATGTTGTTTTTTCACCAAGCAAGGTTCCTCTTATGGCGGCCGGAACAATACTTGACATAACCGAAGAAAAAGAACACAGAGTAAAATTTGAATCCGAGCTTGCTCCTGATATAGTAAGTCTTGAGGAGAAGATTGCCGATGTTTCAAAAACTGTTGATGATGCCGCAAGTGAGATGCAGGATGTTGCGTTAAGACAGACTGAGATTGCAGAAGCATCAAAGTCCATAGAAGCCTCAGTTGATGCATCCATGGAAATTATACAAAGCATCCAGAGTATAGCGGCACAGACAAATCTTCTTTCTCTCAACGCTTCCATCGAGGCAGCACGTGCCGGAGAAGCAGGTAAAGGCTTTGCCGTAGTTGCAAGCGAGGTGCAAAACCTTGCCAACTCTACCAAAGAAACAACCACAAACATATCAGGCATACTCGGAGAAATGAACAATTCCATAAAGGACGTAATGCAAAAAATCAGTCAGATAAATGACAGCATTTCTTCTCAAAGTGCCAACATGGAGGAAATTAACGCCACAATGGAGGAGCTTCATACCCTTGCAGTAGCTATAGGGGATATGACTTCACATCTTTATTCATAAGCGGTTATTATAAAAATATTTGTATGTAAGCTAATTTTTCTTATATTTAGTGTTGAAATTTTTTTTAAAATTATATACAATATAAATTGGCTGTTATTTACAGAAGACTAAAACTTTTCAGGGGGTATCAGAATGACAATAAATGAATATTTAGATATCAGCTTATTGGACGAACTTTTGGTTGATTGGTCAGCCGCAACAGGTATGATTGCAGTTGTTCTTGACGACGAAGGAAATTTTCTTTCCAATAAATTAGGATTTTCTCGTGATAATATCGAGGCTTTCGGTGAGGATATAGAGGTTGACGATATTGTTGTTGCTTCAGTTATAGGAGGTCCTTTGGACGAAGATACTCCGGAAGAACAGGTTGAAGCCGCATCAAGACTTCTTGTATCCTCAATAACCAATCTCATGGAAAGATTCTATGAGAAGCAACAGTTAGATGGTATTAAGGATAATTTTGCTGAACAAATAACCGATGCTGCCAGCCTTATAAAAGAGCTTACTTCAAAATCTCAAGGTCTTAAAAAGATTGAGAACAAACAGAACATATTGGCACTTAATGCTTCCATAGAGGCTGCAAGAGCCGGAGAAGCAGGCCGTGGATTTACCGTTGTTGCTCATGAATTTGGCAAGATGGCTCACGAATCCGGTGTTATAAATGATGCTATTCAAAAAACATTGAAGCAGCTTGATGCTTCGATGAAAGAATTAGGTGCAAATTAATTATCAGAACCAATTTTTCACAATTAGGACATAATTTGAACACATTTTTATGTTAGATTATATTCTGTAAAGAGCTTTTCATATATTTGAATCCTCTCTCCCCTAAATGAGTGATGAATAAATCCCTCCCCGGTTTGGTTCATCACTCATTTTTATTTTCCTATTTGAAAGGAGTTTTATTATGATTAATGAAATGTACAAGGATATGACAGGTAAAGGCTCGGTCATAAGAGAATTTTTTACCTATGCAAATAAAAAAGCCGCTGAGATAGGTGCGGAAAACATCTATAACTTTTCTATCGGCAATCCATCTGTTCCTACTCCAAAGGAGTTCACGGACGGACTAATTAAAATGCTTCAGACAGAAAATCCTGTTGCACTTCATGGCTACAGTCCATCACTTGGAATCGATTCAACCCGAGAGGCTGTTGCGATTTCTTTAAACAAGCGTTTTGGTATGAACTATACCAAGGATGAAATATTTATGACCACAGGTGCTGCCGGAGCTATCGCACATGCTATAAGATGCGTAGTAAAGGATGGTGACGAGGTAATTACCTTTGCGCCATACTTCCCCGAATATGTTCCTTATGTAAGCGGAACCGGTGCAAAGCTTACTATAGTTCCTGCTGATACAGAAACTTTCCAGATTAATTTTGATGAGCTGAAAAAAGCCCTTAATCCAAATGTTCAGGCAGTTTTAATTAACTCTCCGAACAACCCTTCCGGTATCGTTTATTCGACTGCAACAATAAAGAAGCTTGCTTCTCTCCTATACGAAAAACAGGAGGAATACGGTCACGACATCTATCTTATATCAGATGAGCCTTACAGGGAAATTGTATTTACGGGCACAGATGCTCCCTTCATATCAGCTTTTTATGATAATACTATCTGTTGCTATTCATTTAGCAAATCCGTTTCCTTACCGGGCGAAAGAATCGGTTATGTAGCAGTCAATCCGGCTTGTAAGGATGCAAAGCTTATCATACTTATGTGCGGTCAGATATCGAGATTTACGGGGCATAACTGTCCTCCTTCGCTTATACAGCTCGGTATAAAAAACATACTATATACCACAAGCGACCTTTCTATATATGAAAAAAATAAGGAAATATTGTATAAAGAGCTTACAAGAATCGGCTACCATGTTGTTGAACCGGGAGGAACCTTCTATATGTTCCCTAGAACACCTATAGCCGATGCCAATGAATTCTGTTGGACGGCTGCAAAAGAGTATAATCTCATAATTGTACCGGGTGACAGCTTTAATTGTCCGGGACATTTTAGGATTTCTTACTGTGTAACAACGGATATGGTCGAAAAATCCATACCATTATTTGAAAAGCTCTACAATTCCTGCAAATAAATCATTGTTTTTTATGTGATAATTTTGTATAATTCAGATTGTATGTGTTAAAGACAAAATCAGGGAGGATGAAATAATGGCAGAGCCAATGATTACGGGCTTTAGAGAAAAAAAGCCTAAACGATATACGGGAATTTTAGTGCACCCTACTTCCTTTCCGGGTCCCTACGGTATCGGAGATTTAGGTAAAGGTGCTTATGATTTTATAGATTTTCTGGAGCGGTCAGGGCTTAACACCTGGCAGGTGCTTCCGCTTGGACATACAGGGTTTGGTGATTCACCTTATCAACCATTTTCCGCTTTTGCAGGTCAACCGCTTATAATAAGCCTTGACCACCTTAAGGAATTACGACTTTTATATGACAGTGACTTTTACGATATGCCTCAGTGGAATCCTGAACAGGTAAATTACGGTGAGCTTATCTCATTTAAGACTCGTCTTTTAAAAACAGCTTACGCAAGATTTACCGACGAGGATATTTCGGATGGTGTTTCGACAAGCGATGAGCTTCTCGAAAGCTACGATGGTTTTTGCAAATTAAACGCCTACTGGCTTGACGATTACGCTCTGTTTATGGCAGGTAAGGATTACCACGATGGTATGCCTTGGTATATGTGGGAGGACGATTTAAAGAAGCCTGCCAAAAAGCAAAAAGAAGCTTGGATTAAAAAGCTGGAGAAGGAAATCGGATATTATAAGTTTATCCAGTTTTTATTTAATGTAGAATGGCTCAATCTTAAAAAATATGCCAACGATAAAGGCATTTCAATAGTAGGCGATATACCTATATTTATGGCGTGGGACAGCGTGGATGTCTGGGCTAACCAAAAGCTATTTTTGCTTGACAGTGATGGTTATCCGACTGTTGTTGCAGGAGTTCCGCCTGATTATTTTTCGGCAACAGGACAGCTTTGGGGCAATCCTCTCTACAACTGGAAAAAACATACCGAAACCGGCTACGAGTGGTGGCTGAATCGTATCAAGCATCAGCTTACTTTGGCTGACTTCCTTCGTATTGATCACTTCAGAGGCTTTGACAAATTCTGGGCTGTTCCATACGGTGAAGAAAATGCTATAAACGGTAAATGGGTTGATGCTCCCGGAGTAAACTTCTTTACACAGCTTGAAGCAACTCTCGGTTATCATCTGCCAATTATAGCAGAGGACTTGGGCGAAATCGATGAGTCAGTTGCTGAGCTCAGAGACAAATTCGGTTTACCCGGCATGAAGATACTGCAATTTGGCTTTGAAAATCCTGAGGAAAACGATTTCCTTCCTCATAATTTCATAAGAAACTGTGTATGCTATACCGGAACTCATGATAATGATACAACCCTCGGTTGGTATAAGCACGCCTATGAGGCATCAAAGGATAAATTAAGACGCTACTTTTCAACCGATGGTAATGATATATGCTGGATACTTATAAGAGCATGCTTTGGTTCTGTTGCCAATATGGCAATAGTTCCTATGCAGGATATACTCTGCCTTGATTCCTGGGCACGTTTTAACACTCCGGGTGTCGGAGAAGGAAACTGGGCATGGCGCTATAAACAGGAGGCTCTTACCAATGAGCTTTCAGCGAGATTATATGAAACCTGTAAAATGTATGGAAGGTAAAATGTTTGGAGGGGTTATATGAAAAGTGTTATAGCATATGTTGTTTTGTTTTTTTCATCCTTTGTAATCGTGCCATATCACTGGTACATTCAAAAGCTGTCAAAGACAAATCCCAAGGAAGCATGGGAAAGGGCATACAGGCTAATACGATGGTTCTTCAAATGCGAGCTAAAACTCGTTGGCTGCAAGATGACGGTTTTAGGTCAGGAAAATATTCCCAAGGATGAAGCCTGCTTATTTGTAGGTAACCACAGAAGCTTTTTTGACATACTCATAGTTCATAACACAACAGGTAAACCGGCAGGATTCATATCAAAGGATTCCATGAAAAAGGTTCCGTTACTTCGTCTTTATATGAGAGATATGGGAAGCCTTTTCCTCGAAAGAGACAATATCAAGCAGGGACTTGAAACCATCAATAAGGGTGCAGAGTTTCTCAAGCAGGGACATTCTATGATTTTATTTCCTGAAGGACATAGAAATCAAACCGACAACCTTCTTCCTTTCAGGGAAGGCGGATATAAGATGGCAGACAAATCCGGATGTCCTATAGTTCCATTTACAATTACCGGAAGTGAGATGCTCAAGGAATCTGCTCCGGGAAAGAGAATTTCAAAGGCAAGTGTAGTTATAGAATACGGAAAGCCTATATATCCAAATGATTATCAGGGAAAAGCACGAAAAGAAAAATACAAAGAGATTCCCGAAATCATACAGAATATGAGAGAGTCTCATAAGCATATATTAAAGTAAAACAGGAGGATTAACAATATGCCTTGGTGGGGAATATTACTTATAGTCATAGTAGTAGCCTTAGGAATACTATTTGCACTATATAAATTCGGAGATAAACTCCAGAAGAAACAAATCGAACAAAAGGAACAGATGGCGGAGGCCGCACAGCCTGCCACTATGCTTATAATAGATAAAAAATACCTGCCCATGAAGGATGCCGGACTGCCAAAGATGGTTATGGAACAGACTCCTAAAAAATACCACAAGGCAAAGCTTCCTATCGTTAAAGCAAAGGTCGGACCTCAGATTATGAACTTCATCTGTGATGATGCGATATTTGAGGATGTACCGACAAAGGGCGAGGTTAAAGCCATGGTAAGCGGCATATACATAGTTAGTGTTAAGAGTGTTCGTGGAAAGAAAAAGAACAATGCCGTGGAAGAAGAAACAAACGGCAAGAAAAAGAAAAAGAGCATGCGTCAGCGTATGCAGCAGCGTCAGGCTGAATACCAGAAGCAGATTAATGATGAAATCTTAGCCAAAAAACAAAACAAGGCTAAGGGTATAGAGCAGGAAAAGACTAAGGAACAGATTAAGAAAGAAAAGGAAAGAGCAAAGAAGATTAAAGATGGAATCAAATAATCGTATTAAAAATATAATCAATATATTTGTACCATTGATAATTGCGATGCTTCTTCAGGTGGTTGTTGTCGTTGTTGACATAGCAGCCATATTTATAAAAAATATGCTGTCTGACAAAAAAACCGCAGCTTCAAGGTCAATCGAAGCTATTATGTCACAGGACTATACCCAGCCTATGAATACGGCAGCCATATCGGCTTTTCAGTTTATATTATACATACTGATATTCGGCATATGGTTTTACAAAATGAAAAAGCCTTCTTTAACAGAAGGCTTTTTTGGCATAATAAAGCCTCCTGTTATCATATTTTTATTAACCGGTGGAATAGCTTCACAGTTTTTAGTGGATGGAGTTTTAGCAATCCTGAGACCAATTTTCGAATCCGCCTTTGCGGCATACGATGAGCTATTGTCCGGCGTAACCGGTGCATCCCGCTCATGGCTTATGCTACTTTCGGTATTTTTACTTGCACCCGTTGCAGAGGAAATACTCTTCCGGGGTCTTATACTTACATATGCAAAAAGATGTATGCCGACAAAGCTTGCTATAGCCCTTCAAGCACTTTTATTCGGTGTATACCACGGCAATATAATACAGGGTACATACGCATTTTTACTTGGCTTACTTCTTGGCGGGATAGCCGTAAAAACCGACAACCTCATTGCTGCCATAGTATTTCACATAGCTATAAACCTAAGCATTCTGGCAGTCCCAATTAGCTTTTTTGACAAAACAACATCCACAATTTTGACAACTGCCATATCTGCTGTTATACTGACAATATGTATGTACTTTATATTATTTAAAAATAAACATAATCAGGAAATATAAGTATCGAATAAGTACACAAGCAGGTACTCTGAACCCGCCGGCACTTAACGAGGTATTTCCGAGTTTAGTACCGCTGCGAGGTGAGGGTAGCGCAAGCGTGCCTGCAGTGTACTTATTCCGATACATATATTTCCGTAGCTTATCCAAGGAGTAATATATGAATTCAATCGGTGTTTTTGATTCCGGTGTTGGCGGTCTTACGGTTGTCCGTGAGCTTATGCGCCAGCTTCCGAGTGAAAATGTTATATATTTCGGTGATACTGCAAGAGTTCCTTACGGCAGTAAATCCAAAAATACAATCCTTAAATTCTCAAGGCAGATTGTTAGATTCTTAAGGACAAAAAATGTAAAGGCAATTGTAGTTGCATGTAATACCGCCAGTGCACTCGCACTTGAAGATATGCGTGACGAGATAGAAATCCCGGTAATCGGAGTGGTAAGACCGGGTGCAAAAATGGCAGTTACCAAAACAAAGACAAAGCATGTAGGTATCATAGGAACCGAAGCAACCATAAAATCCGGCATATATACAGACTATATAAGGCAATTAGATGAAGAAGTAACAGTCATTGGAAAAGCCTGCCCGCTATTTGTTCCACTCGTCGAGGAAGGACTACTCGAGGACAGAATTACAGATGATATGATAGACAGATACCTGTCCGAGATTAAGCCATACGGGGTAGATTCCCTTGTATTGGGTTGTACCCACTACCCTCTTTTATTTAACCCAATCAAAAGATATATGGGAGATGAAGTAACACTTATCAATCCGGCATATGAAACTGCCAAAGAATTAAAACAGATACTTGATGAAAAAGGACTTTTAAACAGCAGAAGCAATGTTCCGTCATACGAATTTTACGTAAGTGACGGTATGGACAAATTCAAAGCCTTTGCCGACAGAGTACTCCCGATAAATGTTGATAAGGTAAATGTAATAGATATAGAAAGCTATTAAAAAGAAAAAAGCATATATCTGCAGAACACTATAACCTGTAGATATATGCTTTTTCATCGGGGTCTTCTTCGTACCCCGGCAGCTTTATAACTTTTTCAAGACGTAATGGAAACTTTCGTATAACGCTCATCATCTCAAATGTGCAATAATAAAGAATAATCGTAACCTGACGAAAACTCTCATGTACGGATTTCATAATCTTTTTTATTATACCCTCAAGAACCTCTGCTGAAAAAGGATTAAAAAAATAGAAGAAGTTATCGGTTGGTGCTATCTCATACTCCCCGGCATGCATATTGAGTAACGAAAACTTCTCTCGCTGCTCCATAAATTTTGAATGATAATTCTCAGCATTATCGTAAAGAGTATCATAAACCTGCGGGTTATTTTCTATACCCGTTACATTACAGAAGAATCTGTTGTTACAGTAAAACAATACTCTGCCCATCCCGCATCCAAAATCAACAATTGTATCATCAGGATTAATATATACCTCTTCAAATATACGCATTAAAACTTCATAATCTGTAGACTCATGTATATCAAAATCCGGTAATGGCTTTAATTCATTTAACTGTTTGTGATTTGTAAGTATCCCAAAAAAATCATCATAAATTCTTTCCCGGCTCATTTTAACTCCTCTAAAAATCTTTTTAGATATTAAAGCTTTTCAAAATCAGAAATCTTATCCTGCTTTATACTGATATTCATACTCATGGAGGATGGCGGCATAAGTGAATCCCCCATATCAATGGTATATGAAGAAACTATACTTATCCCTGTCTCCGGCTCATGCAGTCCATCATAATATTCGTAGCTTTCCGTAACAAGCGTAATCGGTATCGTGCCAAAAGGTGTTTCATAAGAGGTATTGTGTGTAAGTGCCTCTCCGTATATAAAGTCAGTCACAAGCTCCCCACGTCTGATTATGCGAAGCTCCGCCTCGGAAAGAAACATAGTTGTCTTGGTAAGATTTACTTCCCCGGACAAATCTTCGGTATAAGTCAGTCGATATCCGTCGCTTTCTTTATATATAACAGCAGAATTTTCACTCCTGCTTTTTATACCATCCTGATCCACACTTTCTATAACAATACTAACCCGCATAACTACCTCTCTTTCTTTCATTTATGATAACTCAAAGAACATACCTTTTCAATTATTTTTTATATGATGATTTTTGTTTTTTTATATATAAATGATTTTGCCACATAATTTAATGCTTGGCAAAAAGTGCTAAATGTCGAAAATGCAATGTATGTCATAAAGATGAACCTACAATACAAATTAATATTATGATATTATAGCTATTGTTGTATTTAACAAATAAAACATAAGGAGGGCAGTAAAAGATTACACGTCGCAGTATACTGATTATGATTCGGAATAAAAAGAAGGGAGATAATAATCTATGACGAAAAAAAAGAAAAAATCCATACTTAGTTTTGCATTGACATTGCTGATGGCGATATGCCTTATTCCTGCTTTTAATCTAAAAGCAGCGGAATATGGAAATGACACCACCGGAACAGCTATTTTAACAGACGGAAAAGTCGAAGAATTCGATAAGGATAGTACTGCCGGAAGATTATATAACACAGATTGTGTTTGTGGTTTTTACAGCAGTGTGGCTTTTGACTCCGTTGAGGTTGACAGCACAGCTAAGACTGTAACCTTTACTAACTTAGTATCTTCAGGAAATCCGGGCGAACTCTCAATCACAAAACCTGATTGGACATTTATTTTTGAAGGTACATGTGATACAAAAATAACAGTAGAAGAAGTTGATACCACTATTAAACTTGCAGCCGGAGCCGTTCTGACATGTGACAGTCTTGCATGGTATGGTTGTAATATTGTTATAGATAAAGATACAACCATTCAGCCTGAAGATGCTGATTTTAGTGAAAATACAAATGTAAATGGACTCTCGGTTGTCTTAAAAGGTCCTGCTCCGGAGAAATATACAGTAACCTTTGAATCAAATGGCGGAAGTAAGGTTGAAGCCCAAGAAGTTTCAGAAGGAGATAAGGCTGTTAAGCCTGCAACCGACCCTGCAAAGGATGGTTACACATTTGATGGATGGTATGCAGACAAGGATTTAAAGACTGCTTTTGATTTTTCAGCAGTTATAAAAGCTGACACTACTGTTTATGCTAAATGGACAGAAGACAAAAAAGACGATGCAAAAGCAGATGACAAAAAAGACGATACTAAGGCAGACGATACTAAGACCGACGATAAGAAAGATGATACCAAGGCAGACGACACTAAAGATGATTCTAAGGCAGATGACAAAAAAGATGACACTAAAGCTGACGACAAAAAAGATGATGCCAAGGCGGATGACAATGATGTTGAGCCTATAGGTGAGAAATATTCTACATACGAAGGCTGTGCCTTCTACGCAGATGAATCCGGTGATGTAAGATGCTATGATTCGGATGGCAAACCTGTCATAAATGATTTCAAGTGTGACGGCGAATTTACTTACTATTTCCAGCTTGACGGAACAGCCATGAAAGACAGACTTTCATATCATCCTGACGGAAAACATGTAATTTACTTTGATGAAAATGGTCACGAGGTATTCAATGATTTTGCTCATGTTAAACGTTCCATAGCAGGCGAAGAGGTTGATGACTACTGCTTCTTTGATGTATTTGGACATATGTATGTTGATGTAATTACATGGGATAAGACAGGTACTGTTCTTTACTATGCAAATCCATATGGGGTTATGGAAATGAATAAATGGTTCCAGTTCTCCGATACAGTTGTATGGGGCGACGGAACACCTACAGAAGGTATCGCAGGAGGTTATGGTTATGCTAACGAGAACGGAACACTTATGAGAGATAGTTATACATACGATTGGGAAGGAAAATACTGCTATATGCAGGGTAATGGTGTAGCACTTTACTAATAAATATAGATTTTATTAAAAACAAAGGCGTGGGGTATTATTGCTTCACGCCTTTCTTCTTTAAAGATTTCCCGTGAAATGATTGTGAAATGATTGGATATTTGATAAAATAATTTCAGAAACTCAAAAACAATTTAACATATAAAATAAAACCAATTATATTAATTATACCATGAATAAAAAAAATCTGTTATTTTACATTATTTTTCTAACTTTATATGCATATGAATTTTCTAAGACCCAACAGTTTATCTGGGCATATAATTTGAGTGATAATACTATACATTATATCGGTACTATTGTAGTTGGGCTTGGTTTTTTCTGTTTTTACATAAGCAGAAAAATATTTCCATCCATATCTATGCGTAAGGTAATATTGATGTTTTTTAATGTGGCATATATATCCGGTATGATTTACACTATGTTCATACCGGCAAACCTTTATATTACATGGATTGTCCTTCTCTCGCTCGGATATCTTGGCGGAGTTGTGTATTATTATATAGCTGTTGCCATCGGGCGCACACGTTATGTGGGCAGAGTTGCTATGATTGGGCAGATTTTTGCACTTCTTATGCAGATGCTTATCCCACAAAACATTGATGATACCTTTATTCTGATTACAATATTAATAATTGTCTTTTTACTGGTAACTTATCTTGTACTCTTTCCGCCTGCTGACTGGATGTTTGAAGAAATATTGCCTTATGCAAAAGAAACACCTATGTGGAATAATGAGATACGGAAAAGACTTACTATTCTTTTGATTATCGTTTTTTTTGCAGATATGTTTGTATGTCTGGTTGAGATAACATGGACTGCAAAGCTTGAAAATGACATTATGTACACATTCCCAAGATACTTTATGATTGCAGGTTATGCGCTCGCAGGAATATTTGCCGATTATAAAAAGCACAAATATCTTGATACTGCGTTGCTTGTTGTACTGGGATTCAGTTTTTCAGGTATATATATGGCGGAACATACTACGGAAAGGCTCTGTATTTATTACATTTTGGCCGGATTTACTATTCTTTATATGAATATAAAATTCTGGCATCTGGCATCATATACTAAGTCTCCTGAAATATGGGCAAGCTTCGGAAGAATTATATATGTATTTGAAGGTTTTATAAGTGAGTTTTTCATAAAAACCATCAGGGGAAGTAATTTTTATTGTACAATCGTCCTCGCTTTATTTTTCGCAGTTGTAATCTACTGTATCCTAAAAGAATCTCCACTTAAAGCACAGGGCGAGTGGATATTATTTGAGAGTGACGAAGCCCTGCAAAGCATTGAAAGCAAAGAGGAAGCAACTCAAAAAGAATTTATGAATTATGCATCGACATACGAGCTGACACCAAGAGAATGCGATGTACTAAAATGCATTCTTAATTCTGATGAAAGCATGAAAATAATAGCCGAACAGCTTGGAATATCTGAACGAATGTTATACAGATATATGAATCAGCTTTACGAAAAAACGGGTGCTGAAAATCGTGCCGGACTTGTAAAAAAATATTATGAAAGCCTGATATAATCAGATGGATTTTTAATCAAGCAATCCATACTCCCAGTAAGGGTCAAGTATCCAATCGCCGTAAACGCTTACCATAAAGCTGTCAAAATCTTCCTTAGAACCACGAAGGAGGTAAAATTCGCCATCCTCCATCTTGTTTATCGCCTCAGACCATTTATTTTGCGTCTCATTCCAAGCTTCATCTTCACTTTTTCCTTCTGAAATCTCATGGTTGTAAACACGTAATTTATATCTGATAAGGTCATATCCGTTTGGTGTTATAATCTTCCATCAAATCCTATATAGACAGGGTATTCTAATTTCCGACTCACAAAGTCCTTTGTTCCATCCTCATTCATAACACAATAAAATAGTGATGTACGAATTCCATAAGGAACTACACTGTATCCATCGCAAAATCCATACCGGAATAGGTGTAGTGTGGAACGGTTCTTGCATTTGGATTTGCTTCTGCTTCCTCGGCGTGTGCACTAAATGGAATCATAAGTACCACACCAAAAGATAATGTAGCTGTTAATAGTTTTTTTGCTAACCTCATCATATAAAACACCTCCACTAAAAATGATGATTTAACGTGTTTCCAAAGTTAAATCAATTTAAGCATAATAATTATATTTTGTAAATATTTTTACACCAAATGACAAAAAATGAGCGTTTTTGATTCAGATATGTATATCACTATAAAACATTTTTTTGAAGTTTACATAATTGAAATTGGTCTACATAAAAATGACACGATTTGTTGCTTTTGTTTTTTTCTATTGACTTTCCTCTTTGGATATTATACCTTTTCTTCAGGCAGATATATTTCTTATTTTTCAAACAATCTTATTCATTAGAGATTTATCCTGCCGAAATTACATGTTTGCAAACAATGATAATATGATTGGATATTTATAATACACAAAGGGGGATTTTTATGATTATTGGAAATAATGAAAAAACATATGATTTTTCCGGACTTCCGACAGGAAAACTCAAAATTAATCTTATGAATGATTATATGTTTAAAGCGGTTTTTCAGGAAAACATGAAGGCACTGGAGGGCTTACTTTATGCACTTTTGAATCTGTCGAAGGGAAGTATTGATTCAATCGTGGTTGAAAACCCGATAGAATTGGGAAGATTTGTAGACAGAAAAACTTGCGTGCTTGATTTGAAACTTACGCTTAATAACGAAAGAATTTTAAATATCGAAATGCAGGTAGGCAACTATGGAAACTGGATAGAGAGGTCAATTGTATATTTATGTCGGGCTTTTGACCAGCTAAAAGCGGGAGATGATTATGGAATTATTCTGCCTACGATGCATATAGGAATAATTGATTTTGATATTAATAATCTTACTCCGATGTTTTACTCCGAAAATATGCTTATGAACACAAAAAATCATGAAGTTTATAGTGACAAATTTGCACTGCGTGTGTTAAACTTAAGTCGACTTGATGATGCGACAAAAGAAGAGAAAGAAAGCGGCTTATACACTTATGCAAGAATGTTCAAGGCAAGAACCTGGGAGGAGATAACGATGTTGGCACAGGGAAATGAATATGCAGGCGAAGTAATATATACGCTTCATGAAATGAGTGAAGACGAGAAAATCGCCGAACAATGTTTTGCACGAAAGATATATGAGTGGGATAAACGTTCAGCCTACGAAAAGGGACAGCTTGATGGCTTAGAGAAGGGCTTAGAGCAGGGACGTGCGGAAAGCCAAGCAATTATAGATAATCAGAAATCAGCTCTTGCTGAAAAGGATGCTGAAATAGAGAGGCTGAAAAAGCAGCTTGCAGAAAAATAGCATATATCTGATATTATAAAACGGGGCATATCACAGATATGTCCCGTTCATACTACAAAATCTTCTTTTGAGCCTCTTTAAATTTAGTAAATATAAGATATTGTCTCTTTTACAACTTCATCACCAAATGCATCCGGTCCATAGGTTGTTTCTTTAATTACATTCCCTGCTTTATCATAATCTTTAGTGTTCTTTTCAATCAAAGAGCCATCAGTTTTATATTCAATATCTTTAATTAATCTTCCGGCTGAGTCATACTCATAATCTTTGGTACTTTTTAATGAACCATCTGCATCATATCGGCTTTCTTTTATAAGATTTCCGTTTGAATCATACTCATAATCTGTATAACCCAGACTACTGCCATCATTACTGCTGATAGTCGCATATCTAATCAGGTTACCTGCTTCATCATATGTATATGTCATTATAGTATCGCCATAACTCTCAGTCAACGGATCATATGATGGTCTTTTTATAACATTTCCATTTTTATCAATCTCGTATCCCGGACTAATTCTGTTACCATAGGAATCATATTCAAACGCCTCTGTTAATGTTGGATTATCATCACTATCATAATGAGTTTTCTTAAGCAAATTACCTTTTTCATCATATTCATATGTATAATATCCGATTAAATCATCTGAATTCTGATATACTATTTCTTTATACAGAAGTCCATTACTGTAATAATCATATGTAATTCGCATACTTATGACAGATAAGGTTTCATCAGTATATTTTGTGCTCTGTATAATCTTTCCCTGTTTATCATATTCGCCAATAACGATTCCGGCAGTTGCACCACTTATTTTTTCTTCTGTTCTTTTAATAGTTGCTTTTGTAGAATCCGGTGCAAATTCTGATTTATTGGATTCATCACCTATACTTGCAAAGTCAACACTTCCGTCTGAGTATGCATATCCCCAGGTTCCTTCCTTTATACCAAATGCTTCGGCTACACCTCCGGCTTCATCGGCAAATTGAAACCAGCCGCCACACTCCATTACTCCGTATGGATTTGCATAATAAAGGGTATCACCTGCCTTGTTATATGTAAATACATTTGTATACATATATCCATATACATCAAAGAAACAGAGGTCGTCAACAGCATCGCCTGATATACTTTCTTTTACATTAATAAAATCACTGAATATCTCATGACCTTTCTCATCAAAATAAATAACATGCTCACCATCGGGATGATAGGTAAGTCTGTCTGTCATCGGCGTACCGTCAAGCTGCAAATAATATGTGTAAATACCATCACAGAAAAATGCATCCTTAACCAATGTTCCGTCAGCAAGATAGTAGTGCTCACCATCCCAGATATCGCCCTTCTCACCTTCTCCGGTTTCGCC
>CADAKQ010000036.1 GCA_902788555.1 uncultured Lachnospiraceae bacterium
TTTTTTCATCCTGCCAAGATGAACACTCTAATCATACATCAGAGGTTTCTTTTTTTCTATTGACATTATTTCTGAATTACAGGAATGCTCCTTATATAACGTGTTATTATTTGCCTGTCTTAAGCTCCGGACAAATTCTGAAAACCACCTGCAGCCTGCATATCTGCCCATCTTAACTCATAGCTGTTTTTTCTACGACCATTATAAATAAATCTTATTATTTTTATCAATCTACATATGGTTTTTTTCCTACACAGATAGTATAATATAAGAAAATTTCACTCTACCATGAGTAGAACCGGCAGTAGACTTTGGCATAAAACGGAGCTTTTTGAACATATTAAGCATTGATTTAAAAAAAATAATATGTTATATTGGTTAGGAATAATTAATTTAGTTTTCTAAGAGGGAAATATGCAAAATTTAAAACCTATAATTGCAAAAAATATATCCAACTTAAGACAAAAGAAAAATATGACACAAAGTGATTTGGCAGATAAGCTGAATTATTCCGATAAGGCGGTTTCAAAATGGGAGCGTTCGGAGTCAATTCCCGATATTACCGTTTTAAAACAGATAGCTGATTTATTTGAAGTTACCCTCGACTATCTTGTTTCAGAAAACAATAATGAAGCATCTTTTGACAATGTTTCGAACTTTTCTGAAGTCGAAAAGCCTTCAACCTCTTATGAGGAATCATATACAGGGAATAATAATCAACAAAGCGACGATAACTCATTGGCTAGCCCAAAGAACAGATTTATCTACCTTAGCAGTCCGCTAAGAAAGCACGGCTTTATAACAGGTATAAGTATAATTCTGGTCTGGCTTATTGCTACGCTTGCGTTTGTTGTGGCAGATATATTTACAAATGACACGATTTTTCATTGGCTTTCCTTTGTATATGCAATTCCGGCTTCTGCAATTGTCTGGCTTGTCTTTAACAGCCTGTGGTTCAATAAAAGGCGAAATTATTTTATAATATCGCTTCTTATGTGGTCGTCATTATTATCAATTGTACTAAGTCTTTTACCTTTTGGAAGCAAAATGCTTCTTATACTTATACTCGGAATACCCGGACAGATTATTATATACATGTGGTCCAATCTTAAGAAAAAGGTTGAGCTTACGGACGATATTTAATAACTAACTCATACAAAAAAGAGACTTAATGAAAGAATCATAAAGTCTCTTTTTAATATGTAATCAATTATTTAAACTATTCTTCTATACCCATATCCTTGAGGTACTTAATAACATCCTCTACTGTCTCAATCTGAGTAAGGTCGTCCTGAGGTATCTCACAGTTATACTCTTCCTCGAGAGCCATAACAAGCTCAAACAAATCAAGTGAATCAGCACCGAGATCATCCTTAAAAGATGTGGATAATTCAATATCAGACTCATCAACATTTAACTGAGCCGAAATGATTTCTTTCATTTTTTCTAACATAGTCTAAATCTCCTCGTTTATAATTTTTACTTATAATGTCAATATACATCACACATATACATATGTCAAGAATAAGATGAAGTAATCTTGACATACAAAGAATTAACATATATACTAAAAAAGCAAACGATAATTATTACTGTTTTAAAGGAGAGTCATATGAGTGCACCTGTAAAATACAGTCATCAGCGAGAAGCTATAGTTGATTATCTAAAATCAACCAAATCTCACCCGACTGCCGAGGTTGTCTATGAAAATATACGTCTTATCATACCAAATATAAGTCTTGGAACAGTATACCGAAATCTCAACCAGTTAGCTGACTGTGGACGAATTTTAAGACTTTGCTGCGATGGAAAAAATGTACACTATGACGGCTTTACCCATCCACATTGTCATTTTATGTGTGAAAGTTGTGGCAATGTATCTGACATGGATATGGATTTTCCAACCGATTTATTAAATAAAGCCAAAAGGTTGAAGGATAATAATATAAACAATGTATCAATCGTATTTACGGGTATTTGCAATACATGTAAAAGCATAGAATAAACCAAAAGGACGGTCAATAAGAAACCGTCCTTTTATATTTAAAATCATAAAGAATTTATCTTATCAAAGTCATCGGATTAACCGGAACGCCATCCTTAGTTATCTCAAAGTAAAGATGGGTACCCTCTTTTGTATAATAGCTTGATACAGGACCAATCTCAGCTATATTTTGTCCTAATGAAACCGTATCTCCTACTGAAACGCATACATTCATAAGCTGTCCATAGGTAGCCTCGTATCCATTTCCCATATCAATTTTAACAACTGTTCCAAATTCCTTAGTATCCTCAACCGCTGTTACAACTCCCTCATAGGCTGAAAGAACATTTTCACCCTCTTCTCCTTCGATAAGCATACCTCTGTTACATCTATATGCATCAAGAGTCTGATAGTATACTGTTGTTTCCATACTAAACGGCAGAATTACATTTCCGATAACCGGCCATGCAAGCGTCTGCTCTCCATCATATGAAAAGCCGGCATTTAGAGTAACTCCATCAGCTACTATTGTTCCGTCACTTGTCACATCTACTACCTCATCAACATCTGCAACATCCTTGTCATTATTTGCTAAAGTATTGTTATCCGTCTCATCCTTTGCCTGCTCTTTTTTCTCATCCTTTTTCTCTGTAACTACATCAGCAGGCTTTGCTGCATCAGTTTCTCCTGCAACCTCTTTTTTCGGTTCCGCATTTGTCACAACTGTTTCTTTATTATCAGTATCATCCTTTATATCTTCATCTGCATCACTCAGTATAGGCTGATTTAAATCTATCGCCTGTTTACCTGTAAGCTCCTTTTTATTGCTTCGATAGCTATACGCCACAATAAGTGAAATAAGCGTAAATATTCCTACACCAAGTGCAATGTAAAATCCTTTTGACCTGAAAAAGTCCGCTATTTTATTCATAAAATATGCCTCCTAATATTTAACTGTTGACCAAAAATATTTTTAATATTTTCAAATCTTTGCTAAAACTATTATGAGCACATATTTTTTGTTTTATTCAGAATTTTTTCCCAATCGTTGACATTACAGCATTTTCATATCTTGGCATATTTTCGTTATAACTTGTTTTACCCCATTTTTCTATATATTTTTCTTTTGTGTAAAAATCGTATGTAAGATTTTCTTCCCTTATTACTGTTTCAGTACCCATTTTATAATAAATCTGCGTTCTTATGGCAACTGCTTGAGCTGCCAGCATTTCATCATTATTTTCCGGTCCGACAACCGAAGGTAAAACACCGGCAATATACTCTTCTACATCCATAAGCTCATTTTTTCCATTTATATTAATAAGAACATCTCTGCCTGTATTTATATTTTTAAGTTGCAGCCCGCTATCCTCTTTCTTACCATTTATCGCCATCGTAATTAGATACGGCATCATAATCATGATTACCGCCATAGCAGCAACAATTGTCAGCTTTTCGCCCATAAGCACCCCGAAAATGTACAAACCTCATTAGTACATTTTATGCAGACACAAGCTTAAACATACTAAGAAATCCCGGTTTGTCGCATAAAGGGTCGGCAGGATATGGAGGGTGTTTTTTCTTATATGGCTATAAATTGAGGTTTTTTCCCGTGTTCTGTTAGCCGCAATCTGATTATTCTTCCGGAAGTTACTTGGATATGGCTATAAATCAAGACTTTTTCCCGTGTTCTGTTAGCCGCAATCTGATTATTCTTCCGGAAGTTACTTGGATATGGCTATAAATCGGGGCTTTTCCCCGTGTTCTGTTAGCCACAATCTGATTATTCTTCCGGAAGTTACTTGGATGTGGCTATAAATCGGGGCTTTTCCCCGTGTTCTGTTAGCCACATCCTATTTTAGATATTAATCAATTATGCTTTCGAAGCTTGAAACTGCGCAATATGCGCGGTTTCAAACTACGAAGACAGAATGGCTTAGTGCTATGAAAAAAAGTAGGTCCTAGATACCAGGATTAGAGAAAAGCAAAATTTTTGTTTTTTTCTTGCTTATCAGGTTTGGTTTTAGGCTTATCCAATTTATAGCCATATATGGAAACTCAAAAGAAATAAGAAATATATAAACACTTATACATCACGCGTAGCGTGTCGGCAGAATATGGGTGTAACTACCGGCTCAGAAACTATATGGATACGACATCATATACAGGTCTTGGAAAGGACCGTTTTGAGACGTGTTCACTTAGCGAAATGTAATGAAGGAAAAAGGGATTAAAAACATTTGCATTTATGCTCTGAAATTATATTAAGCTTAGTGAGCCTACGTCGAGAACGAGCGAGAGCATGTCCTTCTAAGACCTGATATATGATGAGCACCCTTAAGGAAACTACATCCGGTAGTTACACCCTCTATATCCTGCCGACTTTGCTCGATAAACCGATATTTACAGCTTAACCTCAACTTTTTCGAGCTTCCAGATTTCCTGTGCATACTCTTCAATGGTTCTGTCGGATGAGAACTTACCTGAACATGCAGTGTTGAGGATAGCCATCTTAGCCCAGTTGCTCTTATCCTTATAGGCCTTATTTACTCTTTGCTGTGCTTCCTTGTAGGAATCAAAATCCTTAAGCGTAAAGTAAACATCCTTCTGGATAAGAGAATCATATAAAGGTCTGAATAACTCCTTATCCTTCTTAGAATAAGTACCGTCTATAAGCTGGTCAAGAACCTTCTTTAAATCAGGATTGGAGTTGTAGATATCAAGCGGATAATAACCACCCTCACGCTCATATCTCATAACCTCCTCGGCAGATAAACCAAAGATAAATGCATTTTCCTCGCCAACTTCTTCAACTATCTCAACATTAGCTCCGTCCATAGTACCAAGTGTTGGTGCACCGTTTAACATGAACTTCATATTACCTGTACCTGAAGCCTCTCTTGAAGCTGTTGAAATCTGCTCTGAAACATCAGCGGCAGCAAAGATAATCTCACCGTTTGAAACTCTGTAGTTTTCGATAAATACAACCTTAATCTTACCGTTTATTGATTTATCATTGTTGATTACATCAGCTACCGAGTTTATAAGCTTTATAGTAAGCTTAGCAGTCTTATATCCGGCTGCTGCCTTTGCACCAAAGATAAATGTTGTTGGCTCAAAGTCCATCTTCGGATTAGCCTTCAACTGATTGTAAAGGTACATAATGTGAAGTATATTGAGCTGCTGTCTCTTGTACTCATGAAGTCTCTTAACCTGAACATCAAAGATTGAATTAGGATCAACCTCTATGCCGTTGTGCTCCTTGATATACTCAGCAAGACGAACCTTGTTCTTATACTTGATATCCATGAATTCCTTCTGAGACTTCTTTTCAGTTGCACATTTCTTAAGCTTTGAAATCTGGCTTAAGTCTGTAATCCAGCCATCACCAATCTTCTTAGTAACCCAATCGGCAAGAAGTGGATTACCATGAAGAAGGAATCTTCTCTGAGTGATACCATTGGTCTTGTTGTTAAACTGCTCAGGTCTCATCTCATAGAAATCTTTAAGCTCTCTCTTCTTAAGGATTTCAGTATGAAGTTTTGCAACACCATTTACAGAATAGCTGCCGGCTATTGCAAGGTGAGCCATCTTAACCTGACCATCATAAAGGATAGCCATACTCTTAATCTTTTCTTCATTTCCAGGATACTTTGAAGCTATAAGAGCCATATATCTTCTGTTAATCTCATCTACTATCTGATAGATTCTCGGAAGAAGTCTCTGGAATAAGTCTATAGGCCACTTTTCAAGTGCTTCAGCCATAATAGTGTGGTTTGTATAAGCACATGTTCTGCAAGTGATATCCCATGCCTCGTCCCACTCAAGACCTTCTTCATCTACAAGTATTCTCATAAGCTCTGCAACGGCTACTGTAGGATGAGTATCATTCATCTGGAAAGTAACCTTTTCAGGAAGTTTTCTTATATCATCATTGTTCTCCTTAAACTTAAGGATTGCTCTTTGAACTGAAGCTGAGATAAAGAAATACTGCTGTTTTAATCTAAGCTCCTTACCTGAATAATGGTTGTCGTTAGGATAAAGCACCTCAACAAGTGTTCTTGCAAGGTTAGCCTCTTCAACTGCCTTCTGGTATTCACCTTTATCAAATGAATCAAGGTTGAATTCCTGAGCTGCTTCTGCATCCCAGATTCTAAGTGTATTTACAACATTGTTACCATATCCGATTACAGGCATATCATATGGAATAGCACGAACCAACTGATATCCGTCCTGGATATAAACATTCTTACCATCCCGGTTTTCAACACGTACATATCCGCCAAACTTAATATCTACCGCATACTCTGAACGTTTAATCTCAAATGGGTTTCCTTCCTTAAGCCAGTCATCCGGCTTCTCTATCTGATATCCGTTCTCAATTGCCTGTTTGAACATACCGTAACGATATCTTATACCACAGCCATACGCAGGATAGTTAAGTGTTGCAAGTGAATCAAGGAAACAAGCTGCGAGACGTCCCAGACCACCATTACCGAGTGCTGCATCCGGTTCCTCATCCTCTATACAGTTGAGGTCAAATCCGAGTTCATCCAAAGCTTCCTTTACCTGATTATAAAAAGTAAGGTTTATAAGATTGTTACCAAGAGCTCTACCCATTAAAAACTCCATAGACATATAATAAACTGTCTTAACATTCTTCTTCTCATATTCCTTCTGGGTAGCTATCCATCTGTCTATAATGTCTCCTTTAATTGCATATGATACTGCCTGGAAGATCATCTGAGGTGTCGCCTCATCTATAGTCTTTCTATAGAGTATTCTGACATTATTAATTACCTCTTTCTTAAATTCTTCCTTGTCAAATTCTGCTATCTTCTTACTTGCTGCCATACTTTCCTCCTTTAAATACCATTATCTAACCCTTAGGCTTTATTACATTTAAGCCAAATGCCATCTCATATTTGAGATTTCATCCAACTTATTATTTCATAACTTCGACACCGAAGTTAGCTTTCTCTCCATTTATATTCCAATCTTTAACATATCCGTCAGTCTTTCCAAAAGTAAACTCATTGGCAAGAACAACTTTCTTTATAGCATCTTCATTATTGTTAATAATATCTGCTATCTTATCATTACCTTCAACATAAAGTCTTATCTTATCGGTAACGTCAAAGCCCGCATCCTTACGCATAGTCTGAACCTTGGAAATAATCTCTCTTACAAATCCTTCCTCTATAAGCTCCGGTGTAAGAGTAGTATCAAGTACGACTGTTACATAATTGTCACCATCAGTTACATAGCCGTCCATCTGGGCGATGTCAATAAGTAAATCTTCTTCGGCAAGTGAGATTTCAGTACCGTTTACTTCAAACTTAATTGCTCCGTTTGCCTTAAGGTCTGCCATAGCAGCATTGCCATCAACATTTGAAAGATACTCTTTTATACCACCGAGCTGCTTACCGTACTTTGGTCCTACAGTCTTAAGCTGTGGCTTAAAGGTATAGCTTGAGAACTTGGAAACATCCTCCTTAAACTCAGCATTCTTAACATTGAGTTCTTCCTTGATAATGTCTACAAAGTAGCTTGAAAGCTCCTTTTTTGCCTTTATATACATATTGCCTATCGGCTGACGACTCTTTATGTTGGCAGTATTTCTTGCAGCCCTTCCAAATACAACAACCTTAAGGACTTCATCCATGCTTGCTTCAAGCTCTTCATCTATGAAATCTGCATTTACTTCAGGGAAGTCACAAAGATGAATTGACATAGGTGCTTCTTTATCAAAATTCACAACAAGGTTCTGATAAATGTCCTCTGTAATAAACGGCACCATAGGTGCTGCTGCCTTACAAAGTGTAACAAGTGCAGTGTAAAGAGTCATATAAGCATTTATCTTGTCCTGTGGCATATCTTTTGCCCAGTAACGCTCACGACATCTTCTTACATACCAGTTACTCAGGTCATCAACAAATTCCGAAAGTGCCTTTGTCGCTTCCGGTATCTTATATGCACCTAAGCTGTCATCAACTACCTTAACCATAGAATTAAGCTTTGATAAAAGCCACTTATCCATGACAGAAAGCTTATCATATTCTAACTTATATTCGGTTGGATTAAATTGATCTATCTCTGCATAAAGTACGTAAAATGCATAGGTATTCCAAAGTGTACCCATGAATTTTCTCTGTCCCTCTACTATCGCATCCTCATGGAATCTGTTTGGAAGCCATGGAGCTGAGTTGCTGTAAAAATACCATCTTATGGCATCTGCACCGTATTTGTTAAGTGCTTCCATAGGATCAACCGCATTTCCTTTTGACTTGGACATCTTATTACCATCCTTGTCAAGTACATGTCCCAGTACAATGACATTCTTATAAGGTGCCTTGTCAAAGAGGAGTGTCGATATAGCCATAAGTGAGTAAAACCATCCTCTGGTCTGATCAACCGCCTCGCTGATAAAATCAGCCGGGAAGTTATCATCAAATATTTCTTTATTTTCAAACGGATAGTGCCACTGTGCAAACGGCATCGCACCCGAGTCAAACCAGCAGTCGATAACCTCAGGAACTCTTTTCATTTCCTTACCGCAATCAGGACAGGTGATAGTTACTTCATCTATATATGGACGGTGAAGCTCGATATCCTCCGGGCAGTTTTTACTCATGGATTTTAGTTCTTCTCTTGAACCTATAGCATGTCTCTTGCCACACTCACACTCCCAGATGTTAAGCGGAGTTCCCCAATAACGGTTACGCGAAAGTCCCCAATCCTGAACATTTTCAAGCCA
This sequence comes from uncultured Lachnospiraceae bacterium, assembly GCA_902788555.1. GTDB lineage: Bacteria > Bacillota > Clostridia > Lachnospirales > Lachnospiraceae > Coprococcus_C. Next base: position 8,742 of record CADAKQ010000036.1, read on the forward strand.
TGCGCCAAAACGTCCCTTACCGATTCCTTCAGGTATCCAGTTTACAGTATTGTTATTTTTAACCAGCTTATCCCTAACCTTAGTCATCTCGATAAACCAGGTATCTCTTGCATAGTAGATAAGCGGTGTATCACATCTCCAGCAGAATGGATAATCATGCTCAAACTTAGGAGCATCAAATAAAAGTCCTGCCTTTTCAAGATCCATAAGGATAGGCTTATCTGCATCCTTAACAAACATTCCTGCGTAAGGAGTATTTTCAGTCATCTCACCCTTACCGTTTACAAGCTGTACAAAAGGAAGCTTATACTTTCTTCCTACCTGTGCATCATCCTCACCAAATGCAGGTGCGATGTGAACTATACCGGTACCGTCTGACATGGTTACATAGGAATCGCAGGTTACGTAATGACCTTTTTCCTTACCCTCTACTGCCTTTGCAGTACATTCAAATAATGGCTCATATTCCTTTCTCTCAAGGTCCGTTCCCTTGTAGGTCTCAAGAATTTCATAAGCAGGCTTTCCTTCCTCGGCAAGCTTACCGAGAACGGATTCAAGAAGTGCCTCTGCCATATAATATGTGTAACCGTCAGCAGCCTTGACCTTGCAGTAGCTTTCATCAGGGTTTACACAAAGTGCTACGTTAGAAGGAAGCGTCCAAGGAGTAGTTGTCCATGCAAGGAAATATGCATCCTCTCCCACACACTTAAATCTAACAACTGCCGAACGCTCTTTAACTGCCTTATAGCCCTGTGCCACCTCATGTGAAGAAAGAGGTGTACCGCATCGTGGGCAGTACGGAACAATCTTAAAGCCCTTATATAAAAGACCATCATCCCAAATCTTCTTAAGTGCCCACCACTCTGACTCTATATAATTATCGTGATAGGTTACATAAGGGTCATCCATATCGGCCCAGAAGCCGACCTTACCGGAGAATTCCTCCCACATGCCCTTATACTTCCATACGGACTCCTTACATTTTCTGATAAACGGATCAAGACCGTATGCTTCTATCTGCTCCTTACCATCTATACCAAGCTCTTTTTCTATCTCAAGCTCAACAGGAAGACCGTGAGTATCCCAGCCTGCCTTTCTTATTATCTTATGTCCCTTCATAGTCTGGTATCTCGGAATCATATCCTTGATAACACGGGTAAGCACATGTCCTATATGAGGCTTACCGTTTGCAGTTGGAGGTCCGTCATAAAAAGTATATGTCGGAAGATCCTTCTTCTCATCGATACTCTTTTCAAATATTTTGTTCTCTTTCCAGAAATCAAGTACCTTTTGTTCATGTTCAACAAAGTTTAGTTTATTGGAAACTTTCTCGTACATCTTCATTATCCTTTCATAAATATTGTGCTAAAACGCACTCCACCAAGTTTTTAGTATACATTATAAAGCCTTGTATTGTCAACAAAATAGGCGAATTCTCTTCACTTTTCAGCCAACTTTGGGTGTTTATTATTGCTTGTTAATAATTTTTAAAGTATAATATATAAAGATTGCACAAAAAAGAATAATTAAAGGAGATTATTTATGATTGATTTTAAGGTTGGAATACTCGGTGCCGGAAAAATAGCCGGCGTTATAGCAGATACACTTAACAAATTAGATGCTTTTTGTCCGTATGCCATAGCATCAAGAGATTTGGACAGAGCAAATGAATTCGGTGACAAGTATAATATAGAAAAGCGTTACGGCTCATATGAGGAGCTCGCTGCTGACCCGGAGGTAGAGCTTATCTATATCGCAACTCCTCACTCACACCATGCAGAGCAGGCAAAAATGTGTTTAAATGCAGGCAAACCCGTGCTTGTTGAAAAGGCATTTACCTGTGATATGGAAAGTGCCATAGAAGTTATGAAGCTATCCGAAGAAAAAAATATTTTCTGTGGTGAAGCCATGTGGATCAGGTTTTTACCTATGTATGTAAGATTGCTTGATATACTGGAAAAGGGCACTATAGGAAGAATCAACACAATTACCGCAAGCCTTGGCTATGATTTAAGAACCAAGGAAAGAGTCATCAAACCGGAGCTCGGAGGCGGTGCACTTCTCGACCTTGGAGTCTATCCTATAAATCTTTTTACCATGATTTACAATGCTCCGCCTGCATCCATCGGAACAAGCTGTGTCAGACTTGACACGGGTGTTGATGCCCAGGAGGTTCTTCAGTTTAACTATAAACAGGGGGGCTCTGCCCATGCCTTTGTAACCATGATGTTTAACGCCGATAACAATGCAACCATCTATGGTGACAAGGGGTATATAGAAGTTAAAAACATTAACAATCCGGAAGAGATAATCGTTTATGACCGTGAAAAAGCAATTGCTGATATAAAACCGCCTGAAAAACAGATAAGCGGTTACGAATATGAATTTATCGCCGCAAGAGATGCTATAATAACCGGTAAATTCGAAACGCCTCTTATGCCACACAGAGACACAATTAACATCATGACTCTCATGGATAGTCTGAAGAAAAACTGGAAGCTTAAATAAAATTATATATCCTCATAATCAAGGGAGTCGACCGGAGCAGGGCTATTGATAACTTGCCAACGATTTGTTAAATCAGGTCATATGTACTTTTTAAATTTGCACGAAAACGGTAAACTCGCTTCGCTCAAACATACCGTTTTCTGAGCAAATATTATTCAAGTACATATTGCTGATTTTACACAAATCGGGCAAAATGTTATCAATAGCCCTGCTCCGACCGACTCCCCCTGACTATGAGGATATAATATAGTTAATTAAGCTCGTCCACACTAACCTGACCGGGTGCGGAGGCCTTGTCAATTATTGCAAAGGTCATATAGCTTCCGTATTTATATCCTTCTATACGGGTTCTTCTTCCCAATTCACCCATAGATATTCCGACAACCTTAACATCAGAATATTTTTCATATGTGGTTAAAACAGCCTCCAAAAGATTACTGACATCCTGCTCGCTATGCGGCATAACCGCAAGCTTTATTATGTCTGCTTTTCTTTCCTGCATGCCTTTGTATCTTTCAAGCATCTCGTCAAGAGAGGGCGTTTTTTCAAAGTCATGTGATGAAAGTATAATTTTTATATTATTTTTTTTTGCTTCCGACATGACTCTATCGGCTGAGTTTTTTTCCGAATAATACTCAATGTCTATCATATCAGCAAGCTTATTTTCTGCAATATGTAAATTTATTTCATTTACCGTAGGTTTTTCAAAGTCAAGCGCTTCTCCACCCTCAGCCTTACTTCTTATTGTGAATAGCAGCTTTATTCCTTCCTTATTCAGTTCATTACGGATATCCATAAGCAGCTTATCAAGCTTTTTAAAATCATTTAAGTCCTTATAGTAATCTGCCCGAAATTCTGCCATATCTATCATAGCTGTCTTTTTTTTATCTTTTATTTTTTCCAGTTGTCTTATTATTTCTATTTCATCAACCGCCACTATGGGAACACATATTTTTGACCTTTTTATTTCTCCTGACATGTTGGTCTCCTTTTTAAAATAAGGATGTTTACTTTTTAAGCAAACATCCTTACTTACTTAATTAAATATTGATTTTAAATTACTGCTTAACACTGTAATTTGCTGTTGACAATACCTTAGCTAAATCCTCAACAGGAGAATTGATGTACTTTGAATCCGGATATAATCTTACATCTGCATAAAGATATATGCCCGGAGCTGCTTCTACCGTAAATCGGTATCTTACTATCTCCTCTGTAAAATCATAATCAGTATAGTTCTCGATTGTATGAAGCTTAGCATAGTATACAGTTGTTCCATCGACATCTATTGGTGTTGCAGGAACATCCTCAACAAACTCATAAGTTGAATAGTCACTATCTTCAGGTCTGTAAATATCATTTGCAAGATCCTCAACTGTTCCGTCATACCATGATGAATCCTCAACTTCATATTCTACATATGTATCATAGTCATCATCCTCATAATCGATAAAGTAATCACAGCCATAGGTACACTTAAGTCCGTCAAGAGAACCAAGTATCTCAACCTCAACTCCGTTGTATGTCTCAAGTGTCATGTCAAGCTCGCCATCTGTGTCGTCATAATCATCTGTGTCGTCATAATCATCTGTGTCGTCATAATCGTCATCCCAGTCATCCATTCCGTCACCGATAAAATCACCGGCATAGTTTCCGATAAGACCTGATATAGCCTCATTTTCTGTAAGCTTGGTTGCCCACTCATTTATCGCATACATATTATCTGAAACCATACTTACAATGTCGTCCTCTGACATATTGCAAATGTCATAAACCTTAAGAGAACCATCAACTGCCTGAGCTTTATTATTTGTACTGTTCTGACTTACACTTATAGTACCCTTGAACATCTGCTCTCCTGCATAAGTCATATCAATATTGATGTCAGCGCCCTGTTCATCCGCTTTGTCAATTACAGTTGAAGAAAAGTTACACTCTACAATTTCTCCACCTGCATTTACTGTAACTTTTCCGTTTGGATTACCATCAGGATCATTTACAGTTATCTTTGCTGTTATGCCTTCACCCATTACTGTTACTGAAGCATCAGCAGAAAGCAAGGAAGAATCCTTTTCCATAATGAAGCTGTAATTAACCATTCCTGATTCACTCTTGCAGACAAGCTTTACAACCTCATCATCATCAAGGTAAACATCCACCTTTATATCTTCACCTATCACAGATGAAATTCCTGCTCTTAAATCCTGTGAAGTCATACCATAGCTTGAAGCGTACTGGTCAATATAATCTCCGGCAACATTCATAACCTCATCAAGAATAGCATCCTTAGGTATTGTTACCTTATACTTCTTTGCCTTTATCTCTTTTCCGTTGATGGTAATCTTTTCCTTACCATCCTTTTCAACCTCTGCTTTATCCCAGATGTTGTCAACAATATCTATATCTCCGTCAGAAACCTCATTTGAAACATTAAAGTAATTAATTTCAAGATTTTCAAGCTGAGACAAATCCACATCATCAAGATATGAGCCAAGAGGTCCGTTTGAAAGCTTTTCAACAAGACCACTGTTTGGAATTACAATATATCCGTCTAACAAATCCGGAATCTGGAAATAAGTCTTATCTTCAGTTCCGATAAGCTTAACTGTAAGGATATCATCTCCTGAAATCTTAACAGAGACATCACTGTTTACAAGCTTATCCTTTGGAGCATATATACTATCTGTATTAATCTCTATAGGTATGCTTTCGCCTGCGATATTATCAATCTTGATACTATATTTAAGCTCTCCGCCGTCTTCAAGCAAATCAGATGCAACATTCGAATTTTTATCTACGGTAGTAAAGGACTTTTCAAGTGCATCCTTAACCTTATCCTTAGGCGACTTAAACATCTTCGGAATAAATATTATTCCACATACCACAAGCGCAACAAGTGCAACAACACCGGTTATAATTCCGGCAATAGCTCCGCCACTAAGCGGCTTTTTTGGTTTCTTTTGTTTCTTTGATTTTCCTGCCGGTACTGCATTATTTATCGGCTGACCAAACGGCTGCTGTGGCTCGGCAAAATTATTTGCATTAGGCTGTGCACCAAACTGTTGCTGGTTCTGCTGGTTAATCTGAGCAAATTGGTTGCTCATATCAGGATTAACCTGCTGTCCAAACGGTTGTTGTGGCTGGGCAAAATTATTTGCATCAGGCTGTGCGCCAAACGGCTGCTGCTGGGCAAAATTATTTGCATCAGGCTGTGCGCCAAATGGTTGCTGCTGGGCAAAATTATTTGCATCAGGCTGTGCGCCAAACGGCTGCTGCTGGGCAAAATTATTTGCATCAGGCTGTGCGCCAAACGGCTGCTGTAGCTCGGCAAAATTATTTGCATCAGGCTGTGCGCCAAACGGCTGCTGTGGCTCGGCAAAATTACCTGCATCAGGCTGTGTAAAGCCTGTATCCGGCTGATTTACCGGCTGGGCAAACTGTTGTGAAGGATCAACCTGCTGTGGCTGCTGCCCATTAAAGCTATTGAACTGATTTTGATTTGGGTCATAATTTCCATTGTTAAAATTATTATCCATTATCTTAGCTTTCCCCCTTTTTAATAAACCTTTGCTTCCTCTTCTTTATTTAATACTCTTAAAGCACCCTGTGCCAATGCAAGCAATTCATCCTCACCTGCATATACAGTAAACGGTGCAATAAATCCTGCACGCTTTTTAAGCTCATCTACAACATAATCCGAATAAGCTATACCGCCTGTAAGAATAACCTGGTCGACCTTACCGCATAAAACTGTGGCCTGTGCACCCATATCCTTAGCAACCTGATATATAAAAGCATCCATAACAAGCTTAGCCTTAGCATCATTCTTGTTAAATGCAAGATCCTCAACATCTCTTTGATCGTTAGTTCCGAGATAAGCATTGTAGCCTGCCTTACCCACAAGCTGCTTAACCATTTCTTTTTCCGTATACTTACCTGAATAACAAAGTCTTACAAGCTCTCCGTTTGGTATAGCTCCTGCTCTTTCCGGTGAAAATGCCCCATCACCGTTAAGTGCGTTAAATACATCAATAACCTTGCCATCCTTGTGTGCGCCTACCGATACTCCGCCACCCATATGAACAACTATAAGATTGAGTGACTCATAAGGAACACCCTTTTCCTTTGCATATCTTTTTGCAACCGCCTTCTGGTTAAGTGCATGGAAGATACTCGTTCTCGGCATCTCAGGATGACCTGAGATTCTTGCAACATCACTAAGCTCATCAACTACAACCGGGTCAACGATGTAAGCAGGAACACCAACCTCATCAGCGATTTCCTTTGCAATTAAGCCACCGAGATTGGAAGCATGTTCTCCTCTTTTAGCCTCTACCAAATCCTTGATAAGTTCATCCGTTACCTCATAGGTTCCGCCCGGTATCGGCTTAAGTAAACCACCTCTTCCGACTACAACATCAAGAGTTTTGATGTCGAAATCGTTGTCAGCCAAAACCTTAGTGATAACCTCCTTACGGAAATCCTTTTGTGCAACGATTGAATCATACTTTGCAATTTCTTCCGTTGCATGTCTCAGTGTTTCTTCAAATAAAAGGTTCTCATCCTCAAACACACCTATCTTGGTTGAAGTCGAACCGGGATTAATTATAAGTGATTTATAACCCATTGTTATCTCCTTTATAATATATTTATTTATGTTAGTTTACTTGTGTCACCAAATATTACTTTGTCTTATTAAGCTCCTCGGCCACGATGGCTGCAAGTGCGATAGAATTTACCTTAGTTTCAAACTCATCCGAACGTGAGGTAAGTATAACCGGAGCTTTTGTTCCTGTTAAGATACAGCCGTTTTTAACATTTGCCGTATGAACGAGACACTTATATACAAGATTGCCTGCATGTATGTCTGGGAATAAGATAACATCAGCATCACCAACTATCTTACGTCCTGTAGCACCCTTATGTCTTGCTGCCTCAGGATCAATAGCAAGGTCAAGTGAAAGCGGTCCGTCTACTATACAGCCCTCAATCTTTCCTTCCTCATTCATCTTTGTAAGCTCTGCTGCCTCAACAGTAACAGGCATCTTAGGATTAACAACCTCAACCGCTGCAACCGGTGCAACCTTAGGGCATTCAATTCCGCATGCCTTAGCTACCTCAACAGTATTTTTAATTATACCCACCTTATCCTCAAGTGTCGGATAAGGAATAAATGCTACATCAGAAAGGAAGAGAAGTCTGTCATAGCCCTCTACCTCAAATACCGCTACATGTGAAAGCGGATTGCCTGTTCTAAGTCCAACCTCTTTATCAAGCACGCTCTTAAGAAAATCCTTGGTATCAATAAGACCCTTCATATACATATCAGCCTTACCGTCATGTACAATCTTAACCGCTGTTCTTGCTGCTTCAATCATATCCTTAACATCAATTATTTCAAAATCTGATATATCAATATTTTTTGAAGCTGCTATATCCTTAATTTTATCTTCATCGCCAACCAATATTGCATCTGCAATATTCTTATCCTTTGCTGCTCTTACCGCCTCAAGAACCGCATCATCCTGAGCATTTGCAACTGCTACTTTTTTTACACTGCATTCTCCTATCTTTGAGAGTAATGCATCAAAACCCTTGTTCATTCGTTCGTATCCTTTCTTAAAATAATATATTTTTCGTCAAAATCAAATCAAGTACATTACATTATAACACGAAAAATCGCGATTATAAAGAATTTATTTTAATTTAACTATAATTTACTTATTATTTTATTAAAAAAATATTATGACTCTGTCTTTTCACCCTTAAATCTTATCACAAAATACGTTATCCAAAGTAAGACCGCCATAACCACCCAGCTTATAGGTTCAGTAAAGGCAACACCCTTATAGCCGTATGCAGGCACAAGGAAAACAACCGACAAAATCTTTATTAGCATCTCAGCTATACTTGATACAACCGGCATAAGCTTATGACCCATCCCCTGAAGAGAGCATCTCATGACAAAAAGCGGTCCCAGTACATAAAAAAACATAATGCTGATTCTCATATACATTACGGCAGGATTTATGATGTTCGGTGCGTCTGTACTCGTAATCCACTCTGTTATCGACCTTCCGAAGATAAAGCAGACGAAAGCAAGAATTGTAGTCATTACAGTGACTATAATATGTGCCTGCCATATACCCTGTCTTATTCTTTTGTATTCTCCCGCTCCCATATTCTGACTTGTATAGGTTGTCATCGCAAGTCCGACCGAATATAAAAATACGGTAAGTATGTCAAACAGTCTCCTTGCGGCAGTATGTGCCGTAGTAATGGCAGTGCCGAGTCCGTTTATCGCTCCCTGAAGAATAACCGTTCCGATATTTACTATACAGGACATAAGTCCCATCGCAAGTCCTGTCGTTATAAGATTTACATACTCTTCGTACGAAACCCTCCAATCCTTCTTCTTGGGAAGAATTACCTTGTATTTATGTATCATATAAAATAAACATGCAAAGGCTGATACTGCCTGTGCTATTATCGTGGCATAAGCCGCTCCTTCTATCTGCCATGAAAAAACCTTCACAAAAAGAAGATCCAGAAAAATATTCAAAACAACCGCTGTGATAAGGCAGTAAAGCGGTGTTTTACTGTCTCCTATCGCACGAAGTGTGTTGGCACAAAAATTATAAATAGCTGTAAAAATAATACCTGCGAGTATAATTCTCACATAGGAAATCGCATAAGGCATAATATCATCCGTGGTATTTAGTGCTACCAGTATTTTCTTTATAAATATTTCGCCGAATGCAGTCAAAATAATTGCCGTCGAAAAAGTAAGTATAACCGCGCCAGCCACGAACCTGTGAATTTTTTCAAAATTTCCCGCCCCAAAGGAATTGGAAATCGGTATGGCAAAGCCCTGTGTAAGTCCGTTTATGAAACCTATGATTGTATTGGAAACAACTGCTGTTGCTCCGATAGCCGCAAAAGCATTTGTACCAACATATCCGCTTACGATTTTGGCATCAATCATACTGTAGAGCTGTTGAAATATAAAGCTCATCATAAGAGGAAATGCAAATAAAAGTATTACTTTTGCCGGAAAACCCTTAGTTAATTCCTTCAATTTAAATCACCATATAGCTGCTTTCCCATTTTAACATAATCTATAAGCTTATCCAGTTTATCTCTTGTATATATCTCTCCCTTTTTTACTATGTAAATTCCCGGAGGATACACATATATGTTATCCTTTGCAGCCGCCCCTTCCAAAGCATTAAGTTTTTCTGTCAGGAAGCTTATATGCTCCCTGTCCGAATTTAATGTATTGAAAGTATATACTTGATTGGTTTGAATTTCAATATCTGATATTTTTTTCACATAAAAATCATAATTATCATCAATCCTTGACAACGCATTATATAAATAATCAAAATCCTTTTCAACATCAGCAGCCGTTGATATAAGAACGACATAATCGGGGCCCGACATCTCACACACAATTTTAAACTCATCTGCCAGCAGTCTTTCTAATTGAGGCCCTGTCATGGCTTTTCCGCTACATATCACAATCCTGCTTATGTCATAATATGCTTTAGGACTGTTGGGTATATTTATTTTATCCAATAGGTTTAATTTATTTAACCTATCATTGCTGTTTTTTCTGAATTTTACAAGCTGCCATATATAGTCCGTATAATCCCTTTTATCGGCAAGAAATATAGCTTTTTCCATATCGCAAAGCATTATATAGGATGGTGATGAGCTCATAAATACCGATAGGAATTTTCGAACCCTTGTGTCAATTTTTTCGTCCATAACATGTATAATTGCTGTCTGCGTCATACAGCACATGGTTTTATGAAGACTCTGTATAACAATATCCGCACCTTCATGTATGGCGGAAAACGGAAATATATCCGTCTGACGGCTTATAAAAGGCAAATGCGCTCCATGCGCCTCATCTACTATAAGCTTCATTCCGTATTTTTTTACAATTTCGCTGATGGCTCTTATATCGGAAACAAAGCCCTCATATGTGGGACTGGTAATTATGACAGCTTTGGCATCCGGATTTTCCATACAACATTTTTCCACGCTGCCCGGCGAAACTCCATATATATCTCTCTTCGGTTTTACAAATGCGCTTTTAAGACCTAAAATCGAGATAATGTTATGTACGGATTTATGGCAATTTTCTGCGACAATTATCTTATCATCTCTTTCACATAATGCTGCCACAGCCGCCATTATGCCGGAAGTTGAGCCATTAATAAGATAATAGCTTGCATAGGTTTTATAAACCTTTGCAAGCTCTTCCTGTGATTTTTTTATAACTCCGTTTGGATTATGCAAATCATCGAGTCCCGGTATCTCTGTCACATCAAAGGTATGAAGCATGTCAAGTGTACTGTCCATGAATTCCATATCCACACAGTCTTTTGAGATTTTTGTTTCAGAAGGCTTTGAGCTTACCCTCTTTCTTTTATGTCCCGGCATATGCCATGCGATGTGCGTTTCATTTAAGTAATTAATCAGATTTTCTGTTATATATCTTTTCATTTTATTATCCTTTTCATGCCTGGATTTTTATCCGGTCAGTTTAAGATTATCCCAACCGGTTAAAAGCCGCTCCTCACTCAAGCTTTAAATCTATTACGTCAGCAAGCTTTATCGTCATCAGCTCGTCCTCATTCACATCACCGGCGCTTATGATACGATTTGCCTGATTGCTTATGGCTTTCTCGAGGTAATTTCTTACAGAACGTGCATTACCGAAATTATGCGGCGGAGATAGAAGCGTTTTTTCAAATAATTTGCTTATATGTGAAAGTGCTTCCTCATCAAAGCTGTAATCAAGTCCCTTTGCTCTGTTTGTTATTATATCCACGAGCTCCTTTGCCGAATAATTCGGGAAATCTATAGTTCTGTTAAATCTCGAACGGAGTCCCGGATTAGCATCAAGAAAATCCTGCATTTCATCACGATATCCTGCCGCTATAACTATAAGATCATCTCTGTAATCCTCCATCGCCTTGTTTAATATATCTATAGCCTCCTGTCCGAAATCACCATCCTGCTTGTTGGTGGAGAGCGCATAGGCTTCATCTATGAAAAGTACTCCGCCTCTGGCTTTATTTACAACCTCCATAACCTTTTCTCCTGTCTGCCCCATATATCCCGCCACAAGTCCGGAGCGGTCAACCTCCACCAGATGGCCTTTTGATAAAATACCAAGGTTATAATATATCTTGGAGAGAATCCTCGCCACTGTCGTCTTACCTGTTCCCGGATTACCGAGGAAGACAAGATGATTGGTTGTAGGTGGTACCTTTAGGCCCTTTTTCTTCCTAAGCTCACAGACCTTCAGAAGATTTACAAGATTGTTTACTTCCTTCTTGACACTCTGCATGCCTGTCAGATTATTAAGCTCTTCCATAAGCTTGGCCAGGTCAAGCGTATCAGAAGGAACATCTAAATCCTCATCCTTAGATAAGCTTTCTTTCTTTTGTTTTGAATCTCTATGATTGTCCTTTACTTTGTCTTTTGCATCAAATTCTTCGGAACCGTCACGGCTCTTATCTTCTTCTGATGCTACGTTATAATTTGTTTCTTTTATATATCCTGTAAATTCCGGCTCTTCCTTTTTTTCAAACCGCCTTCCCGGTTTAAATGCTATCGTCGGCTTTTCATCTCTTATATTGCCGTTTATAACATCGATATTTGTACGAAGCATATTTATATAAGCAGAAAGACATTCAAGCTCTCCCTGCTTTATATCCTGATTACAGGCAATAAGGTCATTTCCAATATAATTAAAGGTCGTTACATAAAGCATAATCAGATCATAATAACCACTGCTAATCTCTCCGGTCTCAGGTCCTACATTTGACCTTACAAAAGCCTCCAACGACTTAGGTGGCTTTTCAAGTATTTTTTCTCCCTTCAGCTCGAGCCCGTCTGCATATTGATTAATCAGCTTTATATCAAAATTCATATATGTAAGAGAGTTGATATATTCAAGCTCCTCCTGAGTTATATTTCCGTCTGCAAATGCTATATAGACAAGAAAATGAAGCATATCATCCTTATACATTTCAACAAGGTTAATACGCCCTTCACTACGTATATAGGAAGCTCTGCCGATGCTTTCCGCCCTCTTTAAACAAAGCTTATACATCTGTCTGCTTTCTTCCTTGACTATATCTCCTTTTAAAAAGCTAAATCCCCAAGCCATAAAAACACTCCTGAATCATTTCATATATAATAATATTATATGAATTTTACTCTGCTTTGTAAAGCTAAATCAAACTACGAATATTTCTTAAGTCTTTCCTTTTATTGCAATTTATCCGCCGTCCTATTATAATGATTAAACATATTATTCATAAAAAGGAGTAACCACCATGCATATAATTCTTGCCTCAAAATCACCAAGAAGAAAAGAGCTTTTAGAAAGAGCCGGATATGTATTTGATATTGTACCCTCCGAAATGAAGGAAATTATCACAAAGAAAATTCCGCATGAGGTGGTTTGTGAGCTTTCGCATCAAAAGGCACAGGAGGTTTTTAACAGGCAGGAAAAGCTTTCAGATGAAAAATGCCTCGTTATAGGTGCCGACACCATTGTTGCAATAGATAAGCTGATACTTGGTAAGCCAAATGATGAAAAGGCTGCCTTTGACATGCTTTATAAGCTTCAGGGACGTACTCACGAGGTATTTACCGGAGTAACCCTTGTATACGGAAACTGCGGTAAGGTACTTACCCATACCTTTTACGAAGGCACAAGAGTTACCTTTTATCCTATGACAGATGAGGAGATTAAAGCATATATAGCTACCGGTGATCCACTTGATAAGGCCGGCGCTTATGGTATTCAGGGACCTTGTGGTATATATATCAAAAAAATAGAAGGCGACTACAACAATGTAGTCGGCCTTCCTATCGCACGTCTTTATCAGGAATTGAAAAGCTTTATGTCCTCGTGTCCTTAAGGCTTTCAACCATACTGACCTTTTTAACCTTACCGCCGAGAAGAATAAGTGAAACTGCATAGCTTACAAGCGCTATGGCAAAATAAATCATAACAGATGAAGGAGTAATGATATTTTTTACATAACAGTTATAAACGGATGTGCTTTGCCTGAAATTGAAGTCATTTGCCCATATACCGAGAAGAAGTCCTAAAACTGCTCCGATGGCAACAATTACATGATATATATGAGTAATTATTGAATTTATCTCTGAATCATTATAACCCAGTACCTTCAGCATTGATATATTTACCGTACTTTCAGATAAAAGTACATTTACCATAAGGAAGATAATCATAACCATAACTCCCGCACCCAAAAGCAGCACGAACCAGAGCATGCTCTTCATGCTCTTAAGTATATTTTCATCCAACTGTTTTTTTATGTCCTCACGTATTATCTCTTTTAAAATAATACTTTCATCAAGCGAAAGCTTACGGTCGGACATTATTCCGTTATATACACTAAAAGAAGCATCATTAATTCCGATTGTATCATCTAATTTCATGAGGGAAACCAGTGTCGCATTTGATGTAATTATCAAATTCTGTGAGCCGTTTTCAAATATATCGTCAACAACTATTTCATATTCTTCAAGGGAATTAATGTCATATAAAACAAGAATATCTCCCTTATCAAGACCGTAAATCATAGCTGCCATGCTTGAAATGTAGTATTTACCGTCTTCTGTTTCAAGCACCTTTCCATCTTTTGTCTTAAGATTGATATAGGTTGTATCATCTATGCCCATAACCGTAGCTATATCATTTTTATCCTTAGCCGCAAGTGAAGCAGCAAGAAATCCTGCCGTATTATCATAAAATACATTTTCTCCTTCAGCCTCAGGTATAAGCGTATTAAGATAATATTCATACTCAAAGCTTCCTATTGCATCAACACTCTCATCAACATAGTATTCGAGCGAATCTACACAGGCAAGCATAAAGGAAAGCACAAGTCCTCCTATGGCAAGACCGCCTAAAAGCGTAAGAGTTCTTCCCGGATTGCCAAGCACGGCACGAATTTTATATTTTGTCCTAAAGGACATTTTACTCTTTGATAGTCTGAACCTCTTATGTACAGCCGACTTTCCGCTTCCCTTTATAAGCTCGATAGCATTTCCCTTTATGGTGAGCAGTGCAGTTATAAATACTCCAACCGTATAACAAAGTGTCGGAAGTCCGACTGCAATAAGGTTACTTCCTATGCTTGAATTAAATGATATGTTAAACGGTTCAAGTTTACCCTCTATCATAAGATCCATGACATAGCCGGTAGTTGCATTGCCGAGAACTGTACCTATAAGACTGCCGGCAAGTCCCGGAATAAGGCCGAAGATGCTATAGTGCCTTGCAAGCTCGAATTTTGTCATACCGAGTGCATTTAGTATACCTATCATCTTTCTTTCATTTTTTACCTTTCTGCCAAGTATGACAGCCATAAGTATTACAACAAGAAGAATTGAAACAGGAAGGATCAATCCTACCATGGAACCGAGCTCCTCGAGCTGATCATTCGGTGTCTGAATCCTGTTATTAATATCCGCAGATATGTAGGAGGATGTAGCATACTCAGAAAAAAGCGCTTTTCTTACTTCTCTTTCATTGTCTTCATTGTAAACTATGGAATAATAAGAATTACCCATACTTCCTGTGGCACCATTTACAAAATCTCTGTAATTACCGCTGCTTATAATGCCGACACCAAACTCTGAAGAAATACTAAATGTGTCATTTACATTTTTTAAACAAAAGAGATAATCAAATCTTATCGCATATCCTGAAACACGGAAGGTCTTTTTAATGTCATTTATATAAAGCGTTATCTCATCACCTATTTTAATATTATTTGCCTTCGCAAAAAGCTCACTTACAAGTATTTCATTATCTTCCTTTATATCCTCACCCTTGCTGACTACATATTTATTTACCTTTTCATTCGGAGAAAGAACCCGGATTTGTGCCTTATCACTTATATTCGCATCCACAAAATACTGTCTTTCAATGTCCACGTTCCATTTTTCTTCAAAGGTCTCAAGCTCGTCCCCGGGCATATCCTTATATAATGTAAACTGCCCATCCTCTCTGTTTACCAAAACGACATTATCGTCAAGATATTCCTTTTCCTTTGTATATGCTGCCGATATAGCTACGTACATATATACAACCAATGCCGTTATCACAATTATACTTATATAAAATGAAATATTGTTTTTTATATTTCTTATGTATCTTTTATTAAGTGTCATAGTTTAAATCTCCAGCTCCTCTACAGCAGTTCTTGCTTCGTTCATTATATTTTTAACTATCTTACCATCATGGATTCTTATAACCCTGTCTGCCATCTTTGAAATTCCTTCATTGTGGGTAATTATTATCACTGTAGTTTTATATTTGTTATTTACTCTGTCAAGCATTCGCAAGACATCCCTTGAGGACTTTGAATCAAGTGCACCCGTCGGCTCATCGCATAAAAGTATGGCAGGATTTTTTACAAGTGCTCTTGCTATGGCACACCTTTGCTGCTGTCCTCCGGAAAGCTCCGCAGGAAAATGATTTTTATACTTTGTAAGAGACAGCGCATCAAGCAGCTCATCTATATCAAGCGGCTCTTTGGAAATGTCTGCTACCGTCTGAATATTTTCCCTGACAGTTAAATCCTGTATCAGATTATATGATTGAAAGATAAAACCTATGTCGCTTCTTCTGTAAGCAGTAAGCTCCTTTTTACTCATTCCGGAAATCTCCCTGCCGTTTACAGCTATGCTTCCCGAGGTAAGTGTGTCAATACCTCCGAGCATATTTAAAAGGGTTGATTTACCCGAGCCGGACGGACCTAAAATGACACAAATCTCATGCTCTTTAATATCAAGATTCACACCATTCATTGCAAAAATCTCATTTTCTCCCTCTCCGTATTTTTTAACTGCATCCTTAATTTCTATATACATAATAACTTTTCCCTCCAAATGTTAAACGGATATCAGATTTATATAAGTTTGTTAAAGCTAACTATTTATCAAATATATACTATTTGAAAAATAAAGTCAAATATATATCCCCGAAATCAGTCATAACAAAAGCTCCTGACCGTTCAAATAACAATCAGGAGCGCACTCTTGTTTGACATATTCTGTTATTAATTTTGTACAGTCTGATTTACGGATGAGCTAATCCCGGCCGCTTCCTTAAGCCTCTTTTTACATTCATACATTCTGTCATCAGCTATACGCTCTGCCTGTTCCGGATCTCCTTTATCATAATCATAAAGAGCTATACCATAAGCTATTTCAAGCTTAACCGGCGGGTTGTTTTTCTCATTATAATCATTATAATATTTAATCAGCTCCTCCGCTCCTGCTTTAGCCATATCCTCACAATCATAGCCTTCGATTATTCCTATAAATTCATCTCCGCCTACACGGTATATATTTCCATACTGTCCAAAGCTTTGGGTTATTGCATTTGCGGCTCCTATTATATGTTTATCACCTTCCGTATGTCCGTAATTGTCATTTACTTTTTTGAGATTATTTACATCAAATTCTATAAAAACGCACATTCCATTTTTCTTTTTAGCAATTTCCGCTTCTCGCTCGCTAAATGCCAAACGGTTAAAAAGACCGGTAAGTCCGTCTATATGAGCCAGACGGTTTTTCTCGTCTGCATCAAGACTCTTCTCACTTACATGTATGGATTCCCTCACTTCATGGAAACCGAGTATTCCTACAAATATAAACAAACCGATTCTTGTAAATCTTGCAGTATCGATAGTATTTGACATATAGTAATTGATAAAATCAAGAAGACCTCCTATCATAAGAACGACAAATGCCGACAGCATCGTCAGTACTCCACCGCTTTCATATACCTTTCTTTTAACAGCACTTATAATAAGATATATTACTATAATAAAGCCAATCAGTATATTGACATGGGTATATATCAAAATCTCATGATAATCCGTTACACCTGAGGAAACCAAAATAACATTTATCGCAAAATTTATACATGTCAAAGCTGCAGAGGTCCATATAAATACATTTTTGAAGCTTCTTGTCAGATAAGCTGTAAACGATAATGCCGGCATAGGTAGTAGAACAAGTGTAAAATGCTCCACTGCCCTTACAGCAGCCGAATTGCCCGTAATAAGAGTAAATATCCTCGTTCCGGAATTGGTCCATACACTTAAAACCATTGCAAGAACACCCAGAGATATCGTTTCAATCGATCCCATACTCGTTTTTCCGAATATGATTCCAAACGCAACCAGCACACATCCAAACATAAATATCAAAAAGCATATTGCAAATCTCGGAGCATATGTTTCAACTATATCCTTTATGTAGCTCCACGAATTGCCCGCCTTCATACAACGAAATTGTGTCCATCTGCCCTCCGTGCTTAACGCAGTATATTCTATCTTTAAGCTCTTAATGCCATTGAAAGATGGAATTTTTACGGTATGAATATATTCACCATAATATTTTCCGTACAGACCTCCCAGATCCGGATTAAAATCGTATATGAGCTCATCATCCATATAAATATCAAAAACAAGATTAGACGTTTCAAAGCAAAGTGAATTACCACCTATTTCCCCCGAAACAGCATCTTTTTCTATAACTCCGGTTTTATTAAAATCAAGATTCAGCAAATCACATTCATCGCCATCACTGTAGCTCCAGCCCTCATCATAATCAACTGTTTCAGCATATTCATTTCCAATAAAATTCATTTTTAAGATAAACAGACAAAAAACCCCGGCAAGAAGTGTGGCTGTCGTCAAAACCCCTAAGACAATAACTACTTTTTCTCTTATTTTATCCTGCTTCAAAATGTTTCTCCCCCATAAAAAACAATCAAATCCTACAATTTTTATACCTATTCACCTATAAGTAGATTCATTTTAGCACTTTTTTTAAAAAATGAAAACATATAACTATAAAAAAATCGGAGCTGCCATATCTTTTTGATTGGCAGCTCCAAAATATCATGCCTTTAATTTATGCCGTTATTAATAAAGTGCAACTCCGTTGCCCTGCATATAGCAGAATCTTCCTTCCCAGTCATAGGTGTACTGGTCACGCATAAGGGTTGCGTCCTCCGATGCATAGCCGTAACCGCCTGCGATACCTTCACATTCGGTTCCGTCACCCCATGTTACGGTATCCGAGAACTGGAACCATTTGCCTACCTCCATAACTCCGTATGGATTTGCGTAGTAAAGAACAGTTCCGGTCTTGTCCCAGGTAATCTTATCGACATACATGTATCCGAATACATCAAAGAAGCAGAAGTCGTCCACCTCTTCACCGGCTGTCCTTCGGAATCAAGATAAATGATATGCTCACCGTCAGGATGATAGGTAAGTCTGTCCTTCATGGCAGTTCCGTCAAACTGAAGATAATATGTGTAGGTTCCGTCACACTTAAACTCATCTCTTATAAGCTTGCCGTCCTTATCATAGGCTCTTACATCGCCCTTGTCATCCTTATAGAAGGTATTGCCCTC
>CADAKQ010000037.1 GCA_902788555.1 uncultured Lachnospiraceae bacterium
CAAGGGCTTATCCAACATAAGCTTCACAACTCATTTGTAGCTTAAGTATATACTTTTAACTGAAAGGATGAATTTACACACAAATTTGGACTTGACTAAAATTTTGACTTCTAAGAAAAACGCATCTGATAGATTCTGGGAAATTGAAAAAAGAATAAAATCGGATAAAAAGGATACGGGAGTAGTTGCTGATGTTAGGCGCTCACAGATGTATGATAATTTAACAGCTCTTATAATTGAAAATGCAATTACTATAGATGATTTACAGGGTTTTAGTGAGGAAACGATAGAAATAGTTAAAAGGTGGGCAAGAATTACAGATTAAAAGCTTGATATAATCGTGAAAGGAACAGTCATTATGGGTAAAGAAATAAAAGTAAGAAATAGCACGATAGATTTCCTTGTGTTCACCAGGGATGCTGGAGAAGATGGAATATAAGTACGTATACAGAATCAGGATGTATGGTTGACCCAGAAGGCAATCGGTCAGTTATTTGATATAGATAGAAACGTTGTCACAAAACATCTAAATAATATATTTAAAGATGGTGAATTGGACGAAAATTCAGTTTGTGCAAAATTTGCACAAACTGCGGATGATGGGAAAACTTATAATTATAAGTTTTATTATTCTCAAAATAAATATATTGACGAATTTTATCAAAATTGCTAAACTTATGCTATAAATATAATATTTATATTTATAGCATTTCTTTATTTTATTTCCCGATAAAATAATATATTAGAAAAAATTGATTTATTTGAATTACACTACGTTAATGTCTTAATTCAATACTGACAATCTAAAAAACGACCTTATAGGTAAATAAATATATTGACATTTATTCCTAAAGAGACTATTATTAGTTTACCTCTAAGGTAAATAAAATGAGGTGATAATTTGAAAATTACATATGCAAATAAGAAAATGGAAAAAGTTTGTACAGATGCTAAGATAGCCGATAGAACATATGGTAAAAATATGTCTTATAAAATTTTTCAGTGTATAGGACAAATAATAGCTGCTGATACTGTAGAGTTTCTGATTGAACATCATATTAGTCGATGTCATCCTTTATCACAGAACAGAAAAGGACAATACGCCATGGACTTAGAACAACCATATAGGTTGGTGTTTGAAAAGAAAGGAAAAGATATTCAGATAGTGAATATTTTAGAGATAACTAATTATCATTAGTATATAGCATGAAAGGGAGGAAATGTTATGGTAAGGAGTAAAAGTTTCATTGCAGTACCACCCGGAGCAACAATTAAAGACCAGTTGGCAGACAGAGGCATGAGCCAGAAGGAATTTGCGGCAAGAATGAATATGTCGACAAAGCATATAAGCAAGCTTGTCAATGGTGAAGTTCAGCTTACACCTGATGTTTCCATCAGATTGGAAACAGTATTGGGTATTCCGGCAAAGTTCTGGAATAATCTTGAGGCTTTGTACAGAGAGGCTTTGGCGAGAGTTGAGGCTGAGAATTCCATGGATGAGGATATTGAGATAGCCAGACAATTTCCGTACAGCGAGATGGCGGCGTATGGTTGGATACCAAAGACAAGAGAGGCAAAAGAAAAAGTCCTTTATCTAAGAAAATATTTCGAGATCGTTCAGCTATCATTGCTTGGAAATGAACAGATAACAAAGATAGCGTGTAGAAGATTGGCGATAACAAATAAAAGCGATTTGGCACTTATGGCTTGGTCACAGGAGGCTAAGATTAAGGCGAGGGACATTAATGTTCAACCGATTAATGTTAAAGGTTTAACAAAGTCTTTGAAGGAATTCAGAAGTATGACCAACATGAAAGCGAATGTCTTTTGTCCAAAGCTAAAACGAGTTCTTGCGGATAATGGGATTGCATTGGTATTTTTGCCGCATCTCAAGGGCTCATTTTTACAGGGTGCAACATTTACGGATAGTAATAAAATAGTTGTAGGACTTACAGCTAGAGGCAGGGATGCGGATAAGTTTTGGTTTAGCTTCTTTCACGAAATGGCGCATATTATATTGGGACACATTAATAATACGGATGGAACTACGGAACAGGATGAGAATGATGCTGATACCTGGGCGGGTGATGTCCTGATTCCAAGAGATAGTTATAAAGAATTTTTAGCAAAAGGTGACTTTTCGGATTATTCTATTTGTGAATTTGCCGGTAGTCAGGGTATCGCACCGGGTATTGTAGTGGGAAGACTGCAAAATGATGAGATTATTGGACATAATATGTACAATGAATTAAAGGAGCATTATGTTATAGCAGGGTAATGTATTGCAGATAAGGAGAAAAGCATGAATAAATATAGTGGTGTATTTGATTTTATGGATAAGGCAGCAGAATGGCATAATTATTTTATTGATTTAAATAATGAAAATATTAAAAATGAGATTAAGTGGTTAAATGATAATTATGAAAATATAATTATATTAAAGTCTTATTTTATGCGTTTTATTGATAGACGTAACTTTGCGTATTATATTGATATGGTAAATAAAATTAATTCATTATCACCGAAAGAAATTCAGGATGCGGCAGAAATAAGAGCAAACACTTTATATGCCCATATTAAGTACAATGAGCAGTCTAAAATAAATAATAAACCTTTAAAGATAATTGCTGAAGAATTAAAGAGAGAGAATATATAATAATACAGTTTAAGTAAGACATTTTAATGCATATAAATCAAAAAACGAAATAAAAAATATCGAATTTAAAATTATAATTGTTTTTCCCGTTCCTTATGCTACTATATCATTATTTAATCATAAACATTTGGAGGTTGATTATGAGAGATTTTATGTATTTATGGATAAAATGGTTCAGGTAAAACAGCAATAGTTGATGCGCTTTATTTTTTGCAGCATATTATGATTGGTATGGAATTGGATTCTGATATTATTGATTATATTGATACCGATTCTGATAATGCCGGAATTAATGCGGAGTTTAAAATTTACGGGGATGAAGTTCTGTATGAAGTTGGGTATACTATAACTTTCTCTAAAGTGGAAAATGGTGCCGTTATAGAAAGAGAGTTTTTGAATTGTTCCGTTAATCAGGACGGAAACAGAACAAATAAGAATATTTTTATGGATTATAAAAGGTCTGAACCTGATGTTATTTTTAAACCTCAAAAGAGACTTGATGAATTAATTGGCAGGGATAGGGAGAAGAGAACTGATTTGATTGTAGCCAGAAAGATGGCAGAAAAGAGTAATTGTTCTTATATTTTTGGTGAAAACAGCAGAGAGGTTTTTAACAGCGAGACATCAGATGAATTTAGTAACTATACTATGGTGATAAATGCATTATTTAATTATGCACTTAAGGATTTATTTGTGATTAAAAGCTCACATTCAGGTATGATTTCAGCAAATTTTCTTCTTCCTATGGCTTTTCGTGTTGAAAAGGAAAAAATGGGAATGAAGGGTGATTTTGTTATTCCTCTAACAGCTCCGGCAGTACTTGATGCCGAGCGTAAAAATCTTCTTATTGAGATTGTAGATCAAATAAATACAGTTTTGTATACGATTATCCCCAAAATGAAAATTGAAATCAAGGATTATGGAAAGCAGGCTATGGATTCCGGCGAAGACGGCTGGAAAGTTGAGCTTATGTCGGTGCGTAAAGATAAGAAACCGATTCCTATCCGTATGGAATCGGATGGGATAATAAAGATTATTTCTATACTTAATGCTCTTATTCAAGCATTTGGAAATCCGTCCATATGTCTGGTTATTGATGAGCTTGATTCGGGTATTTTTGAGTATATGTTGGGTGAGCTTTTAGATATATTTAGGAAGAGTGCAAAGGGACAGTTGATTTTTACATCACATAATCTTCGTGCGTTGGAGATGCTGGATAAAGAGAGCATTATGTTTTCTACTGTCAATCCAAGCAACAGATATATTCATATGAAGAATGTAAAGGGAACCAATAATCTTAGAAGTATGTATATTAGAAGCATTACTTTAGGTGGGCAGGATGAATTGATTTATGAAGAAACAGACAGCTTGAAAATTGCGAGAGCATTTAGAAAAGCGGGAAGGAGTCTACAGCATGAATGAGAAGAAAGTGGTTATCGCATGCTTTATAAGGAAAATAGAAAGCAACTAAGTAAAAGCGCTTGACTGTTTACACAGACAGTTTTTTATTTTCAAAAACTTCTATGTAAAAAACTTTACATAGAAGTTTTTCCTTTAACCCACACAAACCCTTTAGCCGTTCTCACATCCGCATCCTTAAAATGATTGCCTTGATTCCATTCGAGAGTTACGTTTACACCTTGTTCGTTTAGCCATGCGTAAGCCTCACGTATGCAGTCTCCAACAGTTGCCATAGTAGGATTTTTCGCCTTTTCTTCTTTATCGCCGAGGCTCAGATATACTTTTTTGACCTTAATATCGTTATCTTTCATATAGTTCACAAATTCCGAAAACCAGATAGAAGGTGAGGCAGCGACAACACCGGAAAATACATCGGTCTGATAAGCTGTCCATAGTGCAAACAATCCAGCGAGAGAATATCCGCCGATGTAGTAGGTTTTGGTTTTATCTTCTGTAAGCTTTAGGACTTCTTCAAACATCCGGCAAGCTTCACCGCCAAAATCATCATTGCCAAATACCGCCGGTGCCGCCCATGGAGACAGGTCGTTATTCCAGTTATCAACTTTTACGGCGATAAGTTTAAAATCAGCATTTGATGAGGCTTTTATCAAAGATACTTCATTTTCTATATATGCCATGTCGTGGTCATCAACCGGTTGGATTAAAATTGTATCTGCATTTGAGTTGCCATATTCGTATATTTTCATCATGTCACCTTTTATTTTTTCTCATAAAAACAATACTTTATCATACTTCACAATTTTCGTACTATATCATACATCAAAATTTTTATATTTTATCGT
This sequence comes from uncultured Lachnospiraceae bacterium, assembly GCA_902788555.1. GTDB lineage: Bacteria > Bacillota > Clostridia > Lachnospirales > Lachnospiraceae > Coprococcus_C. The sequence goes on from CADAKQ010000037.1 coordinate 4,921, forward strand.
ACTTCATAAACATTATATTTTAAATTATATTTACAATTACCTGCCTGTCAATTAAAATATAGCATAATGTGATATGATTATGCTCTTTATCATATGTTAAGATGCGATAGGAAGGTTATGGTTATGAATACCGGATTTTTAGCAAAAACTATAAAAGAATTTTTACAGATTATCCTTGGACTTGCAGTGTTTTCAGTGGGAGTACATCTGACGATATATGCCAATATCGGACTTGCACCCTGGGATTGCCTGGGAATGGGGATTGCAAAGCATACGCCGCTTAATTATGGTGTGTCTATGATGTTTATGGCAATTTTGATTTTGTTTATAGATATTTTACTTAAGGAGAGAATTGGTTTTGGAACTATTATTGATGCACTTTTGACCGGAAATATGGTGCAGCTTTGTAATGATTTAAATCCATTTTCTGAAAATGAAAATGTATGGATTGGCATAGTTTGTATGCTCATTGGCTTTGTATTTATGGCTATAGGAATGTGTATTTATATGAGTGTCGGACATTGTTGTGGACCGAGGGATGCGCTGCTTGTAGGCATTGGGAAGAGGATGAAAAAGCTTCCGATAGGGATAGTTGAGATTATACTCTGGGCTGTGGTGCTTTTGCTGGGCTGGCTGCTGGGTGGACCGGTTGGTATCGGAACACTTATAAGTACTTTAGGTGCCGGACTTGTTATGCAGCTTGTATATAATATTATTCATTTTGAACCAAGAAAACTTATACATAGAGATGTTGTTATGGTATGCAGGGAGGCAGCGGTTAGTAGGTCCCACTGAGTCTTATTGCATATTGATTGCCGGGTTTGCTATATATGAAGGGGAGGTGTTGTTATGGCATTTAAGATTATAAGAAATAATATTATAAACGTTTCGGCGGATGCGATTGTCAATACTGCCAACCCCAAGCCTACCTATGCGAGTGGTGTTGATTCGGCTATTTATAAGGCAGCAGGAGCAAGAAAGCTTTTAAAGGAAAGAAAAAAGATAGGTGATATAGAGCCGGGATGTGCTGTGTCAACACCGGCATTTAAGCTTTCCGCAAAGTACATAATTCACACAGTAGGTCCCGAGTGGAAGGGCGGCGATGCCGGTGAGCATGAGACTGTAAAAAACTGCTATATAAATAGTCTTAATCTGGCTAAAGAGCTTGGTTGTGAGAGTATAGCATTTCCACTTATAGCAACCGGTATCTATGGCTTTCCCAAGGAGGATGCACTCAGGATAGCTATAAATGTTTTTAGTGAATTTTTGATTGATTCGGATATGGAGATTACGCTCGTCGTATTTGATGAAAAGTCTTTTGTTTTGTCTGATAAGATTTTTGCAGGTGTAGAGGCATATATCGATGATAACTACGTGACTAAAAAGGTCTATGAGGAGTATGAAACGGAGGGCGAGACAAGAACTCTGTTGGGGGATTTGCCTTACAGACCTGATTCGCGATACTTTGGAGCTGCATCAAGAGCGAAAGCTTCTTCTCAGGGTGCTTTCCCTATATATGCAAGTCGTTCGGCTTCTATGTCGGAAAGTGTACTACCACAGGAGGACAAGGCTGTACATATGTCTTTGGATGACAAGGTGGCGCACATTAAGGATACATGGCAGGAAAGCTTGTTTCAATTGATTGATGAGAGAGGATATACGGATATTGAGGTCTATAAAAGGGCCAATGTTGACAGAAAGCTTTTCTCAAAAATAAGGAGTAATTCAGCTTATCAGCCTAAGAAGATTACTGCTTTGGCATTTGCACTTGCGCTGCGGCTTAATCTTGATGAGACTAAGGATTTTCTTAGTAGGGCGGGGTATGCTCTTTCACCGAGCAGTATGTTTGATCTTATCGTAGAGTATTTTATCGAGCAGGAGGTCTACGATATATATACGATTAATATGGCCTTGTTTAAACATGAGCAGCAGCTTCTGGGAGATTAATATGTTTCATAAAGCGTTAGAATTAGAATTTAAAAACGGAACAGAGCTAGAGCTTACATTTCAGGACGGTAAGGTTAAGCGGTACGATATGTCTCTGCTTTTTGAAAAATATCCGCAGCTACTGTTATTTTTAAAAGTCGCATATGAAGCGACCATTTTCATTTAAAAATTTTATATACTTATCTCGTAACAGGAATATAACAAAGCTGTGACAGGAAAAACCGGTTGTCTGTTGCTGAAATACAAAGTGAATTAAGGAGGTAAGTATTATGAAGAAAGGTTTAACAGAGGTTGTATTTATCTTAGACAGAAGCGGTTCGATGAGCGGACTTGAGGCAGATACCATAGGCGGTTACAATTCTATGCTGGAAAAGCAAAAGACAGGTGAAGGCGAGGTTATAATATCTACGGTTTTATTTGATGACAAGATAGAGGTTATACACGACAGAAAACCGATAGGAGAGGTAAAGCCTCTCACTCGAAAAGAGTACTATGTAAGGGGTTGTACTGCACTTTTGGATGCGGTTGGCGGTGCGATTCATCATATCGGTCATATCCATAAGGAAGCAGATTCGGATATTGTTCCGGAAAAGACCTTATTTATCATAACGACTGACGGTATGGAAAATGCCAGCAAAAAATATACTTATGACAAGATTAAAAAGATGGTTGAAAAAAAGAAGAAAAAGCTTGGTTGGGAGTTTATCTTTATGGGTGCCAATATAGATGCGATTTCAGTAGCAAACCAATTTGGAATCGCAAAGAATCGTGCCGTGAGATATGAAAGTGACTCTACAGGAACCAGACTTAACTATAATGTTATGTCTAATCTTATATCAAGTGCACGTATGAGTCATAACTCTGCTACGATGACACAGGCATTTGATGATGGAAATTTTCTGGAAGATATAGAAATGGATTATAAAAAGAAGCATAATAAATAACGCAGATGCAGCTTGAGGGGATATTTGCTGATGACTGATACAGACTATGAAGCAGTAAAATACTGTCTGATATATATATTCACAAAAAATATAATAATCACATTTGCAAAAAAGAAAAGGCAGATTATTTACCACGTTTTAGTAGTAAATAATCTGCTTTTATGTTATGATAATATTAGTTTTTGTACGTGAAAATATGCTACAGATAAAGAAACTTTGACAGTTTGATATACAGGTTCTTATATATTGTAATTATTGAAAAGGGAGAGATTGCTTATGGAAAAGAGAATGAGTGAGAAAGAGCTTCTTGACAGCTTTGAGGAAGCACTTGCAGATAATCACATATATGTGGTTTATCAGCCGAAGATTAATCATGCTTCAGGCAGGATGGTTGGTGCGGAGGCACTTATGAGATGGAGACATCCGGAGTATGGTACGCAGTACCCATCGGAATTTATACCTGTGCTTGAAAATAATAACCTTATCTACAGGGCGGATTTATATGTGTTTGAGCAGGTCTGTAAGCTTCAGAGAAAGTGTCTTAATGAAGACAGGCATCCGGTTCCTATTTCCTTTAATATGTCGAGATATGATATTTACAATAATAATTATGTTGATGAGATAGAAAAAATCAGGACAAAGTATGATGTGCCGGTCAAGTATCTGCGTGTAGAGATTACGGAGTCGTCAGCTATTGGGGGTATGGAGCTTATTTTAAGTGTGCTTGACAGACTGCATGAGCTTGGTTATACAGTCGAGATGGATGATTTTGGCAGCGGTTATTCTTCTTTAAATGTGCTTAAGGATTTGCCGGTTGATATTATAAAGCTTGATATGCGTTTTTTAAGCGGCGATATCGGAGGAAGAGGCGGTACGATTATAAGCTCGATTGTACAGATGACAAAATGGCTCAATACACCTGTTATAGCTGAGGGCGTTGAGACTATCGAGCAGGCGGACTATATGAAAAGTATAGGCTGTAAGTATATACAGGGATATCTTTATTCAAAGCCGATAAGTCAAGAAGACTTTTTGGAAAAGCTAAAGGAGACAGACCATGAGCCGGTTGGTCCGGCTATGGACCTTATCAGTACGATGAATGCCGGAAAGTTCTGGGATCCGGAATCGCTTGAAACTCTTATTTTCAATAATTATGTGGGTGGCGCTGCCATATTTACATATAACAAAGATGGAAAGGCTGAGATTTTAAGGATAAATGAGAAGTATATCAAGGAAGTTGGTATGAATCAGACTGAGGCAGATATATTGGGGACAGACCCATGGATGTGCTATGACGAGGATAATAAAAAGATATTTATTAAGACGCTTGAGAGGGCAATCGCATCTCACGATGAAGAAACCTGCGAGACGTGGAGACATCTTTACAGTGATTGCTGCGGGGATGATACTATATGCGTAAAGAGCTTTGTGCGTATGATAGGAGAGACAGAAGACCAGTACATTTTCTATGCGATGGTACAAAATATTACCAAAGAAAAGAATATGTATAGAGAGCTTTATGACAGTGAGAGAAGGTTCAGATTTGCAAGTGAGCAGGCAAATGTTTATGCATGGGAATATGATATTTCTTCCAAGGAGATGCGCCCATGCTTTAGATGTATGAGAGACCTCGGACTTCCGCCGCTTGTTAAAAATTATCCTGAAACAGCTATTGAGGCAGGCATCTTCCCACCTGAAACAGCAGATATGTACAGGGATTGGATGAAGAAGATAGATGAGGGCATAGGAACTATCGAGGGAATTATACCACTTACTGTTGGCAGAGTGCCGTTTCACGTAAGATATACGACTGAATTTGATGAAAATGGTAAGCCGCTTAAGGCATTTGGCTCGGCTACGCTTGTGGTGGATGGCGAAGGTGAGAAGTAGAAACTATCGGAGAAGACATAATGTCAGGATTTTTACCTACAACAAAAGATGAGATGAAGGCACTTGGTATAAACCAATTTGACTTTATATATATTTCGGGTGATGCATACGTGGATCACCCTTCTTTTGCTGTTGCGATTATAACAAGGCTTCTTGTGGCACACGGCTATAGCGTGGGAATCATAGCCCAACCGGATTGGAAGGATGACAGCAGTATAACCATACTTGGGGAGCCGAGACTTGCCTTTCTTGTGTCGGCAGGAAATATGGACTCGATGGTTAATCATTACACCGTATCAAAAAAGCGTAGAGATAAGGACAGCTACACACCGGGAGGGGTAATCGGAAAAAGACCTGATTATGCGACGATAGTATACTCAAACCTGATAAGACATACATATAAAAATACGCCGATTCTTATAGGTGGGATTGAGGCAAGTCTTAGAAGACTTGCACATTATGATTACTGGTCGGATAAGCTTAAGCGTTCCATACTTATGGATTCGGGTGCGGATATACTTATGTATGGTATGGGCGAGCATTCTGTGATAGAGCTTGCCGATGCACTTAACAGCGGGCTTGCGGTGTCGGACATTACATTTGTAAGAGGGACGGTTTATAAGACAAAAGATATAAGCAGTGTGGTCGATTATATCATGCTTCCTTCTTATGAGGAGTTAAAGGAGGATAAGCTTTTATATGCAAAAAGCTTTTATACGCAATATAAAAATACCGACCCATTTTTTGCTAAATGTCTGGTTGAGCCTTATGCCAATAAGCAGTACATAGTTCAAAATCCGCCCTCCAAACCGCTTACGATTCAGGAAATGGATGATGTTTACGACCTTCCATATATGAGAGCCTATCATCCGTCTTATGAAGAGGCGGGCGGGGTGCCTGCGATAGAGGAAGTAAAGTTCAGTCTTATAAGTAATCGTGGCTGTTACGGTGGTTGCAGCTTCTGTGCACTTACATTTCATCAGGGGCGTATCATACAGACCAGAAGCCACGAATCACTGCTAAAGGAAGCGAAGCTTATAACCGAGGATAAGGATTTTAAAGGATATATACATGATGTCGGCGGACCTACGGCAAACTTTTATCATAAGGCGTGCGAAAAGCAGGAAAAATATGGAGTTTGTTCAGATAAGCAGTGCCTTTTCCCAAAGCCTTGTAAGAACCTGATTATTAATCATAAGGATTATCTTTTACTTTTAAGAAAGCTTCGAGCTTTGCCAAAGGTTAAAAAGGTTTTTGTGAGGTCGGGTATAAGGTTTGACTATATACTTTATGATAAGGATGATACATTTTTCCGGGAACTGTGTGAGTATCATGTGAGCGGACAGCTAAAGGTTGCACCGGAGCACGTCTCAGATGCAGTTCTTTCCAAGATGGGTAAACCGGAAAACTCGGTCTATGAAGCATTTGCAAAAAAATATAAAAGGATAAATGAAAAGCTCGGAAAAAAGCAGTATCTCGTTCCATATCTTATGTCCTCACATCCGGGCTCAGACCTTAAGGCGGCAGTCGAGCTTGCTGAACACGTAAGGGATATCGGATATATGCCGGAGCAGGTGCAGGACTTTTATCCGACACCATCAACTATCTCGACTGTTATGTACTATACGGGAGTTGACCCGCGTGACATGAAGAAGGTTTATGTGCCAAAGAATCCACACGAAAAAGCGATGCAGCGAGCCCTTATACAGTATCGCAATCCGGATAACTACGAGCTTGTCAAAGAAGCACTTCTAAAGGCGGGCAGAGTAGATTTGATTGGATTTGACGAAAAGTGCCTGATACGCCCGAGGAAGATGGGGGATTTTGCGAAGGGCAAACCGAAAGATAAAGGTAAATCAATAGATAAGGTTAGACCAAGAGATAATGGTAAATCAATAAATAAGGGTAGGCCGAGAGATAATGGTAAACCAATAGATAAAGGTAAATCAAGAGATAGTGGTAGTAAGAAAAAGACCATAAGAAATGTGCATAAGAAAAAATAAATTTAAATAATGAGGATAAGGAGATACCCATGTGTAACGTTAGGCGAGCTACTAATAAAGATATAAAAAGAATACTTGAGTTGCTTGTTCAGGTGGATATGGTTCATCATAACGGCAGACCGGACCTTTTTAAAGGACCGGCAACCAAGTATAGCAGTGAAGAATTGGAGAAGATACTTACACAGGATGAAACTCCTGTTTTCGTATGTGTGGATGAAAATGACATAGCTTTAGGTCATGCATTTTGCATACATAAGCATATTAAGGATGATAATGTTCTTACGGATATTAAGACTCTTTACATTGACGATATATGTGTGGATGAGGCAGCAAGAGGTAAGCATGTGGGAACTGCCCTTTATGATTATGTCATTGATTATGCAAGAAAGAGCGGTTGCTACAACGTAACCTTAAATGTCTGGTCCTGTAACCCGACTGCTATGAAGTTTTATGAGGCGATGGGTCTTAAGCCGCAGAAAATAGGGATGGAAAAGGTGTTGTAGTATGTATGGGAGAGAGAAGTATGAAGAAAAAAGACGAAATTTTATCTTGGATAATGATAATCGCTGGTGCAGTCATTGCGGCATTTGCACTTGAAGAATTCCTTGCTCCGAACAATATATTTGACGGAGGAGTAACCGGTATAAGTATGATTGTCACGCATATTTTAAATGATAAGGCAGGCGTGCCTATAAAGCTTGGTATCCTTGTTATAATAATAAATCTACCGTTTATCATATATGGCATCAAAAAAATCGGAAAGCAGTTTATATTAAAGTGTGTGGCGGCACTTGTCATATTTTCCGTTATGACGGCGGTGTTTGAGCCGCTTCAAAATGCAACTGAGGACAATATACTTGCTGTTACATTTGGCGGAGTGTTTCTTGGTATCGGCGTGGGACTTGTACTTAGAGGGGGTGGAATACTGGACGGAACTGAGATAGTCGCACTTGTATTAAGCAAGAAATTTTCTGTTTCGGTCGGGACACTGATACTTTTATTTAATGTAATCATATATTCGGTGGCAGGAGCAGTTTTTGGTCTTGACAGGGGAATGTATTCGCTTCTTATGTATTTTATAACCTCAAAGGTTATTGATATAGTTGAAATGGGCTGGGATAACACCAAATCCGTAATGATTATCACGGCAGACGGCAAGGCGCTTGCGAAAAAAATATATGACGGCCTTGGTCGTACCGTTACCTTCCTTAAGGGAGAAGGTCTTGTCAGCAAGGATACAAAGGATATCCTTTACTGTGTCGTAACGCGTGCAGAAATACACGACTTAAAGCTTATTATAAATTCTGTCGAGGGAAGTACCTTTACAACCATATCTGACGTTTCCGAAATCGTTGGAAATCATATGAAATCGAGTAAGACGAAGGTATGAAATAGATAAAAAAATGATGTCCAAAGATATGGTTAAATAAACCATACGTTAATCCGATATAGAATATGTAATTCTTAAATCGGAGGAAAAGAAATGGTTATAACACATAATATCAGTGCAATAAACAATAACAATAAGTTAAATATCAATTCAAAGAGTAAAGCAAAATCAATGGAGAAGCTTTCTTCCGGTTTTCAGGTAAACAGAGCTGCCGATGATGCGGCGGGTCTTTCGATTTCAGAAAAAATGAGAAATCAGATAAGAGGACTTAATCAATCCGTTAAAAATGCAGAGGACGGCATAAGCTTTGTCCAGACGGCAGATGGTGCGATGCAATCCATACATAATATACTTGGACGAGTACGTGAACTTGCGGTAAAGGCGGCAAATGATGTAAATGCAAGTGATGACCGAGCAGCGATTCAGACGGAGATAGATGAGATAGCCTCACAGATAGACGAAATAATAGAAAAAACAAAGTTTAACGGAAAGCCTGTTTTCAGTAACCAACACTGGATAGAGGGTGCAGCTTCTAATCCTACCAGCACAAGGACAGATATAAAGCTTTTTCAGACGAAGAGTGGTCAATATGATGTATCAGAATGTGAGTGGCATGCACGAAGGATAGATAAGGCTTTTGCAAAAGAGCAGGAGGGCAGTGAAGATGAAGTAACAGATGATTCAATTTATCTTCAGGTAGGTGCAAATGCCGGTGAGGATATGGAAATTCCGAGATATGCTATATCAAGCTGGTCATTATTTACAAATATTATAGATGTTCATGACCATGTCAATGCGGTTGATGCTTTGGCAAAGATAGATGCTGCGACAAAAATGGTTTCCGAGGTAAGGTCGGCATACGGCGCAGTTCAAAATCGTATAGAGCATACCATAAATAATCTTGAAAATTACAGTGAAAATCTTACTCAGGCAGAATCCTCTATACGTGATACTGATATGGCAACTGAAATGTCAAAATATACAAAGGATGGAATTCTCGAGCAGGCAGCACAGGCAATGCTTTCACAGATAAACCAAAGTACGCAGGGTGTGCTCTCTCTGCTTCAGGGCTGATATGAATATATACGGAGCAATCGAAGGATTGCTCTTTTTTCTTCTTTTCCATAAGTTTGATGATATAGCAAAGCATCCTGACATGAGAGGGACTTAATACATCAACCTTGTCAAGAAGATCTTTTTGAAGTCGGTTTTCCAGCAATGAGGAAATAGAGATATTTCCCTTTATTATAAACGGAAAATATGTAGATTTTTAGCAGCGGTACCATAAGTATAAAAAGTGATGCTACATAAGTTACAGGCATCAGCTTTATCTTAAAATGTGTAAGTCTTTCGACAATGTAGATACCAACAGCAAGCAGGTTAAGAAATATGATAATGGTCACATTACTTCTGCTTACAATGGTCTTTCGTTCAAGTGAAATGAGTCCCACAATCATGCTCATTAAAGTGTAAAAAATCATACAAATCAGATATATCGTATGCATAGGTCCGTAGGTTTTGGTAAGATATGCCGGAGTGCCGGCATGATAATAAACGGATTTGTAGAAAATTGTACTTTTTCCAACGGTAAAAACGGTTAGATATAAAACCATCTGAACGGCATATGATAATAAGGATATCCATTTAGGCAAATGAATCTTACAGATGCTGCAAACTATATGGAAAACTATAGCCGGTGCAAAGATTCCGATAACATAGCAAATAGAGTTCGCAAGAATTGCTTCATACAGATTGTGCGCATTTGCAAGAGCAAAAAAACCACCATTTCCAACTGCGATAACGATAACCAACATAATCATATTGATATCAACAAACTTAGCGTAGGTCGTAATCCAAAAAAACAGTATCATCGATATTACAAAACAGAAAAAGTAAATCATCGTTTTCCTCTATTTATCATATATGTATGTCTTTTAAGACACTTAAACTCAGAATTAATTTTGAATGTGGGTTATATTATCAGATTGTTTTAAATAATTATATGCTGAGCTTGTAATATAATCAGGAATTATTTGTGCATTTTGGGAATGTTTCTTTTAGCCATAAAATAATATGCTTTTTAATTTGACATTATATTTTTTTTATTTTATTATATGAACTATTATAAAAAGAGGAGATATGTTATGGTCAGTCGGGACAAAAACAAATCAACGATTGAACTATGGTCAAAGCTTTTTCAAGCACCAAATATTGAAAATTATATCTCGGAAAATATGGATATAAAGCTGCCTGCATTTTCGGAATATATAACCTTACTGTGCGAATTAAAAAAAGAAAAGCCTGAAAGAATCATAAAAAAAGCTAATATAGACATATCTTACGGACATCGTCTATTTTCGGGAGGAAGAAATCCTTCAAGGGATACGGTATTACAATTTGCCTTTGCCTTTGAATTATCTTCTGATGAAACTCAACAGCTTCTTAAGATAGCACGTATGGCGCCGCTTCATCCAAAGGTAAAAAGAGATGCTGTTATAGCATATTATCTTCACACTAAAAAATCTTTGGATGAGGTTCAGACGTTTTTATATGAAAATGGGCTGCCAATTTTAGGTAAGAGTATTTAAGAGGAAAAATTATGGAAAAAAATGAAACTATGGATATAAATTATTTTGATAATCTCATGAAATCTTATGATATGAGTCTTTATCCAAATGCCTTTTTGGATAATTATACACTTATGGAATGCTTGTCCGACAGAAACGGAATCAGCACCTTTGTTGTACAGGATAAGTCGGATAAAAAGTATATCGCAAAATGCTATGACAAAAAAAATATTTCATTAAGTCCGAATAAGAGCATAATAGAAGACACTCCTCATCCAAGCTTACCCCAATATATAGATAATTTTGAAAATGATGATTTCCTTGTAACTGTACGCGAATATATAGAGGGTACACCGCTTGATATCTATGCAAAAGAAAATGAACTAACAAAAAAAGAGATAACGGATATATGTATAAGACTTTGTGAAATACTCGGACATCTTCATCACAGGGAACATCCTATTATACATAGAGATATAAAGCCGCAAAATATAATTGTAAGACCTGATAAAAGTATAGCATTGATTGATTTTGATATAGCAAGGATATATCAGGAAGAAAACGAAACGGATACTGTGTTTTTTGGCACGCTTGCTTATGCACCCCCTGAGCAGTATGGCTTTTCACAGACGGATGCGAGGACAGATATATATTCGCTTGGAATACTTTTACGATTTTTACTTACGGGAAGTACACGTGATAATAAAAATATAAGAGTTTATCGTCCGCTTGCAAAAATAATAAAAAAATGTACAGGCTTTTCGCCAAAGGAACGTTTTTCGGATGTGGATGATGTAAAAAAAGCACTAAAAAAAGCCAATCCGAAATCGCAGGGCTTACGAATCGCTTCAATTTTTCTGGCAATCATAGCAGCATGTAGTCTGATGACATTTGCCACAATTAAGCTATATCAGAAGATAACATATTCACCGTTTTCGGATGATGCAATACCGGCATATCTTTCTGATGAGGAACGGATAGCAGACGGTATAGCTTATATGAGGGAAAAATATAATACCGAAATATTTGACGAGGCAGATGATATAGCAACCATAGGACTTCTTCGTGAAATAATGATAGAGCTTTATGGTCTTGACCATGATTATGTCTATGGAATAAATACGGATATGCCACAGGAAAGCGATGAGTATTTTCTGCCATGGGGCTGGGATGACAAGCAGACTATCGATAGAGATGTTATGGTGTATGCTGCGATAAAGGTGCATGACCCTTCTATCGTTGCAGATTGGTCAAGCTTAAAGGATGATAACGGGGTTTATCCGGGAATCAGAGTAGCCGTGAGTTTTGCAGAAGAAAACGGAATATTAAAGGGAGTAAACCGTCCGGGAGATTTAACCGTCGGTGATGTGGCTTTGATACTTGCCAATACGGACAGAGTATTTGAAGCAGCAGAGGAAAAAAAGATGTATCCATTTTAAAGGTGGTCTGAAAGACCACCTTTTTTTGTACGTTTTTTGATATACTTCTACATACATTAAAAAAAAGAGGGCTATCAGATGGTTTTTCAGGAACTTATTCCGGAACATATTCCAAACAGATTTTACATATGAAATCAAATCCTGACTGGGCAAGAGAAATGTATGAGCGTGATATGAGCCGGACGTTCGGAGGGGCGCAGGGGTTGCTTGGATTAGTGATTGCTACGGTTATTATTTTAACGATACTCATTATCATACACAATATACGCATGGAACAATACATAAAAAACAAGCCGGAATACTATTTCGGAAAAAATAATTAAAAACAAAAAATAATATAAAACGGAGGCTTTGTTATGAGGAAAAAACTTGGTGCAGTAATTATTATAATGGCTGTCTGCATGAGCCTTTTTGCGTGTGGCAGCGATAAGGACGATAAAGATACAGGTAATATCTTTAACGGAAGTGATGAAAAAACGACCGCAGCTACGGAAGCTACTACGGAAGCATTTAGTATTGATAAGCTCGATAAATATATAGATTGGCAGGGTTACAGGCTGGAGTTTAATTATATGAAAATTATGACCGGAGGCGAATGGCCGATAGAGGGACTTTGCAGGCAGATAGATGAATCAAATATAAAAAGTAGCAGTCCGGATTATGTACTGATTACGTTATTTGCGACGGATAAGGATATATCGACGAGTGATATAACGGATGATACAATCAAAGAAATTACATTATGTGATATTTCGGGAAAGAAACTTGATATTTTCGGTTACAATTATCAGGGCATCGTGTATAGTGACGCAACAGGCTTTAGCCCGAGTGATACCCAGCAGGGTATATCCATCATGTATAAGCTTGACGGAGCGGATATTAATGAGCTGTATCTTGATGTAAATGGTAAGTTTGCAAAGGCGGGGGAGATTAGAAAAACTGAAGTTAATGATACAGAAAATGATTTCTCAACCGAAGAAAATGTAACGACTGAGGATACGGATGTATCAATATTTGAGCAGCTTGCAGGAAGCTGGTCGGGAACAGGCAAGCCTGTCGGCGGAGGAAATGATATAGCACTTACCGTAGATATTAATGCAGATGGCACAGGAACATATTCGTTTGTTCAGGGTACATATCAGGAAAGCTATTCATTTGAACTTGTCGAAAACGGAAACTCCTTTGATGTAAGTATTCCGTCTGATAATCAGCTTGGAATATCTTCCTGCGAAGGAACATACGAATATGATGGTGCCGTTTTGACACTTCATATTAAAACAACCTTTGCAAACGGCAGAACATATGAGTATGATGCCGATTTAGACAGGCAGTAATTTATCTGATGTAATTTATCTTATAATAAAGGAGAATATCCATGAAAAAACCGAGTCTTGCCATTGCTTTATATTCATATTTATTATTGCTGGGAATAACCATATTAATGGTGTTGTCTATAATGTTAATTGCCGGAAATACTCTTAATCCCGGAGGAACAGCAATATTGGTTATTATACTGATATTGGTACTTACTATAAGCATAAAAGGTATAGTAAAATGGCGCAGATATAAGAAAAATACACCGGATTACAAATTACATCCGCTTGCAATATTTTTTATTGTTTTATTTTTTATCGGCGGACTTTCCACATTTGTCGTGGCATTTCCAAGATATTATGTTTCGCTTCACATAAAAGCGGTTATAGAACCTTACGTGAAGGACGATTTTACGGAAGAAGATGTGCCTATGCCCGATGACCCGTATTTTGTTTTTTATAATATGGATACCAAGAGCTTTGCTGCACCGGGGAAAAAATATAACCGCGGAACAAAGGAGCCTGAAAAAGCAAATGTTGTGGTTGCCTACTCGACCGATGTAAGAAATAATGGTAAATGGGTAGATGCAGGCACGGGAAAATACGCAGGGGAAGCATATGAACAGCGTGTATATCTGTATGTTATACGTAAATCAGACTGGGCACTTATCGACAGTACGGTTGTTGCCGAACAGATGGATTACGGAAAAAAGAACAAAAAGCTTGATACCAAAGCCATAGATGGTATAGATGAAGTGGCAGACTACCTAAATGGATTGATTAAATAAAATGTGCAACGGGGACGATTATCTTTTTCTTCTGTCTCCAAACTGCCTGTAATACTGACCTTTATTTGCATACATTGCTTCGTCCGCACGCTTAAAAACTGTCTGATAGTCGGCATCTTCGCCGGAACGATATACGGAGGCGCCTCTTGAAAACGAAAGAGTCATCTCGTAGTTTTTTTCATTTGCATTGAAAGAAGCAAGCTCTTTATCAAGCTGCTTAAATAATTCAAGCATATATTTGTCGGTATAGCGACCTTCCATTATGGCGATAAATTCGTCACCGCCGATTCTGAAGATGTGTGCAGAGTCAAATATCCTCTTTATAATAAGAGCAGTATCACAGATAATCATATCGCCATATTCGTGACCGAGATTATCATTAACGGTTTTAAGACCATTTACGTCAAAAACTACGGTTGCGAAGGAAGCATTTCCACTCTCAATTTTTTTATTTAGATTTTTCACCATATCAAGGTATGCCGTTTTGTTGCCGACTCCGGTCATAGAGTCTGTATAAGCCTGCTCGTGAACATAGGAAATGTAATGAGTCATTTCCGTATGCATCAGATTTATTTTGTCACCAAGTGCTTCAATGGAATCATGGTTCAGATGATGACCGTTTTTTGAGCCTGATGTATATAAATCCATATCATCAGAGGTAAGTTTGTCTGTGGTTGGAGTATAGTTAGAGCTGGCTGCCATTTCTCTGCTTAGATGCTCTACATCCGTAGCAAGCGAAGAAAGGTCATTGTAAACGCCGTTTAGACGTCTCCTAACCTGGGCCGTGATAAGTATAACTATGACTGCACCGATAAGAAGTGATATTACGCTTATAAGAACAACAGAAACGGCAAAACGTTTAATTTGCTTTTCGTACCATTTGGCATTAAAATCAACACCGACGATACCGGCTACATTTCCATTGGAATCAAACACCGGACTGTAGGCACTGTAAAATGTACCCCAACGGTCTTTAAATGCTTCTGTATCAACACCGGATGTTCCCAGACTTGCCTGATAAAGAGCTTCAGTATATTCTATTTCCTCGCCATAAGCTCCCGGATCAACGGGGTCAGGATCCACAATAAACCCAAAATGGTTTTCGCCCATATCCCTGACAGTATAAATGTATGCAAGGTCTATATTGTCCTGAAACAGGCGAAGTTCCATTACAATTTCATTATAAGCCTCGCTGCCCATATCATTTTCACCAATAGATGCAAGTAAATCTCCATCCAGTGATGCCGCAGCAGCATTGGACACATCCAGCATACGCTCGTTCATAAGCGTTGTCATGGAAGCTCTTGATTGCTTCATCAAAACATAACCAAGTAAAAAATTGACGATAAGCAAAAAAATACTTATTATAATAGTATATTTTGCTGATTGAAGTATTTTCCTTTTTTTCATGGCAAATTACCTTCAAATATCCCGAATTATAATCGGTTACAAATCATTATTATAATATTCAACAAAAAGTAATCTTTCTATAAATTATAAAAATGTATATGGAAAATGTCAAATTATTTCTAGACATGTTTTTCCGTTTTTTATGCTATAATATTGAAAATAAGAAATTAAGTAAAATGAGGATTTATAATAATGATAAAAATACTATTCGTCTGCCACGGCAGGATAGAAAGCTATTATCATAAAGCTACATAAATACTTGATTTGCGAGATGGGAAGATGATGGTTTGCACCCCGTGTGCACCTTTTGAAATGAAGTAAAAAGTAATCATTTACAGGAGATAGAGATACTATGATAAATGTACTATTCGTTTGCTGGGGCAAGAGATTTCAGTAGAGCAGGTGACCTTGAAAATACGGCATTTTGAAGAGTTATCAAACGGATTTATACCCCGTTTACACCTTTTGAAGGTGAACTACCCGATGAATGATAAGAGCGCTCTGCGTGATGTAGAGTGCTTTTTTGAATGCCTTTTGAATAAACGACCTAATATAACATAGAATAGACATGTAAAATGATATTACAGCTGATGTGAAATGACTATACAGAGAAAAAAACTCTAAATAGCGAATTTTGTCTTGAAAAATGCTTTATTTCGTATTATAATGAAAGCGCAACCTGGAGAGGAGGCGTATTTATGCTAATTAAAATATCTATTGAAAATTTTAAGTCGTTTGATCAGAAGGAAGAACTGTCGATGATATCTTCCAGCAAAATGCAGGGAAACAAGAATCATCGATTACAGATTAAACAGACTAAATTATTAAAAAACGCTGTAGTTTATGGCGCCAATGCATCTGGTAAGTCTAACCTTGTGACCGCATTTGCGTTTATTAAGGCAACCCTTATGGAGGGGCTTCCGGTTGTCTCCGTTAATGATTTCTGCAGAAATAAGGAAGAGAATAAAAACCGAGAGAGTGTTTTTGAACTGCAGTTTACGGTTGGAGATACTTTTTATGCATATGGGTTTTCAGCAATCCTTAGTCAGAGAAAAATCACGGAAGAATGGCTGTATGAACTTATGCAGGATGGCGGGGCGCACCAACTGTTTGTTAGAGAAGGAGATAGTGTGCCAATTCTGGGAGAAGATGTCAAACTTACAGCTACGGAGAAAAGCAGGTTTAATGTATATTCCGAAGACTTTGCGGGACAGGAGTCAAAGCTTTTCCTTACTGAAATGAATCGAGGAAAGAAATATGATGATAAATCGAAACTTCTGTTTTTCCAAGAAGTATATGGTTGGATTATGAATAACATTATTGTTATATATCCTAATGTTGGTATTTCAAATACTGAAGCATATTATAACGACGAGTCTTTGGATAGTATTAGTAAGCTGATACAAACATTTGATACAGGCGTTACGGAAATTAAGACAAAGAAGATTACCTCAGAAGAGATGAGTAAGATGATTCCCGGTGATGTAGTGCAGGGAATTTACAATCATTTAATGACTCAAATGAGATTGACCGGTATGCCTAGTATACAAATGACATGGAGAGTGGAAGGTGGATTCTTTAACGTTAAAATCACTCAGGGAAATCCGGAACCGGAGATTACTACGCTTGTTTTGAAACATGGTAAAACCGCTTTTGACTTTAATTTCGTGGAAGAGTCGGATGGAACAAAAAGATTGTTCGACCTTATAGATATGCTTCTTACGGATCGCCCGGATACACTTTTTGTAGTGGATGAACTTGAACGTAGTCTGCATCCGAAGTTAACAGAGCGTTTTCTGAAACTGTTCATGGAAGCTCATGATGGCACGAGAATGCAGCTGGTATTTACAACACATGAGGATACTATCATGGATCAGATTCTTTTCCGGAGAGATGAAATTTGGTTTGTGGAAAGGGATGCGGAGAACGCTAGCAATATATATTCTCTGGATCGATTTAAGGAAAGATATGATAAAAAATTGAGCAAAGCTTATCTTGAGGGAAGATATGGCGCAATTCCTGTGTTTAAGCAGTTTTCTTTCCAGAAAGGAGAGTAAAAATGCCGGTACACACATATACAAACTGGAATAGCCGTCCTTCTGATCAGGTTGATCAGATTGAGCCTTTTCGAAAATATTTCTTTATCTGTGAAGGCGCAAATACGGAGACATTCTATTTCAGAAGACTAATTGATTTGAGAAAACATTTAGGAATTCATCCTCTGATTGATATACGCTTATGGGAAAAGACCGATGAAGACAGGAATCTGTCTTTTGCCAAGAACCTAGTTGCTTTTGCTGAAAAACAAAAGCATAATCCGGAAAATGAGTTTGATTATGAACGAGATAAGATGGTCATCGTATTTGATGGTGATATCTTTGAAGAGAAGGTGCAAGGATATGAGGAACTTATTACTCAAATCGAGAAGGCAGATATAGCAGGCGTGACTAATCCTAGCTTTGAATTGTTTTTGCTACTTCATATTGAGGGAAGCTATGAAGGGCGTATTAAGGATCATGAGGCAGAGTTTCTCAATATGGACGAAGACGGGAAGTACAGCTATGCCTATAATGTGCTTCGAGAAATAACCGGAATGAATGCAAAGAAAAATCCCGAAATAGGAAATCTTGCGGATAATGTCTTGGTGGCA
>CADAKQ010000038.1 GCA_902788555.1 uncultured Lachnospiraceae bacterium
AGCCGGTGAAGAGGTGGACGACTTCTGCTTCTTTGATGTATTCGGATACATGTATGTCGATAAGATTACCTGGGACAAGACCGGAACTGTTCTTTACTATGCAAATCCATACGGAGTTATGGAGGTAGGCAAATGGTTCCAGTTCTCGGATACAGTAACATGGGGTGACGGAACCGAATGTGAAGGTATCGCAGGCGGCTACGGCTATGCATCGGAGGATGCGACCCTTATGCGTGATCAGTGGACCTATGACTGGGAAGGAAGATTTTGCTATATGCAGGGCAACGGTGTAGCACTTTATTAAATTTGATTTTGGTCTGTTATATAGACTGTTATGAATAAAAGATAATAAAAAGACAGGTACTCGCATAGCTTGCTTACGCTCACGCTATGCTAAGCACCTGTCTTATTTATGTTCAAATAAATGCTTGGAAACCATCTTTTTTATTGTATTTCTTGGAATTGAATGGTAGAATAACTATATGTGTTTTAGGATTATTTATTATGAATAATAAATGTATCAGGAGGATTAAATTATGAATGCAAGAACAGCAGGTATAGTATCTTATATTACATGGGTAGGATGGATTATAGCACTTATTATGGGAGATCAGGATGATGAATTTGTAAAGCATCATCTTAATCAGGCATTGATTCTTAATATTTGTGCTACAGTGTGCAGTGCCATAAGCGGTGCGCTTTCATGGATTCCTATAATCAGAGCTATTGCAGCTATAGTATTCGGTTTTATAGGTTTGGTGGTTTTTATTATGGCAATTGCAGGAATTATTTCGGCTTCAAATAACAGCACAAATCCTTTACCTGTTATAGGTGAGATTAAGCTTATGAAGTAAGAGGAGTGTTTATGTATAAGGACATATCGGGACTTGTTCTTTACCGCGATTTAAGCGGTGAAAGCATTTTATATAAAATGGCGGAGATTTTTCACGACAGGGATAATAAGCTTTGCGATGATGCAACGATAATCAGCAGGTTTTACAGCCAGGTAAAAAGAATTCTTGATGTAGCCACAAGCTATGGATTCAACAGAAATCTGTGGCAGGATTACCTTGCCTTCTATTTGATTACCAATGAAAATTCCTTTACGCTTACCTGTGAAAAGGTGGGAGCGGGAGACGGAACCGTCAATAAGTTTGCTAAGAATGATTATGCCATTTTTAACAAGCTCTTTCATTTTGACTTTTCAAAAATCGAGGAAGAATTGGGGATAGACTGCTTTTCGACCATAACCGATTATAAATCTCTTCCTAAAAAAGAGCAGATGTATAATCAGAATGTCAGCGAGAAGGTAAGATATATCAGCGACCATGTAAGTGAGTCTCAGGATGTTGATCGGATATTTGACATAATGACGGATTTTTACAAACGTTATGGTGTCGGTATGTTTGGTCTTAACAAGGCTTTCCGTATAAGCCATGAGGATGGAAAGGATTTGGAATTTATAGCGATTAACAATACTGATAAGGTTATGCTTTCAGACCTTATAGGCTATGAGATTCAGAAAAAAAAGCTGATTGACAATACCGAAGCCTTTGTAAATGGCAGAAAGGCTAACAATGTTCTTTTGTTTGGTGACAGCGGAACAGGTAAGTCTACCAGTATAAAAGCGATTATTAATGAATATTATGAGCAGGGACTTAGGATGATTGAAATATACAAGCATCAGTTTAAGGATTTGTCTGCCGTTATATCACATATTAAAAACAGAAATTATAAATTTATCATATATATGGATGATCTTTCCTTTGAAGAATTTGAGATAGAGTATAAGTATCTTAAGGCGGTTATTGAGGGTGGTCTTGAAACCAAGCCGGATAATGTGCTTATATATGCCACATCAAACAGAAGGCATATTATCAAGGAAACCTGGAGTGACCGTGAAGATGTGGAAATGGACAACGGTATGCATAAGTCGGATACTATGCAGGAGAAGCTTTCTTTGGTTCATAGATTTGGTGTTACGATAAGCTATTCAAAGCCGTCAAAGAAGGAATTTAATACGATTGTTACAGAGCTTGCGAAGCGTTACCCGGAGATTGATTTAAGCGATGAAGAGCTTTGCGCCAAAGCAAATATGTGGGAGCTTTCCCATGGCGGAGTGTCGGGAAGAACGGCACAACAATTTATTAATTATTTGTTGGGACAGGTATAATAATGAAATATCAGACTATAATGTTAAGATAACTTATTTTGATATTTTACGTGCATACGGATAGGATAAAATATGACGAAAAAAGAACGTGTAAATGAAATAATCAGAATACTTAATGAAGAATACGGAACGGATTATAAAATTTATCTTGAACATAAAAATGCCTGGGAGCTTCTGGTTGCTACCATACTCAGCGCACAATGTACGGATGCAAGGGTTAATATAGTTACAAAGGATTTGTTCGTAAAATATCCGGATGTATATGCTTTTGCAAAGGCTAAGCAGTCGGAGCTTGAGAAGGATATATATTCCACCGGATTTTACAAAAATAAGGCCAAAAATATAATTGCCTGTGCCAATCAGGTTATAGATGAGTATGGCGGAGAGGTTCCGTCGGATATAGATAAGCTTACACAGCTTGCCGGAGTAGGAAGGAAAACCGCAAATGTTATACGTGGCAATATTTTTGGTGAGCCAAGTATTGTGGTTGATACCCATGTAAAAAGAATTTCCAACCTGCTTGGACTTACAAAAGAACAGGATCCGGTTAAGATAGAATATGATTTGATGAAATGTCTGCCGAAGGAGCAGTGGATACTTTATAATCTTCAGATAATCGCACACGGAAGAAAGATATGTGTTGCAAGAAGACCTAAGTGTGATGAGTGTGTTTTAAGCGGAGTATGTCCTTCGTTTAAAGCTTAAAAATGTATATAAGATTTATAATATGCTGTTTTGATGAATGATTTATTGCTATTTATCCCTTGTTTTGATATTATTTAATTTGTTGAGGATTAGGCTTTTGGAAAGTGATTCTATATTATCTGCGGTAGCTTCAAGCTTTTTAAGGGAGGAATAATCATTTGCATCATAATAGATGCTGCCGAGCATTTCAAAATCAGAGCTTAAGGTTGAACCTAAATGGATACTTGTTTCAAGAACCAATTTAGCGTATTCGGGATGATTTACATTCATCAGCTCCTTGGAAAGCTTGTTCAACAGGCGAAGCAAATAATTGTAATTGTTGTCATATTCGCTTAGTGCTTCAAGGTTTGCCGGACCGTACATCATCTTAAGGTCAGTATTGGTATAATCTGAAAGATTTAAAAATTTACGATTGGAAATGCCTTTTATTTCAGCACATATGTCGGAAAATCCGAGGGATGTGGCTTCATTTATAGGCAGTTTATCTATATCAAAAGTGATATAATCAAGGTTGGAGATGTCAGCACGTCTTACGGAATTAGCTTTTGCTTCACGGTTCCAGAACTCTTCCATGGCGCGCTTGGATTTCTTGTTTTGATAGGCTATGGCACGAAAAGCTGCAAAGCCGATTAAAATAGTAAAACATATTATATAATAATTTACGTAACCCATAAACAGTTTTCCTTTCAGGAGGTAGTAAAGTAATGATTAATTTTAATAACAAGAAGAAACAAAAGACGATATCAGCCATAATCTGTGTGGTTTTGGTTGTGGCTATGGTTGTAACTCTTTTGGTATCTGCATTTTAGGATAGGATACCATTATTATTTATTTTTTTCAAGGATGGCGAAAAATTAATGTTAAATAGTAAAATTAAAAAAATTCTCGAAGCCGACAAAAGATATATCCTGATGATGCTTTTGGCTTTTATGATTGCTTTTTTTTCATTTCACCTTGATATAATGGCGGATGAGGCAGAGCAGTCGGATACGATTTTGCCTAATATTTATATCGGAGATACAAATGTAGGCGGTATGACAATTGACGAAGCAAGAAGCTCATGTACAGCCTTTGTTGACATGGTCAATGCTTCAAGTCTTTCCTTCGTATGTAATGGTAATACAATAGATGTTGGTTTTTCCGATATAGGCATATCAACGGATGTTGATACCGTGGTTGAGACAGCGTATAACTACGGAAGGAAAGGAAATGTTTTAAAAAGATATAAGGATAGAAAGGCTCTCGAAAATGGAGAAGAAAAGAAACTGGAGCTTAACTTTTCTTTGAGCGATGAAGCTTATGCCAATATGGATGCTATCCTTTCCGCCTTTAATCAGGAGGCAGCTCCGGCATCCATTTCTATGGTGGATGGAGAGTTTCAGATACAGCCGGAGGCTGTGGGTGTAAGTGTAGACAGTTATTCTACGGTTGCTGTTCTTCAGTCTACTTTAAATGCGGTAACAGATTATAGTAATATAAGCATTGATGTTGTTTACAATGAAACTCAGCCGGAGGTAACAAGTGAAGCATTAAACGGAATAACTGACAAGCTGGGAGAGTATTCAACAAACTACAGTGGTGATGCAGGCCGTATGGCTAACGTTGAAAATGCGTGTAATTTTATCAATGGCACTCTGGTTTTGCCGGGAGAGGAATTTGATACGGATGCAACCATAAGACCTTACACTGAAGAAAACGGATATCATTATGCGGCGGAGTACAGTAACGGACAGGTGGTTCAGGGCCTTGGCGGAGGTGTATGCCAGGTATCTACCACTCTTTACAATGCGGTTTTATATGCGGAGCTTGAGGTTACACAGCGAGCCAATCACAGTCTTACCGTTGGATATGTGCAGCTTGCACAGGATGCTGCCATATCAGGGGATGTTAAAAATTTTAAATTCAGAAATAATACCGATACACCTATATATATTGCGGGAGCCTGCGAAAACGGTCAGATTACCTTTGCGTTATTTGGAAAGGAAACAAGACCGGAAAATAGGACGATTGATTTTGAATCTGTGCTTATAGCTACGATTCCTCCGGGAGAGGCGATAGAAGAGGTTGATGCAAGTCTTCCTCCCGGAACAAGAAATGTTACACAAAAGGCTCATACGGGTTACAGTGCAGAGCTATGGAAGCATGTTTACGTGGACGGAGAGCTTACGGAGTCGGTTTTGATTAATACAAGTCAGTATATGTCTACACCAGAGCATGCAACTGTAGGTCCGGAGGAAGCAGCGGAAAATACTGATGAAAATGCAGAAAACGGAGAAAGCATAGAAGAGGCTGTTCCGGCAGATGCACCTTCAGAACCGGTAACGGAATCAGAGCCGATATCCGATCCTTTACCGGCAGAGGATCCGCCGGCAGACATAGAAATAGAAAGTAATTGAGGGGTTTATGGAGCTTGGAACATTAAATGAACTTGTTAATACCCGCTCTGTGATAAAGCATATAAGAAGACATAATAAGGATATGAGGCAGGGTGCGGGAATTGGAAATGATTTCTCGTTGACAGGTAATATTGTATCGTGTGAGGGTGTTTCTTCGATTACGTATATAGCGTGGGTTAAGGCCATGAATAATCTTGCTGTCTCATGTGCGAAGCCGGAGGGGGTAAGGATTGTCATGCTTCTTCCTGAATCGATAAGTGAAGCGGATATTAAGCTTTATATGAAGGAATTTAATCATCTGGCGGATGAAGGGGATATACAGATACTTGGAGGACATACCGAGGTAAGCCGGGCATATAATAAAGCAAGCTTCATAGTAACGGTCTTCGGCTTTGTGGCTGACCGGGATATAAAGAGTATTTCACCGGGTGACAGGATTATTATGCTTGGATATGCCGGACTTATGGGTACGGATATTATAGCAAGAAGCAAAAAAGATGAACTTGGTAAAAGATTTGCATATAGCTACATAGAAGGAGCATATTTTAACAAAGAGGAATATGCCATAAGAGATAAAGTTCGGAGCTTAATTGATACATTTGGAGAAGATGTGCTTTACATGCATGATGTTTCACATGGTGGTATATATGGAGCACTTTGGCAGCTTGGAGTTAAGATAAAGCATGGAATAAATATAAATCATGCCGATATACCGATTAAACAGGAAACTGTTGAGATAAGCGAGTTTTTTAATATTAATCCTTATATGCTTGACGGAACAGGAGCGGTGCTTGCAGTTGTAAGAAGTGAGTCGGATATAGAAGTCAACAAAGCAACAGGTATTCCTGCAGCCTTTATCGGCAAGGTAACCAAGGACAATAATAAGGTTGTTATGCTTGGTGATGAAAAAGAGCCTGAGCAAAGATTTCTTTCCCCGATTAAGGGTGATGAGCTTTATAAAGTTATTGAAAGATTATAATTAATCACGATATGTCGTGATAGAAAAGAGGTATATTATATGAATACTGAGATTTTGAAGCTTTTGGAAACTGACAGCAAGCTTTCCGTAAAGGATATCGCGGATATGCTTGGACTTGATGAGGCGGCAGTCGCGGCGGACATCAAGGCTATGGAGGATAAAAAGGTTATCTGCGGTTATCATACTATGATTGACTGGGATAAGGTTGCAGAGGAAAAGGTTACTGCTCTTATCGAGATTAAGGTTACTCCACAGCGTGGACAGGGCTTTGATAAAATCGCAGAGAGAATATACAACTTTGAGGAAGTAAGTGCCGTATATCTTATGGCAGGAGCATTTGACTTCACGGTTATACTTCAGGGTAAGACGCTTAAAGAGGTTTCGATGTTCGTATCAAATAAGCTTGCGGTTATGGAAACCGTTGTAAGCACATCTACTAATTTTGTACTTAAGAAATACAAGGATCACGGCATTATATTTGACGTTGAGAAGAAAGATGAAAGGTTGGCAATTATACCATGAGAAATCCACTGTCTAAAACAATTCAGGATATTAAGCCTTCGGGCATAAGAAAATTTTTTGATATAGTAAGTGAGATGCCTGAGGCAATTTCACTTGGCGTAGGAGAACCGGACTTCGATACGCCTTGGCATATCCGTGAGGAGGGTATCTATTCTCTTGAAAAGGGAAGAACCTTCTATACCTCTAACTCGGGACTTATTGAGTTAAGAGAGGAAATTTGTAAATGGTACAAGAGAAAATATGATGTTGATTATGATTATAAGAAGGAGGCACTTCTTACGGTTGGTGGCAGCGAGGGAATAGATGTTGCACTTCGTGCTATGCTTGACCCGGGTGATGAGGTTATTATCCCACAGCCATGCTATGTTTCTTATGTGCCTTGTGTTGAGCTTGCAGGTGGCGTGCCGGTTACAATTGAACTTAAGAATGAAAATGAGTTCAGGCTTACACCTAAGGAACTTCTTGATGCGATAACCGATAAGACAAAGATACTTGTACTTGCATTTCCAAGCAACCCGACAGGGGCGATAATGACTAAGGAGGATCTTGCGCCGATTGCTGAAATCTGCAAGGAAAAGGATATATTTGTAATATCAGATGAGATATATTCTGAGCTTACATATGGCGAAGAAAAACATTGTACGATAGGTTCCTTCCCGGGTATGAAGGAAAGGACAATTATTATAAACGGTTTTTCAAAGGCTTATGCTATGACGGGATGGAGACTTGGTTACGCTTTAGCTCCGCAGATTATTGCAGAGCAGATGACCAAGGTGCATCAGTTTGCTATAATGTGTGCACCGACGACCAGTCAGTATGCAGCTATAAGTGCCATAAAAGAGGGCGACAAGGATATCGAGATGATGAAGGAGTCCTATGATAAGAGAAGACATTTTCTGCTTAAACAGTTCGAGGAGATGGGACTTCCTTGCTTTGAGCCAAAGGGGGCATTTTATATGTTCCCATGTATCAAGGAATTTGGAATTACCAGTGATGAGTTTGCTACAAGGCTTCTTCAGGAGGAAAAGCTTGCTGTCGTTCCCGGTACAGCCTTTGGAGACTGCGGAGAGGGATTCCTCAGAATTTCTTACGCTTATTCCTTAGATGAGCTTCGAGAGGCAATGGGAAGGATTAAGAGATTTATAACAAAATTAAGGGAAGAAAAGAATGCTTAATATAGTATTGTTGGAGCCTGAAATGCCGGCGAACACGGGTAACATAGGTCGTACCTGTGTGGCAACGGGCACAAGGCTTCATCTGATTGAACCACTCGGATTCAGGATAAATGATAAGATGCTAAAACGCGCCGGACTTGATTATTGGGAAAAGCTTGATGTGACCATATATGATGATTATCAGGATTTCCTTAATAAAAATCCCGGTGCGAAAATATATATGGCGACAACCAAATCAAAGCAGAAATATACGGATGTAAATTATGAAGAGGATGCCTATATCATGTTTGGTAAGGAGAGTGCCGGCATACCGGAGGAAATTTTGCTTGAAAATAAAGAGACCTGCGTTCGCATACCGATGATGCCGGACGAGCGGTCTCTCAATCTGTCTAACTCGGTAGCTGTCATACTTTACGAGGCTTTAAGACAGCAGGGATTTCCGGAACTTGAGGAGCAGGGACAGCTTCACAGGTATAGGTGGTAGATACATTAAAACTTTAAAATTTGGTAACAGAGTCTATATTTTGGGGAATTGAAAGTGACGGAGAAGGATTTTTTTTATGCTGATTTATCCGGGGAAAATCAGGAAATAGTCAATAGAATATATTATGATTATGCGGATAACAGGTGGTTATATTCCAAAGACGAAAGCATATTTTTCAACAAGATAAAACATAATCAGAAGGATGATGCAGAGTTTTACGTGGATGTGTTTCTTTTGATATATAAAGGTCAGTGGTTTACAATTCACACATTACAGGCCGAGAATGATAATAATAGAATTGTTCAAATAAAGGTTATTAATATTTATAGTGTTGGTGAATTTTCTGATGAACTTGTTCCGGTTATAAAGCTTTGTTTGAAAGCATATATGAGATTTTATTACGAGACCTATGATGATTTTCATTATTCTGTAGATGTATTGACAAGAGAATATGCTTATACGAGGTTTGCCTTTGAAACAAATCTGGTTGCATCTAAAGAGTATGAATTACCGGATGAAAAGGTGATAAATCAACATGGATTAAAGCCTTATGTAAATAGCTCTTATAAAGGATCATATAGTAGTATTGAAACTGAAATTGCACTTAGTAAAGAAATCAAAAAGAAACAAAAAAGGGATAAGTATCTATCAGAAATACTGCATATATTACTTGCTCTTATTATAGCATCTGCTATTATTTGGGTTCTTTTAAAAACGGATCTGTTACCTTATCTGCTGTGGCCAATGATGATGATATCAAAAATTTTAGGAGACTTTGGCGGTAGAGGATATAAGGGAAAAAGAAAATAATAATTATAAAAGAGGATTTTATATGATGTCTGTTGATTGGCTTGGAAAGCCATATTATACGCTTAATGCGTATTTTAAGAATACATATGGACAGAAAATATATAAGATAGCCGTGGATGCCGGACTGTCCTGCCCCAACAGGGATGGAACACTCGGCAGTCGCGGCTGTATTTTTTGCAGTCAGGGCGGAAGCGGAGACTTTGCGGTAGGTGTATCGTATATAAATAATAAGTCTGACATGGATAATGGAAAGTTAAACAATGATTACGGCAGCAAGCTTAGTGAGGGTTTGAATGTATCGCAACAGATAAAAGCCGGCTTAGAAAGATTTAATAAGCAGTCAGGAGATAAATTCGTTATATACTTTCAGGCGTTTACCAATACCTATGGAGATATAGAATATTTACGCAGAATTTGGACAGAGGCACTTTTGAATGAAGATGTAGTTGGAATATCCATAGCTACAAGACCGGACTGCCTTTTTGATGAGGTGCTTGGTCTAATGCGTGAACTAAAAGAAAAATATTGTAAATTCATCTGGATTGAACTCGGACTACAGACAATTCATGAAAAGACAGCAGAGTATATAAGACGCGGGTATCCTTTGTCGGTTTATGATAAAGCGGTAAAAAAGCTTGATGACATCGGAATTCCATATATAACACATGTAATACTCGGCTTGCCGTATGAAACAAGAGAGATGATGCTTGATACTGTAAGATATGTAAACGAGAGGAAGCCTTTTGGAATAAAGCTTCAACTGCTGCATATCCTTGAAGGAACAGATCTTGCCGACGAATATCGAAAAGGTAAGTTTGAAGTTTTGGATATGGAGAACTATATTTCACTTGTTATAGAATGTTTGGAAAATATAAGTCCGGAGGTTGTTGTGCACCGTGTAACCGGTGACGGACCTAAAAAGATACTTATCGCACCGACCTGGTCTGCGGATAAGAAAAAGGTACTTAATACACTTCATAAGAGGATGAGGGAACTTGGAGCTTATCAGGGAAGGAAGGTATGAACAGATGTATAGATTTGAGTTGATACATCTGTTCATTTTTTATTTTATAAAATAGTTGATAAAAAGTATAAAAAAGTATAAAATAAATAAAAAAGTATAAAAAACTATAAAAAAGTATAAAAGAAAAATAAAAGTATAAAAAAGTATAAAACGTGTGAGGTGATATAATGCAGAATCCATTTACAACGACGTTTAGCAAGGTTCCGGATAATACGTACATTTCTACAGAACAGCTTGATGAAATAATTGGAAATTTTATGTATGATAATCCATCTGAATCAGTATATAAGATTACAGGTGTCAGGGGCTCCGGAAAAACGGTTTTGCTTGCAAAGATAGAAGATGAGATGAGAACCGAATCATTTGAAAAAAAGGGGTGGCTGGTGTGCAGCTTGTCTCCGGCAAGGGATATGTTGCAACAATTTGCGGCTTTTTTACGAAAAGCTGATATTGTTAAAGAAAAAAAGGATAATAAAAGCGTTAATGTTTCAGCCAGTATAATGGGGACCGGTGGAGGAATCGGAGTTTCATCATCTGGACAGGATAAATTTTTTGATATAGGTATTGAGATTGGAGAAATACTAAAAAAGGCATCAAAGCTTGGGAAAAAAATATTTATTGGAATTGATGATGTATCAAAGACCCAGGAAATGATGATTTTTGTAGCAGAATTTGGAAAATGGATGATTGAAAGATATCCTGTATATATGGTTTGTACAGGTTTGTATGAAAATATCGAGCAATTATATAATGTTAGTAACCTTACTTTTTTCAGAAGAGCTACTACAATAATGACTAAACCGTTAAGTTATATAAGGATGACTGAAATGTATAGAAGAAAGCTTGGCATTGACAGTTTGGTTGCAAAAGAAATGGCAGAAATGACTAAAGGTTATGCTTACGCATTTCAAGAGCTGGGTGTTCTTTCTTTTAAAAACAGATATGATAATCCAAAAGATGCAGAGGATGAACTTAAATCTGAATTATATGCGTATGCATATGAGAAAATATGGGAAGAGATGTCAGAGGGTGACAGAGAATTGGTGTGTCTTTTGATTGGGAAAGATGAGTATAAACGGGAAGAAGTTATAAATCGTATGTCAAAGCCAAAGAATTATTCTGTATATAGAGACAGACTTATAAGACGTGGAATTATAAGCGCCAGACAGGGATATTTGGGGTTGGCTCTTCCATATTTTTCTGACTATATCAAGGATTATTGGATATAGAATAAGAAAACAGTAAAGAACAGTAAACGACAGTAAAAAACAGTAAAAGTCGAAAGGTTATTATATGAGTAAAATTCTAATTATTGAAGATGATAAGGAAATTAATAACTTAATAAAGCTATATCTGGAAGAAAATTCATATACTACTGAAAGTGTTTTTGATGGCATGAAGGCTTCAAAGCTTCTTAGAGAAAGAGCGGAAGAATTTGATTTGGCGATACTTGATATCATGCTCCCGTTTAAAAGTGGTGATAATGTGTTGAGCGAGCTTAGGACACATTCTAATCTTCCTGTTATTATGCTTTCGGCTAAGGATTTGGTTCATACCAAGATTGATATGATAAGACTTGGGGCAGATGACTATATGACAAAGCCTTTTGATTTGGACGAGCTGATTGTGCGTATAGAAGCTGTGTTAAGGAGAAGCGGACAAAACGAGGCATTTAAGGAAAAGGTTAAAGATATAGCCAAGGATATCCTTGAATATAATAATATTAAAATGGACATTAATGCAAAAAGGGTATATGTATCGGAAAATGAGCTTGAGCTTACGGCCAAGGAATTTGAGATTTTAGAGCTCTTTTTAAATAATCCGACCAAGCTTTTTTCAAAAGCCAATATATACGAAAGTGTATGGAATGAAGAGTATCTGGTTGAGGATACGACTCTTAAGGTTCACATGAGCAATCTTAGGAGTAAATTAAAAAAATATGATGACTTTGACTACATAGAAACAGTCTGGGGCATGGGATACAGATTACGTAAAATAGATTAAGACGTTTCTTACTGTTACATTTAAAGGCGCTAAGTATGGCGTTAAGCGTCAGCGTGCCATACGTGTACCTTAAAATGTAACAGCAGGA
Source organism: uncultured Lachnospiraceae bacterium (assembly GCA_902788555.1). Taxonomy (GTDB): domain Bacteria; phylum Bacillota; class Clostridia; order Lachnospirales; family Lachnospiraceae; genus Coprococcus_C. The sequence continues at coordinate 12,361 of CADAKQ010000038.1, forward strand.
AACGTCTTTATAATTTAACCTTTTCTTAACCTTTAACTTAACCTTTGATTAACCATCATATTTTATTATTGATTTATAATAAATAAACGGAGGGATTGCTATGGCAAGTGTAATAAGTCTTGAAAATGTTACAAAGATATATAAAAGCAAGAAAAAGAAATCAACGGTTGTTGATAGAATGTCCTTTGATATAGAGGAGGGACATATCTACGGACTTATCGGACCAAATGGCGCAGGTAAGACAACTATTATGAAAATGATAGGCGGACTTGCCATGCAGGATGAAGGAAGCATAAGTCTTTTTGGAAAGACAGAAGAGAAGGAACTTGATAAGGTAAGAGACAGGATAAGCTTTATGATAGAGGCCCCTATTATAGAGGGTGGTATGACAGCCAGACAAAATATGGAATTCATAAGATATATGCGTGGAGTTGCAAGCGATGAAAGAATTGACGAGGTGCTGGAGTTTGTGGGACTTGCAGATACGGGAGATAAGCTTGCAAAGAGATTTTCACTCGGTATGAAGCAGAGACTCGGCATAGGTATGGCACTGCTTCCTGATCCGGATGTTCTGGTTTTGGATGAGCCGGTAAATGGACTTGATCCTGAAGGAATAGCATATGTGAGACACATTTTAAAGAAGCTTTGTGTGGAGGATAAGAAGACTATTCTTATATCCAGCCACCTTCTGACAGAGCTGTATGAATTATGTACGGACTTTATAATCATCAATGAAGGCAAGCTTGTGGAGAAGCTTTCCAAGGAGGAAATGATAGAGCATGCAAGGTCCTATGTCTCACTTACGACCAACAAAAATTCAGAGACCGTAGCTTACATAGAAAATAAGCTTAATATAAAGGATTTCAAGGTTAGGGATAATGGTGAGATAAGACTTTATGAGGGCATAGATGATATAGAAAAGCTGTCCAAATCCATAACCGATGCGGGCTTTATAATCACAAGGCTTTGCGAAGAGGGAGAAAGCTTAGAGGAATATTATCTTGAAAAAACCGGAAAACAGATAGAGGATTAGGAGGGTTAGCGATGAACAGATTACTTAGAGCAGAATGGTATAGGATGACTAAGACCATGAGATTTTGGCTTATGGCAATTATTTTGGTTTTGTTTGGTGCGGTTGTACCTTTTATTAACGGACCGGAAAATGCGGGAGAATATCTGATTCAAACAGGAGAAGATTCTGCAATATTACTTATACTTTTTGTGGCAATGTTTGCAGCTGTGCTTACAGCTACGGCATTTGGAAACAGAACGGTTTATTATGAGGTTATGAGCGGCAAAAGACCGATGCAGATTTTAGTTAGTAAATGCTTGGTAATAGCCGGAACAATTACCGGAGTTATGGGTGTTTCGTTCGTAGCAGCAACTCTTATATTTGGCAGTGCTAAGGGCTACGGAGAATTGGATGATGTAGCTGTAAGGCTTTTACTTTACATTGTAGTATTACTTCATGCTACTGTAATGGGTGTTTTGATGGTGACAACATTCAGGGGTGCACTCGGAGCAGTAATATGTTATCTTAGATTTATGTTTGTTGACACACTTGTAAGCATGATATTTGAGGTTTGGTTCGAGGATAGTCCAAGTAAAATTATGAAATATACGAGATGGCTTTTGATGACTCAGCCGATGAGCGCCTTCGGTGAAAAAATCACAGGTGAGGTGGTATGTGCCATTTTAATGAGCTTTGTACTTGAGACCTTGCTTTGGGGAGGATTATCGTATATATTTATGAAGAAGAGATTGTATAAATAAGAGATATATTATGGAAAAGATTTTAATAATAATATGTGTCCTGCTTTTAGTGGTGTGTCTGATGCTTGCGATAAGGATAGGCATACTGAAAAAAGAAATGCGGGGCATAACCAATCAGATAATTGAAAAAAAGGAATCCAAAAGGAATCAGCCGGTAACGGTTGGTTCTTTTGGTGCGTCCAGTGTTGAGCTTGCCAATGCGATAAATGATTATATCAGTGAACTTTCCGAAAAGCTTAAGGAGTATGCGGTTGACAGGGAGCATCTGCAAAGGATAATTGCGGGTATTTCTCACGATTTCAGAACACCTCTTACATCAGCCGACGGATATCTTCAGCTTATGAATAAGTCAGACGAGCTTTCTGATAAAGAAAGAGAATATTTAAAGGTAGTTATCAGCAAGATAGGATTTTTACGTGAGCTCTCGGATGATTTTCTTGATGTGTCCCTGGTGGAAAATAAGGAGACCATATCAAAAACCGAGATAGCACTTATTCCGTTTATTTCCGAGATAGTGCTTGAGCAAAATGAATGGATTGAGGCAAAGGGCATAAAAGCTGAATTTGATCTGCCTGAAAAGAATATTAAAATTATCTCAAGTGAGCATGACTTAAGAAGAATATTGGAAAATATATTTTCCAATGCGAGAAAGTATGCAAATAGTTGGCTCACTTTTAAAGTTGCCTATGATGACGATGATGCTTCGGTAAAACTTATATTTAAAAATGATGTTGCAGAAGGCTATGATATAGATGTAGACGATATATTTGAACCCTTTGTACGCTCAAAGGACAGACATGGCGAGGGAAGCGGGCTTGGACTTTATGTGGTAAAAAGGCTTTGTGACAAGCTTGGTATTGATATTGAGGCAACCTTTAAAAATGGTGTATTCGGAATTGAGATGACAAAATAAATTGACAAGATATATACCATGATATATACTGATAATAGTAGGAGGTGATCTTTATGTTGACTGCAAAAATATTTGAAAATGGCAGAAGCCAAGCGGTAAGACTTCCTAAAGAGTATCGTTTTAAGGAAGACGAAGTTGCTATAAATAAAATTGGTGACATAGTTTTTCTTTTGCCAAAAGAAGATAAGTGGGCTGGTTTTTTAGAAAGTTTTAAGTATTTTACGGAGGATTTCTTAAATGATGAAAGCAGCTTTTTTATAAGTCAGGAGCGTGAAGAGCTTTGAAGTATATGTTGGATACAAATATATGTATTTATACAATTAAACACAAATCAGAATTGCTTTTAAATAAGTTTATTAAACATAATCCCGATGATATATGTATATCGTCAATAACTTATTCTGAACTAATGTATGGTGTATATAAAAGTCAGGCAAAGGAAAAAAATGAATTAGCTGTTTCTTTGTTTTTATCACCTATTACAATACTTAACTTTGATGCTGCCGCAGCGAGAGAGTGTGGTAAGATACGGACAGATCTTGAAAAAAAAGGAACACCAATAGGTCCTATGGATATGCTTATTGCGGGACATGCAAAATCGGAGAACCTAATACTTGTTACCAATAATAAAAGGGAATTCGAAAGAGTCGAGGAGCTTATAATTGAGGATTGGACAGAATAAACATTCATATGGTTGGCTATATAGACTGTATTTTTTAGAAGTACAATCTATATAACCGACCATATTTTGTGTATGAATGTTTTTTATTAATTAAGGTATTTACAGTGTTGCAATTAAATATAAATGAGGGTTATAATGAGAAAAAACAGAAAGGCAAATACATGAAAAATAAAGGCAATAATTCAATTCTTTACTCAGCAATAGTTATTGTTATAGTTTTAATTTCGGTTATATCAGGTAAGGTTGGGGGCAATAAGGATAATAACGATTCAACTACACAGCAGATAACCACAGAAGCAGTAACTACAGAGGAGATAACCACACAAACAATTGAAATTGTTACAACAGAAGACATTACGACCGAAGCCAAATCAGGTACTGAGGAAGAATCAACTCAAGCGGCTGATGAAGAAACTGAAGCAGATGACAGCCGTCCGCTTACGTTCAGAAATTCAAACAGACTTGACGAGCATTACGAAAAACACGGTATAGAAATGGGTTTTTCTTCTGCAGAAGAATATGAGGAGGCGGCAAGAAAGGTTGTGCTTAATAAAAACGCACTTCACAAGATTGAGGTAGAGGACGGAGATGACGTCTATTATCTTGAGGCAACAAATGAATTTGTTATTGTATCTCCCGATGGATATATAAGAACCTATTTTAATCCGTCCGGCGGTATAGATTATTATAACAGGCAGTAAATAATAAAAATATATAAACTCTTATAAGATATTTCTTGAAATGAAAGTAAAAATATTATATTATAGGAATAGGTTTACGAAAAAATAACCGTTAATACGATTAAGGGGGATATACAATGAGATTAATTACGCGTTCTGACTTTGATGGTTTGGCTTGTGGTGCGCTTCTTAAGGAAGCCGGCATTATAGATTCATGGAAATTTGCACATCCAAAGGATTTACAGGATGGACTTATTCCTGTTGACGAAAATGACTGTCTTGCCAATGTTCCTTTTGTAGAGGGCTGCGGTCTTTGGTTCGACCATCATTCAAGCGAGTTTGAGAGAAATCAGCTTGAAGGTAAGTATAAGGGCGAGAGCAGGGTAACACCTTCATGTGCAAGAATTATATATGAGTATTACGGCGGTGCCGAAAAATTTTCACATCTTGATGAGATGATGGAGGCTGTTGACAAGGTTGATTCGGGTAATCTTACAATTGACGAGGTACTTAATCCGACAGGATGGATACTTATAGGCTTCCTTATGGACCCAAGAACAGGCCTTGGCAGATGGCGTCAGTTTACTATTCCGAACTATAAGCTTATGGAGGAGCTTATAGATGCTTGCAGAACCATGACTACTGAGGAGATACTTAATCTTCCTGATGTTAAGGAAAGAATTGATGTATATAACGAGCAGACAGCTAAGTTCAAGGAGATGGTAACTGCTCATACAAGAGTTGAAAAGGATGTAATAATCTCAGACCTTAGAGGCGTTGATCCTATATATACCGGTAACAGATTTATGATATATAGTATGTATCCTGAGCAAAATATATCTGTATGGATTGTAAACGGTAAAGGTGGTCTAGGATGCTCGGCGGCAGTCGGCTACAGTATACTTAATAAGACCTCTCATGTAGATGTCGGAAGTCTTATGCTTAAGTATGGTGGTGGCGGACACAAAAAGGTCGGTACCTGCCAGTTCAATGATGACAACATGGACGAGATGCTTCCGAAGCTTATTGACGAAATAGTAAACTACGATAAATATTATCCTGAAAAGGCAGAATAATAATTATAAATTAAATTAAAGGTGTGTCACGGGGAGGACTCGTTGACACACCTTTTAAAGTAATGAATATATTGATTGATTTTTTTTACCATAGGAGTATGAGAATTGAAGGCGATAATTGATATTCTGATTTTAATTGGAATAGTTGTAATGGTTTCAAACATTGTGCGTTATGCTTTGTTTATACATAACACACATGATGTTTTGTCAAGCGGAAGCAAAAGAGACCGTTTCTGGAAGGGTATGGCTCTGGTGCTTCTGATATTTTTCCTGTGCGGATATATATTTATAGTTGTGGCAAGTAAGCCGGATTTGATGATGGCTATGATACTTTTTGGAGGAAGCTTATTTGTTGCGATAGTTCTCACTCTTATGTTTAATCTTCTTGAAACTGCAAAGGCCAGAAGTATAGATATTGCTGAGGTTTTGGTTGGCGTTATAGATGCGAGAGATCCGAATCTGAATGGACATAGCAGGCATGTTCAAAATATTACCATGCTTTTTTATAGGTATCTTCCGAATTCCGTTAAAAGTGATATAAATCCTATCAGCTTGGAATATGCTGCACTTATGCATGATGTGGGTAAGCTTGGTGTGCCTGAAAGCATACTCAATAAGCCGGCAAAGCTTGATGATGCCGAATGGGAGGTTATGCGGTCGCATCCTAAGGTTGGTGTGGAAATATTGAAGCCGCTACATACATTTGACCATATAGCCAGTTGGATTTTATATCATCATGAACGTATAGACGGAAATGGATATTATAAGTTGCCGGGAGATAAAATCCCGCTTGCAGCGAGGATTATCTCCATAGCAGATACATATTCGGCAATTACTATGCGTAGATCTTATAAGGAACCTAAAACGCATGAGGATGCTTTGAAAATTATGAGGGAGGTTGCAGGAAAACAGCTTGACGCGGAGCTTTTGGAATACTTTTTTAAAATTCCAAGGGAGGAGCTGGAGGTCTGTATTCCTGAAAAGGTTAAATATTAGCTCTATTACTCTACTGTGACCTCGGTTACCAAACCGGCAACTACATGAACTAACGCCCCTTCGGTTTCAAATACATTACCTTGAACATCTGTTATTTCAAATACATAATAAAAATTGGCTGTATATGAATCGGCAAATATATCTGATATAATCGGCTCTCTGGTTATAATCTGATAATCCTCGGAGTATATTGTGTCACCGATATTCGAGTAAAAGAAGTCACCGTTTCCATCTGTTGTTGCCATCAAAAAGTCTATTCTGTCCCCCGGATTAAGAGTGGTAGCCTGACGGTTGGATGCATTTTCGATATTTTCATCAAAGCCGTATGCATAAAGCATCTCATAGGTATTAGCCTGTTTGTCATAATATATGAGTAACTGCATAGCGGTATTGTTGAGAAGTATTGGTGTTGTATAAAGGTTATATGTAGGTGTATACTCAATGCCGTGCATCGCTATATCATAAAATCCATCAGCCTTAAACCATTCCAATTCAAGCCTGTCAACATAGCTTCCCGGTGAAATGTTTTCAAGCTTGTCATCACTGCCCCAAAGGACAGAATAAGTAATTCCGTTATCTTCATTTAAATAGTAAAGCTTCATATTGACATTTGCTACGTAATCAAGACCGCCTGTTATATCGAGTTGTACAGAACCCTCATTATTTATGAATACGTTGTAGTTTATCGTCATATCATCTTCAAAAACCACAGGCTCTGTAGGTATAGGCTCACCCGAGGTATCCATAGCACTTTCAACCCAATCAGGAGCTTCCCATTCGTCATATAAGCCGTCTATAAAAGCAATGTACCAGCAGGAAGAAGGTATATCGTCCATAACCTCGGAATAGCTGTCAAGCTCAGAATAATTTATATAATTTGGATAATAAAATGCAAGACCGGTTGAGTATGCTCTGGCATCTCCCTTTACCTGATGAAGCATGCATTTTCCGAGTACATTTTTGTATGTGACACCTGCATCACCAAGCAGACCGTTCGAATGGTCTATAAAATCACCTATATCATACAGATTGGAAATCATGCTGCCGTCATCAAGCTCATAATTGCCGTAGGATTCAGTGTATGGCATAGTCTGAAAGAAGGTTGTCATAGAATCCGTATCATACATGCTGTCATAGAATACCTTGCCAAGTCCGCAGAATGCATCTGATAGTTCATCTATATATGAAAGGTCAATAAGTGAAAGAGTAATACCTGATGACATTCCAAGGTCTACGTATTTTTCATAGTAGGTATCACATACTGCAACTCCTACATCAACAGGGGAGCAGCCGGGATTCTTACAGATATAATTTATAAAGCCTGTATAATTCCAGCCCGGCCCCGGTATTGTTTCCTCTGAAGCGATAAGATATGAAGCATTATTTCCTATGGCTTGTGCTGTTTCGATATTACCCATCAGACATGTATCAAAGCCCATTATATCCAGATGCTTACCTGAATTTGCGAGTGCATACCTTAACTCGTCTAAGGATAGGGAATCATAAGAATATATCTCATCAAATGCTACACCGTTTGTGGGCTCTGAACCGTGATCCCATATAATTGCCATGCTTTTTTCGGCAGGATAGTTATCAAGTCCCCATTTTATAAAATCACTAAATGTATCTTCATCACCCATTGATGCTATAGGAACTTCTCCTAAAGCTACGAGCCCGGTATCCGTCATCTGAAAACGACACAGAGCATCAGAATTAATTCCGTTTGTTTCCCAACTGTTGGAGCCTCCGGTTTCTATGATGATATTTACGGAATCGGTGATATCCGCATTTATCATTTCGTCGATATTATATGTAGCTAGTCCGCTCTCAGACTCCAGGTTTGAACCACATAAATAGATAAGCACGGTCCACTCTGCTGTTGGCTCTTCTAATGGAGACGTCGTGGTTGCTTCGGTTGCTTCACTTGTATATTCGTTATCGGATGTAATATCAGATGTTATATCAGTGGAGGTTGTCATATTATCATTTACATTCTTTTTATCATCCGCAGAATCCTTTTTTCGCAAAAAGCCCGGGAATGCAAAGGCGGTTATAAAAAATGTGGCTAAAAGCACGATACTTGAAGTAATTGTAATGATAACACCTGCACTTGCACCTGATTTTTGTGGCTTTACCTGTTGATACTGCGTATTGGGACTGTAGCCTGTCCTCGTATTATACTGAATATTTTGGTTATATCCCTGTGGTGTATTATACTGAATGCTTTGGTTATATCCCTGTGGTGCATTATACTGAGAGTTTTGGTTATAGCTCTGTGGTGCATTATACTGAATGTTTTGGTTATATCCCTGTGGTGCATTATACTGAATGTTTTGGTTATATCCCTGTGGTGCATTATACTGAGAGTTTTGATTATTGCCCTGATTCATGTATTCCTCCTGTTTTATGGTCGTACAAGCAGTACGGTACCCGGTTCTCCGGATTGTGACATTGTAACACCAAAGCCGTATTGTGAACCATTCATTTTATAAAATTTAAGTCCATAGATTGAAAATCCGTAAGAAGAGGTAACTTCAAAACCATCCGTGTTTTCACTTCCTGTGTATGTTTCCGGCGCATAATCCGATTCGTCATAGCTTTCTGAATTTTCCCATTGTATATAACCGAATTTATATGTAAGGCTAAGGGTATTTCCATTAAAGATTAAAGACGCATTTCCAAGCTCTTCTGCGTAGGCATCAAACACATGGTCGGCATCCCACCAATACATCATTTTCCAATCACCGTTAATTTCATTATAATTCGTTATTTTTACAGCTTCGGACGGGATTCCGTTATAATGCCAGTTGTCGATATACCATGAGAAGTCATTATGGTTAGGAAGCTCTGTAGTGTTTAGGTTGGCGGCTTCGGTTGTCGCTTCGGTTGTCGCCTCGGTTGTCGCCTCGGTGGTTGCTTCGGTAGTTGCTTCGGTTGTCGCTTCGGTTGTCGCCTCGGTGGTTTCTTCTGTAGTTACGGCTTCAGTAGTGGTTGCAGAAGTTTCTTCTGTAGTTACAGCTTCAGTAGTATTGTTTGAGGCAGTTTCCATACCTGCCTTATCGAGAAGCGTATCACGTCTTTTTTCGGTCAGAACACCCGGCTTTATAAAAAGTACAAATTCAGTGATTGTAAGAATTACCATTATAAAACAAAATATTATAAATCCAACAGGTGATTTCCCCTGTGGCTGGTTATAGGAGTAGCCGGACTGTTGATATCCCGGCTGTTGCATCTGCTGATTGGAATAAAGTTGTCCTGTGTAGGTCTGTCCGTTAGTGTAAGTCTGAGACTGCATATTAGAGTGGGTCTGAGGCTGTTGCATCTGAGACTGCATATTGGCATAAGGATTTGTCTGCATGCCCGGATAATTCTGTCCGATATTCATCTGCTGTGGATTTAATTGATTATAACCTTGATTATAGCTTATCTGATTTCCACAATTTGGACATATATTCGTACCGTCCGGTAGAAAGGATTTACATCTGAAGCATTGCATAGTCGCATACCTCCTCACCATCTGCAAGAGTTATACAGGAATTGTTTTGTGCTTTTTCATTATCCTTTAGTTCATCAGGTTCTCTAAAAAATAGAACAAGTGATATAACCGTTATGATTATAAAAATTGTGACAAGAATCGTTGCTATTATTACCTTTGCGGGATTAGCTCGCATAGTTTATCCTCTCTACACTTTCTTATTTATTTTGCACAAAAAAGCCTTGATTTTAAGCCTTTCGTACAATGGTTTATAAAGTTACATCCATGACAAAGTTGTTTAA
>CADAKQ010000039.1:0-1078 GCA_902788555.1 uncultured Lachnospiraceae bacterium
GTTAATAGTTTTTTTGCTAATCTCATCATATAAAATACCTCCGTTAAAATATATCTATCTGATTATTAGATAGAATTTTAAGCCATTTAGTCGATTTAAGTTTAAATTTTTTTATTTACTGATAATATATCCGACTTTTGTTGCTTTTTTAGTCAAGCAATCCATACTCCCAGTAAGGGTCAAGTATCCAATCGCCGTAAACGCTTACCATAAAGCTGTCAAAATCTTCCTTAGAACCACGAAGCAGGTAGAATTCGCCGTCCTCTATCTTGTTTATCTCCTCAGACCATTTATTTTGTGCCTCATCCCAAGCTTCATCTTCACTTTTTCCTTCTGAAACTGCATGGTTGTAAACACGTAATTTGTATCTGATAAGGTCATATCCGTTCGGTGTTATAAAAATCTCATATTGGAGTTTTGGCTCCTGCCATTTATAAGTTAAAGTTGCATTTATTAAACTAATTTGATTTCCATCACATTTTTCATACTGCTTTGATTTTTCAAAATCGCATCTTCCATCAAATCCTATATAGACAGGGTATTCTAATTTTCTACTCACAAAGTCCTTTGTTCCATCCTCATTCATAACACAATAAAATAGTGATGTACGAATTCCATAAGGAACTACACTGTATCCATCGCAAAATCCATACTTGCCATATGGCGTAATGTAAAAAAGAGTTTGCGAATAATCATATGTTTCTCCTAAAATAGTCGTAGTATGAGATTCAAGATGTTCAATTCTAAAATGACTATCAGATGGTCCCCACGTTAAGCAGTCAATATACATATAGCCATTTGAATCAAAGAAACACAAATCTCCGACAAAATCACCTTCAATGCTCTTTTCTACTAATGCAAAATCATCAAAGGTCTCCCAGCCATATTCATCAAAATATATAATGTGCTCGCCATCGGGATGATATGTAAGCCTGTTAATCATAGGAGTGCCGTCATATTGAAGATAGAATGTATGCTCACCATCACAGAAAAATGCATCCTTAACCAATGTTCCGTCAGCAAGATAGTAGTGCTCACCATCCCAGATATCGCCCTTCTCACCTTCTCCGGTTTCGCC
>CADAKQ010000039.1:1160-23189 GCA_902788555.1 uncultured Lachnospiraceae bacterium
GTTAATAGTTTTTTTGCTAATCTCATCATATAAAATACCTCCGTTAAAATATATCTATCTGATTATTAGATAGAATTTTAAGCCATTTAGTCGATTTAAATTTTAAATTTTTTTTACTGATACAATGTCCAGCATCTTTATAATATCAAAAAAAAGAAAAAAGCAACTATAAAAGCAAAACAACTAAAACTATAGCTTGCTCCATCCTTTTACCACGTTTTATATCAACCTCGTCAATATTCTGTTTGCGGAATCAAAGCTGCATATAACACGCTTCGATGACCTGAATGTCTGGCTCGGCAGGGATGATGCCTGCCATGCTTACCTTGCAAAGAGAAGACATCCCGACTTCAAGCGTGCATATATGCTGTATCTGGCGGATATCTAAAATCCAAGCAGCTCCAACAGCTTGAACCTGACCTTCACTTCACCCTCCGCCTTTTCGTCATGCTCTACAAAAAGCTTTTCGTAGTCGTCCTCATCCAGTACGCTTTTTAGTTTTTCTCCGTCTTCCTTGGAAACTACAGCACCCGCCTCAAGCGGATAACACATCATGGGATATAAGATACACCAGAAGTTTTCACCCTCCGCCTCACCTATATCTATTCTTAGGGCTTCATACTCTCCCGCAGGAAGAACCAGCTCACCGTACTGTCTTATCGGAAAATAATCTATGGAAATATATACCCTGACCTTATACTCGTATCCCGCCTCTTTGATGCTTGCTTCGGCTATTTCCTTTATATAATCAAGGTTACTGTTAAGATATTCCATTATCTCCTCTCTTGATTTATCTCCCGAAAGCTCACTGCCGATTCTCATAAGTACATCATCTCTTACCTTAAACTTAAGTGCTATGTCCTCATCGCTATTGCTGTTTGCCCTTACGTGGAACCTTAATATCGCGTCCTCAAGACTGTTACAGGGTGGTGTTTCATACCCGTTAAAGGCTTCAACGGATTCCCTGCTATAAGAATCCGCATTTTCTACAAGTGATACATCTGTGGTTTTATAATCCTTTTTACTTACATTTAATGTTCTTAAAAAATGTATGCCGTAGGAAAGTGATATTCCGCCGACTACTCCCAAAAACACTCCTATAAGTGCTCCTCTTGCTATACGTGTTGCCATCTTAGACTCCTCCTGATATGAATTAATACAACCGATAAATGCTGTTTATATCTTTCTTAATATAAATTTACATCCTCGTCATATCAGGATTCTTCCCATGCATAAATCTTTTTAATCAGATTTCGCAGTGTTATTTTTTGTTTTCCCGTTTTGTCATATAGATTTACCTCGACAGACTTCGTAACAGACGGCATATCCTTCAACTCAAATACTGTTTTTTTTAGTGCTTCCCCCTCCAGCTTCAGCTCTATAAGCTTTAAATGTCCGAGGTCAACATGATTATCATATGCAAGGCTATAATTATCAAGAGCCTTTTTAATGCTTTCCGCTATACATTCATAGGTGTTTGTTTCAAGAAGCTTTTCCGAATCCCCCTTGTAATCCGACAGATCGGCTATATCAAATTTATATATATAACCATCCTTCACATTCTTTTCTTCAACAGTAAGCTTAACCGCATAGTCCATCCTTTCAAGTGAGGACTGTCTGTCATCCAGTCTTTCATATCGGATACGACTCTCACAGCCGGTCAGACAAATCATACATAAAATAATAACGCCAAGATAATTTATCATTTTTTTATGACGTATACCGATTTTTTTTATTCCTTCCCTTTTCTTTTTTAGCATCAAAATAAATGCAGGAAAAATCAGGCTTATCCCTACATCAAACCATATAAGATAGTCCATTAGAATACCGGATATATCATACAGACTCCACAACCATACTCCTGCAAGAGTCATTACTACTACCGCAAAAATTGTCCACCATTTGTCCGATACTATCTCAACTGAAGTACTGTTTGTATGCCCCTTCTCATTTTTTTCAAAGGTATTCCATCTTTTTGAAAATGCTACGCGTATAAACTCCTTTGCATAAAACATATACCCGCTTGCAACCGCAAAAACACCTATAATCCAAAATGCAATTACCGCATAGTCCATTCTCTCCACTCCTCCCGGAAAACGTGCTGCCTCCATAACATAAAGTGCAGACATACTGCTGTCCTTTGTCCAGCTTGTTCCTAAAACCCCCTGCACAAAGATATATGAAAAAAGAAGTGAAACCAAAATCCAGATAATTGTTTTCAGATAATTATTCCAATTGTTTTTCTTCTGTCGTGTCAATGTGAAAAGCATATTTTCCAGTGATGACATAATAATGAGCATCTCATAACCTCCAAAGAGGATATCCTCTAACCTTGTTTTATCCTCTCCGCCTTTTATACTCCATTCCATATTGCTCACAGAAAAAACCGCCGTCAGTATAAGCGGTACTATCATCCACCAGAATAAAAGCTCCAGCAGTCTGCCTCTTTTTTCTATATCTCTCGATGCTCCGTAACCGCATATCAGGGTAAATGGTATGATAACCGCAAAAAGATTAAAGCTTCTTAACATATATGCTCTAAGTATAACGGAAAAAAACAATATGATAAGTGATGCCTTTATTATATATCTTATCGCATAGCATATATCTATCGGCCGTGCCCATTTTTTCAGAAGCTTATCCGTCTCTTCTATCATTCCCTCAGGAAACATTCTCGAATAAAAGAACATAATAACACCATATATAAATGTAAATATTATTCCCGCTGCAAAAACAAGATAGTGTCTGCTGCCGCCTTTTACGGCACATATATACGGGACTATTACTATTCCGAGTGTTATATTTTCCAAAAGCCCCATTCTAAAGCTCTGACGTTCAGAAATTGTACCATTATCAAGCTTCATTCCTTCAATCCTCCCTGCTATAGTTATCCCTTAATCTTACTCTGTTTTCTTTTTTCGCCCAAACAGGTCTTTTTTTCATCCGGGTTATGGGTGGTCTTACTATGAAATCCTGATTGTTTAAAGCTATATCCTCCTGCTCCTCACTTTTGCTACCGTTTACAGGCATCATATACGGAACACCAAAGCTTTTTAACTCTGAAAGATGTATGGCTATGATTAACAGCCCAAGTATAAAACCATACAGTCCGGCTACCGCTGAGGTAAGCATTATAAAAAACTTCAACAATCTGAAAACAGATGCAAATTCCTCATTTGGAATTGCAAAGGATGCTATGGCTGTTAAGGCAACTACTATTACCACTATGGTGCTCACTATCCCCGCCTCTACTGCGGCCTGTCCGACTATAAGTCCACCCACCACTCCTATTGTATTGCCAAGCGGTCCCGGAAGCCTTATTCCCGCCTCCCGAAGCAGTTCAAATAAAAATTCCATTATAAGCATCTCCACAACAACAGGAAAGGTTACTATCGAACGGGCATTGGCGATAGCATATAGAAGTCTTGTCGGAAGCATATCGCTGTGATAAACCGTGACAGCGATGTAAAAGCCCGGAAGGGTTATGGCTATAAAAGCTGCTATATAGCGAATTAGTCTTGCAAAGGTTCCTACCATCCATCTGTTGTAATAATCATCCGATGCCTGAAGCAGCATATTGAAGTTACAGGGTGCCATCAAAACCTCAGGAGAATTGTCAAATGCTATAACCACCCTTCCTTCGACTATTCCGGCAGCCGCCTTATCCGGTCTTGTTGTAGTCTGAAATATGGGAAACGGCGACATAGGGCTTTCATCCATAAGATGTTCTGCCATTCCGCTGTCAAACAGTGCATCTATATCATATCGGTAAAGACGTTTTTTTATCTCATCAACAAGCCCTGCATCCGCCAAATCCTCCATATACATAATCGCATATGACGTTCTTGACCTCTCGCCTATCGTTCCCTGAACAACCTTAAGCTTTGCATCCTTTATCCTTCTTCTTATAAGCGCGGTACTTTGTCTTATGCTTTCGTTGAAGCTGTCCTTGGGTCCCCTCATACCTGCTTCGGTATCATTTTCCGTTATGCTCCTCAACGGATATTTTTTGGACGAAATAACAAATGCCTTTGCATAGCCATCTACAAACATGGCGGTATCTCCATTTAGGATAGCCTCTATCGTTTTATCCGTTGATTTTTCTTCCTTGATATCCACCGTCTGTGCCTCGATATAATATATCCTGTCCCAAAATGTCATATCGTTATACAAATTTTCAGTCTGCCATTCATACATAACAGGCTTTATAATTGTCTGCTCTATCATGTTATTATCCACAAGACCGTCTATATATATAAGATGCAGCCTGATTCTGCTGTTAAATTTTTCAATAAAAAAAGACTTTTGTACGATATCTCCGCAATCCTTAAAAAGAGTTTCAAGAAGCTTTATATTGTCCTCTATGGATGTACTTATATCGACATTAAGTCTGTTTTTTTCATCATATAATATAGACATAAAAAAACCCCACACAAAATAATACTTATATTTTGTGCAGGATTATTATATTTATTCTGCGTTTGTTACATTTTTAATTACTATCTGTTCCTGATTATATATATGTTCCTTCATGACCTTTTCTGCAGTATCCGAATCGCCCTTTAGTATAGCCATCGTGATAAGGTCGTGCTCTCTTACGAGATTATCATGATAAAGAAAGTCTTTTACATATTCCACTCTGTATCGGTAGACCTGTTCGCGAAGATTCTGTGTTATGTTGATAAGCTTGTTGTTCTTGCTTGCCTTGTATATGACGTTGTGGAAGGCCTCATCACACTCAACTATGGCAGGAACGAGCTTTGAGTTTATTGCCTCCTTAAAGTTTATGCAGGCGGTCTTAAGCTCCTCCTTGCCCTTTTCGTCGATTCGCTCACAGGCAAGTCTTACGGAAAGTGCTTCCATCGCCATACGCACCTCAAGTGCATCCTTTAAATCCTTAACTGTTATCTTAGCAACCTCCGCACCCTTTCTCGGAACCATCACGACAAGTCCTTCAAGCTCAAGCATACGAATCGCTTCTCTGACCGGAGTACGGCTTACACCGAGCCTGTTGGCAAGAGTTACCTCCATCAGTCTTTCTCCGGGCTGAAATTCTCCCTCTATAATCGCCTGTCTCAATGCATTAAAGACAACCTCGCGAAGCGGAAGGTATTCATCAAGTTTTAAACTAAGCTTTTTCATATTATCCTCCTATGAAACAGGTTCTGTCACATATACTTCATTTGATATGTTTCTTTCAATAATATAGCTTCTTGCCGACTCTGCCTGTTCTCTGTCCCTGTATATACCAAATACCGTCGGGCCGCTTCCGCTCATCACGGCATTTAGTGCACCTCTTTCCTTCATTATATCCTTTATCTTCTCTATAATCGGATATAGTCCGATTGTGACTGTTTCAAGTACATTTTCCAAACGGCTCGAAACACCCTCCAAATCATTTTTCGCAAGTGCTTCTATCATACCGTCCACGTCAGGATGTGATTTTAGCTCATCACATCTTAGACTCTTATATACCATACCTGTACTTACACTTACCTTCGGCTTTGCAACAAGGACGAAGCAATCCCTAAGCGGAGTAACCGGAGCAAGCTTTTCTCCTATTCCCTCCGAAAGTGCCGTATGAGCCATGATGCAATACGGAACATCTGCTCCGAGCTTAACACCTATTTTCATCATTTCCTCAAGTGAAAGCTTGAGTGAAAAAAGTTCATTCATAGCATGTATTGTAGCGGCACAATCCGTACTTCCGCCTGCCATACCGGCCTCGACAGGTATATTTTTTTCTATATGAACACATATATCTGCATGTATATCATACCTCTCGCACATAGAAGCTACAGCCTTATGTACAAGATTATTTTCATCAAGCGGTATATTGTCTTTATTCGATGTCAACGATATATTCAGTTTGTCACTTTTTTCCACTGTAAATATAAGCTCGTCACAGAGGCTTATATTTTGCATTATCATCTTAACCTCGTGATACCCGTCTTCTCTTTTTCCAAGTACATCTAAAGCAAGATTTACCTTTGCATATGCTTTTTTTTCTAATTTTATCATGCTTACTTTCCCCAAAATATATTTTTGTATACAATATGCATTTTATCAAAATGTTAATAATTATTAAAGTATATTTTTTAAATTGTATTGAATATTTATTTTTTTTCAGTATAATATTAATTACTCGGAAATTTTATCCGATATACTGTATGAAAGCTATAATTGTATCCTCGCAACACAGTTAGGGCTTTCTTAAGTGAAACCTATATACTCAGACTAATTCAGCGAATGGTCTTAGGCTGGGAATAAAAGGCTCACTACTGAAAAAGGGACTATGATTATCATAGTCCCTTTTATAGTGCTTATTTTTTACTCCTCAGTAACCGGCTCTTCGACCGTTATCTTCTTTCCTGCATACATATCTGTAAGGTATTCCTTTGCCTTATCAACGGAAGCTTCGTCAGGAATCATTACATAGACCTCCGTTGCCCCGGTTGAAAATGTAGTGGAATGTGCATCCGATCCGGTTACGCTGTATTTCATAACCTCCCAGTTAGTGCCATCAGAAAGCTGTTTTTTCACAAAATCCGCAATCTCATCGTACTCCATACTGGTTATAACACAATCGGAAACCTCACTCCATATTTTTGTGTAGTTCTTGAGTATCTGGGTACTTGTTACCTTGTCTATCATACCCTCTACAACAGCCATCTGATTCTTACCACGCTGTCTGTCGCCATCGGTAAAGGCATGTCTTTCTCTTGCAAATAAAAGTGCCTGTTTACCATTTAGCTCATTATATCCCTGGTTAAAATGATAGGTCATATTGACTACATCATTATCAAAGCCTGTAAATTCATAGTCCGAGTATACTGTTATTCCTCCAAGTGCATCTATTACATCTATAAATCCGTCGAAGTTTATTCTTACATAATCCTCGATATTTACGTTATAAAGCATTTCAAGGGTATCTATAGTTACATCTATACCATATGCACCGGAATGTGTAAGCTTATCACAGTATTCTCCGGATATGGAAAGCGGTATATAGTAATCTCTCGGTGTACTTATCATAAGTATCTGATGGGTATTCATATTTACGGTAACAAGTATATTGACATCACTGTTACTGTTGGTTATCGCGCTTCCCCTTGTATCAACACCATTTACAAGAACGGTAAATACCTGGTCTCCGTTGTTTAATAAATCCTTCTTATCGTCATCGTCCTTTTTAATTGTCGATTCGTAGTTCTTGTTGTATATGGAACGGATTCTTTCCTCTACATCCTGAAAGCCCTCCGTGTCCTTTACAAAGCTTATATATGCATTATTAAGTATGATTGCCTGTGTTTCATCATCATACAATGCCTGTATCAGCTCAACCACCGAATTATACTCGACAGTCTCTATATCTTTTCCAACTTCCCTTTCTATATCTATAATGATGCTGTCCGTATTTTCTCTATCGAGGGTTTTAAGAATTCCAAACCTATAATCCTTCGCATCATTTATAATTTTTGCCGGGTCATCGTTTCTTACATACACATCAACATTATCTATCTTGGTATCTACGCCGGCCATCTTTCTTATATTATCATAGGTAAAGTTTATATAAAAACAAACCATTACCAAAACGGCACTTATGATAAGTGACAGAAATTTAGTAATTATTCCCGGTAAAAGCCACTTTTGCAACACGATAAATAATATCACAAGTACACCCAGTGCAACCGCTCCGATTATAATATATTTTCCCGGAAGCAGCTTAAGTCTCATCACATATAAGGTGGTAAGTACGCTTAATATAAGCTGAATTCCACATATTACATAGCCTATAATCCTCAAAATCTTCTGTACCTTTTTTTTCTCCATAGCAAAAATTCTCCGTCTTTTAAATTAAATCTTTTCATAAGAATAATATGTACATTTTATACTTATTCTATTTAAAAGTAAAGCATTTTTTGAACCATTTTCGGTTCAAAAAATGCTTTTCAGGCAATATTTCAGCTTTTTACAACTATAATTCTGTCTCCTTCGCTTATCTCATCGGCTGTCAGGTCATTTATACTTCTTATCGATTCCGTTGTAGCATAGTATTTTCTTGCTATGGACCAGATTGTGTCACCCTTTTTGACAACATATCCGGCGATTCCCGGCATTGCTGCTTTTCTTGCATAGTCTATCGGTGAAATCGTCATATCCGTTATCACATCTATTTCCTTCGTCTCGAAAATCATTATCTCAAGACCAACCTGTGCCTTTATTTCTATCTCCAGGCTGTTTGTCATGGTCGCACTAAGCTGCATTAGTCTCGGAATTACTCTTACGCTGTAATCCTCGGAAAGCTTTACCGTATCTATGGTCTGTTCAAATGGAATATCCACCTCTATACAATCCATCGGACTGTCACTTGACGGAATAAATAAAATGTATGTTTTTACAGTTCCAAGTACGTTGACCGAGGTTTCATTTTCTTTTATATCATCTATGAAGACGTCTCCGTATATGTGACATATCGAAAGAAGCTTTCCCTCCTCACTGTCATGCTTGTATCGGTCGGTAAGCTTTACCAATGCTGTATTTTTCATAACAAGATTTTCATATGTGAAATGCTCTGTTTTCGGTTCTATCTCTACCTGTGGGGAATACATATCACTAAGTATTCCTATCATTTCGTCCTCATACATCTTGATATTCATATCCACATTGTACTCAACTGCAAGAATTCTGTCCTCGCCATCCTCATCCTGTTTTACGGTCACATCCCCCTTACCTATTGATAAATCCGCACAGGCTATCATATCCTCGCCCGCTCCCATACACTCTATCTCTCTTTCTATAGTCCGTACCGAAAATATATACTGAACAGGCATATGTTCCTCACTGCCCCTGTAAATTACAAATATTTCTACCTCTCCTCTAACTGCTATCTTATCCTCCATAGCTCTTGTCTCTATATTTCTAAGTGCAACATTTGACCAAAGCACCTCATTTATGTTTGGTTTGTTTTGGGAAATTTCTATTTCCTCCTTAATCTTAAATACATCCCTTTTATTTATCATTATTTCACTTATATTTATATCCGTATGCTGACATTCGATTCCGTTTCCGTTTTCAAGGTCTACGGCACAATTCTTTGTCACGTCCTCATAGACATTTACCTGATTATTGATAAGTCCGCGCACCTCAAGCTTTCTGGAGTTAATCATCCCTGCCGACAAATCCTCGAGCACGCATCTTGTTTCCACTCTGCTTGCTCTGTTTACTCCCTCTATATTTACTACATCTTCAAAAGGAATTTCATTTTCGTACACCTCTATATCCATACCTGCTTCATCGCTTGTTTCATAAAGCACTTTAAAATATACCGTTCCCGTTACTCTTACTCTGCCCTCTTCTGCTATTACCTCCTCAACGGATATGTTGCCCGTCTCAGCAATTATTCTGTTCATGTCTTTTTTATTATCCGGAATGTTGAAATCATCATCTATGGTAAGCTCCTGGCTTCTTGCTGTCTTAAGTACGCTTGTATGTATATCCCTTTTATTAAATTCCATAATACCTCCTCATGTAATATCTTTAATTTCATAATGACTTATACATATAATTATAAAGATTCCATTTGTAGATAATTATATTCGGCGGCTTTTGTTTTTATTCCTCAAATCCTCTCACTCCATCAATCCACATCAAAAACCACCGGAAGATCATACTTATCACATTTTATAACTACATAAGGATACATAGACGGAGCACCTGCCTGTATGCCATCACTGTCTGTTGCCGTCTGACTGTCTTCTATCTCTTCCTCCGTATATAGATTTGTTTCCACATATATTGCATTATCCGTTTTATAAACATCCTCAACTATAACACTTAAATTCTGTCTGTTGTGTGCTCCATAGCCTACTGCTATATACATGGCATCGTTATTTACATAGCTTAATTTAAAAATCCCGTTTTTCTTCTCTTCTATGATATCCCTTAATTCATCCGGAATTTTCGTTTCATCACATACACTATACTCCATTTTCTCCTTGTCACCCTTTTTGTTAAAGCTACAGCCCACTGCCAAAAGGCAAAGAAAGAGCGCAAATGTTAATACCAAAACACCGCGCCCTGTTTTAAATCTGCTCTTTTTCATATTATTTCTTCCCAAATTTTATTTACTACATAATATGAGACAAAAAGCCGTAATATTCTATTCATTAAATTATTGTTCGGAATTGCCCTTCTTTTTTTCAACAATCATTTCTATCACCTCGGAATATGCGGCAAAAAGTACACCTGCAACCGGCCAGATAATCCATGTTTTACCCCAATCATTGGTTAGAAAACTCCATGTCAGATAAATAGCTGTAAAGACAAGCCAATAAATAGTTTCAAGACTATCTACAAGCTTATTCTTTTCTTTTCTTTCCTTTGCAAACTCTTCTTCACTTAAAAGCTTTAACATAGCATCCCAGTAAGAATTGGTTTTGACAAGCTCCATTACTCCGATTCCTACTATAAAGAGCAGTAAAGCAACAGTAAGTATCATAACAAAATCAATATCCCAAAATGCGGCTATTAAAAGCGGAACAGGCGAAATAACACACATTATTACTCCGAAGATAATACTTTTTGTATGCTCATTCTTATATTCCTTTTTTCTTTCATTAACCATACCCTTTACGCCATATTCGGTTAAAAACTCTCCTTTATCAATGAACTCATACGGTTCATTTATTGATTCTGTATATATAAATATTGCGACTGCAGCCGCTACTATAACAATTATGCAACCTATACCTATAGCAGCTGCCACATTTTCAGATATTCCCACTGATTTAATCTGGCTTACAGCTATAAGAACAAGCATTGGTATCGCAGCTATAATACATAAAAATGTAGCAAGAGCTGTTTTTTTAGAATTAGCTTTAACTGTATCAAGATATTTATTTGCATCCTCGAGCGTAATCTTTTTTACAGAGCAGGTATCATCATTGTCGGTAAATTCCTCATCCTCTATTTCATCCTTAAGTAAATAATCTGTTGTAACTCCAAAGAGCTCACTCAGCTGCAAAATCTTATCAAGATTAGGAACAGACTGCGCTGCCTCCCACTTTGACACTGCCTGACGTGACACATCAAGCTTATCTGCCAGCTCCTCCTGTGACCATCCGTTTTTCTTTCTTAATCTGATAATCTTATCTGCCATTATCATAATTAGCTCCCTCCTTAATAATTTTGAATTTGATGATTCGCTTCATCCGTTGAGCTAATTTAATCATTTTTTTTAGTTACATTCTACCAACCGACAGCTTGAAATGTGTCAACCGGCAGTTGCAAATCGCGTAAAATCGTGTTTTTTGTAAAAAACAGCAATTTTTAATAGTATTCTTATATCTATAAGCATAGTGTTGTTTTTATAGCATTATTTATATTCCGTCAATCTCTTCTTTGCACATTTTTCCATCATGAAGCAGCTTTCTCAAAGTATCGGCATCATCATTTTCAATAGCATCTTTATACTCTGTCATGGATTTAATAAAGCAATTAAGCTCCGAAAGCAAGCTCTCCTTATTTTCAAGAAAAAGCTCCGTCCACATATTTTCATTTAACCATGCGACTCTGGTTAAATCCTTATAGCTTCCCGCCGAAAAGCCATCGTGGTCTCTCGCCGTCGGACTTTTCACATAGGCATTTGACACTACATGCGCCATCTGTGAGGTAAATGCTATCATGGAATCATGCCTCTTGGCATCGCAGACGGTAAAGGTACCGAATTTTATAGGTGAAAGGAGCTGCTTTGCTCTTTCTATGGTTTTTTCATGTTGTAAATCGGAAGGCACAAGCACCATGGAGGCACCGTTATACATATTTTTCATACTGTAATCATATCCCGAGTAATGTCTTCCTGCCATAGGATGTCCACCCACAAAAGTGAATCCGTATTTTTCTGCTATAGGAAAGCATCTTTCACAAACGTAACCTTTTACACCGCAGCAGTCAATTACCATGGTATCCTTTGCTATGTATTCCGCTATATTCTCAAGATACTTCACACTTGCCTTCGGATAAAGTGCAATAAGTATAAGGTCACAATCCGCGATATTGTTTTCGCCCAACTCACCTGAAATCGAGTTTTCGTTAAAGGCACTTTCCATAACCTTTTTATCTATATCGTATCCGAGCACCTTATGTTCATCATGGTTACTGTATGCCTTGGCAAACGAACCACCAATTAAGCCTAAACCTACTATTCCGACTGTCATTTTTCTTCCTTCTTTCTAATTATATTTCAACCAAAAATAAAGCTATTATTTTCTTATTTTTTTAAATTATATTTATATTATGATGAAACTTATGTACAACTTGAGGGGTATCTTGGGGGGTCTATCTCAAATATACAAGTTTCATTTATGGTATTATATCACGCTTCTTACAGTTAAAAAAGCTAAAAAAGCATTTATCTTAATACAAGCTTTAATAAAACACATATCAAAAGTAATTTATTTACAATTTTTTAAATAATGTGAATAGCCCATTTTATTTATGTCAATGCTTCTTTTCGAAAGGTGGTTTTATTATGAATAAGAGAACTAAGATTTATGTGCTGGTGCTTATATGGGCAGCGATTTTATTACAGCTTTTTATTAACTCTTCCATTGACAGGGAGAAGAAAATGGTTGAACAGGTTATGAGTGAAGATATCAGCAATCTATCTGAGGGTACAGTTAAGGCATACGCCTTTTATGGAAATGAAGAATTAAGTGAAGGAATTCGCGAAAGTATGGCTAAGAACCTTGCAAAAGAACTTGGAGTCACCTCAGGATACAGTATAATCAGTAAAAAGGATGGGGTTGCAAACAGCGAAACAACCACATTATCAAAATATGGTGAGCAGGCAGATACAGTAATTAAAATAATTACATTACGAACCATGGATAAGTATGAACAGGAATCCATAGAAGATTATATTATGGTAGAGATTAATCTTAAAGGCAGCAATGGAACCGCTGCCCACACGTATAAGAAAAAGCTTGTGGATATATATGAAAAGCTTGGCATGAGTGCAAATACAAATATTTACCTTTTAAGTCAGGAAAAAGGAGCACTAATTGATGAGGAAATTCAGGATTACATCGACCGTTTCCTTGATGAAACCAATGCAACCGAGGTTGACAGGGCAGAATTTGATAATGTTATATGTGTCTACGGCTACAGCAGAGATATCGACGAATTTGTATATCAAAACAATAAAAGAGTAAATGTAAATATAGCATTTTCTTATGATGATAAGGAGGATATAACCTATATTCACAGAGCAGTCCCTTTTGTAGATAAATCATTTTAAAAATTTCCACTTGACTTTTTTGCAAAACAAAACTACAATCGGTGTTAAGTTAATACTGTTAAATCGGCTATGATGAGACGAGTAAGATAAGGACGCTATACAGAGAGAATTCCACTACCCGCTGAGAGAGAATTTATAAAACGCTTATCCGAAAACTACCTCGGAGCTGCTTGTGAATAAAAGCAAGACGTTGATTACGTTACAATCAAAATTAAGTGCTGTCGGAGCAAAAGATCTTTTAAGAGAGGTTTTTAGCAGAAGACTTATATCCGGCAGAATCAGGGTGGAACCGCGATTTATCGTCCCTGGTGCAGCAATGCACCGGGGACTTTTTATTTGACAAGCCTGTCAAGCAGAAAAACCTGTGCATTCACAAAAATATATTAAATCAGAAAGGAAGTATGGATTATGGTAATTACTTTAAAGGATGGTTCTTCAAAGGAATATGCTTCACCGATGTCCGCTATAGACATTGCGAAGGATATCAGCGAAGGACTTGCAAGAGTTGCATGTGCAGCTGAAATTGACGGAAAGGTTTGTGATTTGAGAACTGTTATTGATAAGGATGCTAACCTTAACATCCTTACATTTAATGATGAAGAGGGTAAAAGAGTATTCTGGCATACAGCAAGCCACGTACTTGCTCAGGCAGTAAAGCATCTTTATCCGGATGCAAAATGTACTATCGGACCTGCTATCGATAACGGATTTTATTATGATTTTGATATGCCTTCTCTTACAAGAGAGGATCTTGACAAGATTGAAGCCGAGATGAAGAAGATTGTTAAGGAGGGTGATGATATCACTTCCTTTACTCTTCCGAGAGCAGAGGCTATAAAGCTTATGGAGGAGAGAAAGGAGCCGTATAAGGTTGAGCTTATTAACGACTTACCTGAGGATGCAGTTATAAGCTTCTACACTCAGGGAGATTTTACCGACCTTTGTGCAGGCCCTCACATTATGAATACCAAGGCGGTTAAATTCTTCAAGCTTACCTCTTCCTCAGGAGCATACTGGAGAGGTGATTCCAACAAGAAGATGCTTACAAGAATCTACGGTACTGCATTTACCAAGAAAGCGGACCTCGAAGAAAGACTTGAATTCCTTGAAAATATCAAGCTTCGTGACCACAATAAGTTAGGTCGTGAGATGCAGCTTTTCACAACTGTTGATGTAATCGGTCAGGGTCTTCCGCTCTTTATGCCAAAGGGTACAAAGATAATTCAGACACTCCAGCGTTGGATAGAGGATTTGGAGGATTATGAGTGGGGTTATGTAAGAACAAGAACTCCATTTATGGCCAAGTCAAATCTTTACAAGCTTTCCGACCATTGGTTCCACTACAAGGACGGTATGTTTGTATTAAATGATGACCTTATGAGCGACGAGGATGCAAAGGTTGATCAGACTCTTTATAACGATCCTGCAGTTGCTATGAAAAACGCACAGGATAAGGTTTATGCAGATAAGGATGGCAGAGAAGTTATGGCACTTCGTCCTATGACCTGTCCGTTCCAGTATTTTGTATATAAGGCAACCCAGCACAGCTACAGAGACCTTCCTTACAGAATGGGTGAAACCTCAACCCTTTTCAGAAACGAGGATTCAGGTGAGATGCATGGTCTTACGAGAGTTCGTCAGTTTACCATATCTGAAGGACACCTCGTATGTACTCCGGAGCAGATAGCGGATGAATTTAAGGATTGTGTAAGACTTGCCAAGTATTGTCTTACTACTCTCGGTCTTGAAGAGGATGTTACCTATCGTATGTCCAAGTGGGATCCCGAAAACAGTGACAAATATCTCGGAACCGCTGAGGACTGGGATAAGGTTGAGGGTGCCATGAGAGAAATCCTCGACGACATAGGACTTGATTATACAGAAGTAGCCGGCGAAGCCGCCTTCTACGGACCTAAGCTTGACATACAGGCGAAAAACGTTTATGGCAAAGAGGACACCATGATTACTATCCAGCTTGATATGTTCCTTGCCGAAAGATATGATATGTATTATATAGATGCAAATGGTGAAAAGAAGCGTCCATATATCATACACAGAACCTCAATGGGATGCTATGAAAGAACGCTTGCATGGCTTATCGAAAAGTATGCAGGAAACCTTCCTACATGGCTTATGCCTGAGCAGGTACGTATACTTCCTATCTCAGAAAAGTTCCACGATTACGCCGAGGAGTTAAGGAAAAAGCTCCGCGAAGCCGATATCAAGGTAACTGTTGATACACGTGCGGAAAAAATCGGTTATAAGATTCGAGAAGCAAGACTCGAAAAGCTTCCGTATATGCTTATAATTGGTGCGAATGAAGCCCAAAACGGTACTGTTTCCGTAAGAAAACGTGGTGAGGATGGCGACCTCGGTGCTATGAGTCAGGAAGAATTTATAAACAGAATTACAGAAGAAATAAGAACCAAAGCCACCACACAGGCATAGTTAAAAATTTATCTATCTTTTTTAATAAAACTATGTTAGTATAAGTAAGATATGTTTAAACATAAAATTTTATATGTAAATGAAAGAGAGGTATTAAATTTATGAATTGTCCATTTTGTGGTGCAGACCTTCCTGAAGGCTCAGACTTTTGTCCAAGCTGCGGTCAGGTAATTACACCGGAGCAGTCCCAGTCCAATCAGACCGGATTCAATGTAAACAATGCTATTTTTAACGGAGCTTCAAATACAAGCTATCAGCCTGCGGCTCCTGCTCCTGCGAAGAAAAGCAATTCCGGTTCAATAATCGGTATAGTCGTTGCATTACTTGTCGTTGTAGCGGTAGGTCTGTTTATCTTTACAAATTGTAAATATATCGGTAATTACAAATTCTATGGCATGAAAATGACATACATGGGACAGACTATGACCTTTACTGCCTCCGATATGGGTATGAGCAGTGATGCCGCAAAACTTTCTGTAGGATTATTTAACAGAGCAACCTTTGATTTTAACGGTGACAAATCTACAGGTAAATTAACCGTAAAAGGCAGCGATGTTACATTAGAGGGTTCAGACGGAACGCTTTATGGAACCTTTGACAAGAGTGAAAAAACAATTTCCATTAATCTTCCAAAGGATGAGCTTGCCAAAACCATGTCTGAATCAGATGCAGCTATGTTAGAGTATTTTGATGATATACAACTTGTATTTAAAAAATAATTCTACCAAATAAACTATTTAAGCAATAAAAAACCTGCAGAGCTTTTAATAAACTGCTTTGCAGGTTTTTTTATTATATTCTTTTACTGTTGAGCCTTTTTATTTTTCGTATAGCTTAAAAAATCAATTAAAACAGATACGAAATATATGGCTATTCCCAATAAACAAAGAATAGGACCTATACCTCGTCCGTAGGAGTACTTATCTGCTTGTCCTATAGAAACTGCCGTCTTCTTAAATGCTTCCTTTGAATCTATGCTTTTACTATATTTTTTATTAAAAAATACAATGAGAAAAGCTACCGTAGCTGTAATTACCGGGATAAATCTTGCTATGAAATTATATCTGAATTTCCAAACCGGTTTAACATACTCTCTCGCAGACATAAGCATCATAAAAAAACCGGATAAAAGTAATATAACTGCCATACCGGTTATAACCGGCGCCTGTAAAAATAAATCGCCGTTTTTTCCTCCAAGATCAAATAAATCTGCTTTTTTCTTTACCTTAAATAAAGATTCCCACATCCATGTCGCAAAAGGAGAAAGATATAAACATACTGCTCCAATGAGTGCAAAGAGATTAGTCATATTTGTACCAACAGATTTTACATATCCTGTTAAATCTATGAATGGTCCCTCATATTCCTTTTCAAGTCCGAGATTCTTTACCGGCTTTATCTTAACGGTATCATTTACCACCTTTTTTTGTATCTCTTTTTCTTTTTTCTCTAAGTTCTTATTGGCTTTTTTTATATCGTCCTTAGACATATTTACAATAACAGGTTCATTCAATGGTGCAAGACACTCCGGACAATAGCCAAGCGATTCATCCGTTATTTCCTTGCCACATTCTTTACATACCATAAATTATCTTCCCCCTTTTAACAAAAAGGAATAGAATTAATTCTATTCCTTTTCGTTTGCTTTAATGTAAGCAATTATTTATCAAGAACATTTCCTTTTCCTATCATTCTGAACACTCTTGGAACTGCTGCACATATTACACCAAGCCAAGCTAAGATTGGTCCAAAGCCATGATTTGCATGTCCTTTAATTTTATCTATATAATCATTATCCTTTGCTAACTTATTAGTTTCCTTAATGGTATCCTTAATAGCTTTAATTCCATCGTGCAAATCGCCATTAAAGAAAGCAAGTATAAAGAACAGTAATACCAAAACTATAATACCAATCTCAATAAACGGTATATTAACAATCTTTTGTTTCACAGACTGCATACTTGGAATGAAATCCATAATCTCAAGGCATATAAGAAATGCACCTATAAGTAAAATCATTATTCCAAAGAATACAAATACACCCTTGTCTAAATACTCATCGCTTGCAAGCTTGAACATATTTGCATGTTCCTTAAACTTGTCACCACCACTTTTCATCTTGATAGACATCCAGTTAAATAATGGTGCAATAAATATAAGTATTGCTCCTACAAGCTGTAAAATTTTTGCTATTGTAAATCCTCCGCCTACAGGAGAAGCCCCAAACTTTCCGCTTCCCGTAAAGCCTCCGAATCCTGCATTTCCATATCCGCCCATTGGCTGACCATATCCACCCATAGGTTGTCCGTATCCGCCCTGTGGCTGACCATATCCACCCATTGGCTGTCCGTATCCGCCCTGCGGCTGTCCGTATCCGCCCATCGGCTGTCCGTTAAAGCCCTGATTTGGCTGCTGATATCCGCCCTGTGGCTGTCCGTTAAAGCCTTGATTCGGTTGCTGGTATCCGCCCATTGGTTGTCCGTTAAAGCCTTGATTCGGCTGCTGGTATCCGCCCTGCGGCTGCTGGTTCAAAACAAGATTGGCACCACACACAGGACATGTAGCGGAACCATCAGGTACTACTGCACCACATACTGTACAATTCATATTTTTTCCTCCTAAAAATTATATAATTTCATTGCATATAGAATATTTTATATTCTATTTTAAAAATATATCATAATAAATGGATATATTCAAGAAAAAGCTATAAATTTTATATATTGACCATATAAATGCCTTGCAAAAATTATATCGTAAAATGTTGATTATATTAATATTTACTATTGCCAAAACCTCAAGAAAATTATAAAATAGAAATGTTACAGATAGATTTTGTTTGAGGGTTTTTTATGAATATTAAAATGCAATGCTGCGGCATGTTTTTATTAATAGTTATTTTCATATTTTATCAGAAAAAGAGTAAGATTAATCTTAATACAGAAAAGGCTTTTTTAAGAATTTTCTTTTCTATAGCTGCCGGACTTTTTTTTGATATACTATCCATGATAGTGTTGCATAATATTGATAAGCTTTCAGCTTTCACAGTTAGTTTTATATGTAAAACCTATCTCACTTCTTTAATTGTAGTTGCATTTTTTGGTCTTCTGTATATATGCTCTGATATATTTATTCAAAAAAAGCTTTACGAAAAAAGAGTTACCTTTTATTTTGGTATGCTTTTAACCGGTATTATTTTAGTTTACTTACTGCCAATATATAAAAATCTTGATGACCCGGCAAATGCATTTACATACGGTCCAAGCGTTCTTACCACTTATGTATTTTGTATTGCATATTTTTTAATAACCTTCTACCTTTTAATCCGTCACAAAGACAAGCTTAATCCAAGGAGGAGACATGCGGCTCTTTCCTGGATGATACTTTGGCTTGTTTCGGCGGGTATCCAGTTTTTCGACAATAAATTCCTTTTAGTGGGATATTCCAGTGCTATAGGTGTTTTAATCATCTATCTTAGTCTCGAAAATCCTGAAACCAACATTGACAGACGAACAGGTCTTTTTACCTCGGGTGCACTTGTTCAATATTTAAGACAGATATACGGAAGCAACGAGGATGCTGCTCTTATCGATATAGTTATGACTACACCTTTTGTTCCCAATGACAGAGAAAAAGATTTACTTATCACACATGAAATAATAGAATTTGCAACATCCATAAGTAATGCCCTCGCATTTTCCGGAACTGAAGGAAAACTCAGCTTTGTTACAAAGCAGAAGAACTATGAGGCTTTGGTAGAGCTTATAAATGACAGGTTTGACCAGCCCTGGGGACCCAATAAGGACTATATGATTAGTCCAAATGTTATATGTATGCCAAGCGTAAAGGTGTGCAAGCATGCTGACGATATAATTACATGCATCATATATGCAAGAAAGAACAGTATAGAGCTTGCCGAAACCGGTATACTTACACTTGATGAAACCATAGCAAATCAGATGTACGAGGAACAGCTTTTAGAGCAGATGATATCTGATGCCATTACTGAAGACAGAATTGTTGTATTCTACCAGCCCATTTATTCTGTTGAGGAAAAACGCTTTGTATCTGCAGAGGCACTTGTCAGAATTATTGATGCCGAAGGCAATATTATTCCGCCGGGTGCATTTATCAACACCGCAGAACAAAATGGTATGATACTCAAAATAGGAGAAATGGTATTTAAAAAGGTATGTCAGTTTATTACGAGCAAATATCCTGAAAATTATGGTTTGAAATACATCGAAGTTAATCTGTCAACCATTCAGGCATCATATGAATTTTTGGCAGACAGCTTTATTGAGATTATGGAATGGTACAACGTTGATCCGTCAATGATAAACCTCGAGATAACCGAATCAGGCTCTATTTACGAGAAAAAGCTTCTTCTTGACAATATGAACAAGCTTATAGAATATGGTGTCAATTTTTCATTGGATGATTTTGGTACAGGTAATTCCAATCTTAATTATGTTGTGGATATGCCTGTTGAGCTTGTCAAATTTGACAGAGATATGATTGTCTCTTATTTTGAAAATGGTAAAGCAAAATATGTTATGGAAGCTGCCATGCATATGATACACGGTCTTAAGCTGAAGATTGTTTCTGAAGGTATCGAAACCAAGGAAATGCTCGAAGCTATGGAAGACCTTGGTATAAGCTATATACAGGGATACTATTTTTCAAAGCCTATCCCTGAAGATGATTTTATAAGCTTTATAAACGATAGAAATATGCTTACTGCTGAAGGCTGATAGAATATGAAAGGTGCATGCTCATTCTTGTGAATGCCAATAAATTTTTGATAGGAGAATTATTATGAATAACTATCTTACCGCAAAGGTGAATTATAAAAAGATATCTAATATTGTAATTTTAATTATCTGTATACTATTATGTATATCCGGCATTGCAATTATTCCACAGCAGTTTGCCGAAGGCAAAACACAGGGAATTATCAATATTGTACTGATTATACTTTTTGCTATTCCTATACTTAAAATCATTCATTCTTATATACAGATGGCAAAAGCCAGAGAATATGCTTTCGTGTTTTCCAATAATACAGATACAACCATAAGCTTCAGTGAGCTTCGTCAGCATCTTCATAAAAGCAATGTTGAAGATGAATTGCAAAAGCTGATCATGAGTGGGTATATCAAAAATGTCATCGTAGACCTTAATACCCAAAATATTTTACTTACTTCTGAAAAAGCCAATACTGCAAAGAAAATATATGTTTCTGTTTCATGCCCGGGCTGTGGCAATTCAACTAATCTTGTAAAGGGCGAAGCTTCCAAATGTCCATACTGCGACAGACCTCTATTGGGTTAATTTATTTATTTCTAATTATGTTTTTTCTTCAAAGAATTTATCTATTGGAATTTAACATTAGTCCAATAAATTATTCTCTGAAGATAAAATAAATTTTCAAGTTAATCATCATAATATTAAGGAGGAATCTCAAAATGAAAAAGTATATTGCCGAATTTATAGGTACTTTTACTCTTGTTTTTATGGGATGTGGAACTGCCATGCTGGTTGGCTGTGATGCCGCCTTTGGCTCCGGCTACATACTTACCGCCTTTGCCTTTGGTCTTGCTATCGTTGCAATGGCATATGGTGTCGGTAATATCTCTGGCGGTCATGTTAATCCTGCCGTATCTCTCGGTGTTTTAATCAGCGGTGGTATGTCCGTAAAGGATTTCTGTGCCTATGTAATCGCTCAAATTTTAGGTGCGCTTGCAGGCTCAGCCTTGCTTGACGGCATTTTTGCCTTGGGTGAAATCACCGATATGACCGGAGGTTATGGAACTAACGGTTTAGGAGGTGTTCACAACAGCGTTGGCGCAGGCTTACTTGTAGAAATTGTTCTCACATTTTTATTTGTACTTCTTATACTTGGCGTTACTTCCAAAAATCAGAATCATGGTTCTTTCGGAGGTCTCATCATCGGACTTACTCTTGTTGGCATTCACATAATCGGTATCGGACTTACCGGAACCTCTGTTAATCCGGCAAGAAGCCTTGGTCCTGCAATCGTAGCAGCTATCGAGGGAAACACAGATCCAATTTCTGTAGTATGGGTATTCATAGTTGCTCCTTTAATCGGAGGCGCACTTGCAGCCCTCTGCTACAAATTCCTTGAGAGCAGCAAGAAAGAGGCATAAAAACAAAAAAATGGGGCTGTCGCTTTAGATAATTAAATTTATCTATGCGAGGCCCCTTTTTATGTCATAAATTATGTATTTGAGAGACAGTTTCCTTTAATGTTGCCGAAA
>CADAKQ010000040.1 GCA_902788555.1 uncultured Lachnospiraceae bacterium
TTCATAAGATTATTATGAAGGATTTTAAGGCAAAAGAAAACCCCTAATCCCCTCAAGATTGAGGGGAAGGGGAGTTGAAGTGCCAAAGGCACTTTTTTAGGAGTGAGTTTTTTTATAAATAGAATTTCATAATGCTATAATGATAAATTTATTTATAAAAAAAGTTATAAAAATGTTGAAAAATGTAGAATATAGTGATACACTATAATCATAAATATTATATTGATAGAATAAAGAGCGATATGGATAAGATAGTACATTTTTTTGTGAAAATATTTTTCTGGGCAAATTCATTAAGTTTATTATTGGTTATATATTTAGTGATAAATAGTAAGTGGCTTATAAATGATAGAACAACATCATGTATAGTGTATTTGTTGGCTATATTATTAGGATCATTTTTTTGTATTTGTATATCTGGATTATTGTCCGATGATTCCATAGCTGGGGGGATTGAATCTGTAGAGTTGGCAAATGATACATTTCTGCCGGTTTATTTAAGTTATTTTTTTGTGGCGTTAAGTATAAAAGAATTTGAAATAATAGTTCTGGTGTTCATTATTTTGCTTTTGTTTGCTGCTTTTTCTTCAAGCATATATTTTAATCCTTTATTTGTTTTTTTGGGATTTAACATATATAAGATTAATAAGAAAAATGGCACTAGTATTTATATAATATGTAAGAAAAAGAAGAATATTAATAAGTATTTTAGATTTTCACATTTGAAAAGAATTAATGATCATACTTTTATTGAAAGGAATTGAGGTTAATGGATCAAATACTGGCACATATAAAAGATGGAAAAGAAAATTACTATGTTAAGCTCCTTTCGGGGCAACCATTATTTCCGTTTATAGATATACAAGAAGTATTTGAATATGAACCGGATACTGCCCTTGACGGAGAACAATGGTATGTTATAAATAATTTTTCTGAAAAAACATATTGTATTGATTTGCTTAAGAAACCATGGGATTCCACAGACTATTCATGTGATAAAATTGATATAGATAAAATAGAATACATTTGTTCTTATCAAGAAGATAATTATTTCTGTTTCCAAAAAATAAACAAAAAAACGTTACTTAAAAACAAAAGACTTTTATCTTTTGGGGATCGTACGAAAATAGATGAACAAGAAAAATCTATGATTGTCATTTCGGATATTCCGGATGCGATATATGATAAAGAGAAAGATAGTTTGTTTTTTAAAAAATTGGAAACAATAGCATCAATATTTAAAGGGATAGATGTTTTGTACAGGGATGCTACTAATGAAGAAGTTGAGGAATTTTTAAATAGTGATTTTGTTTTGTTAAATAATAATTTTGAAGTGGAAAAAGTAGGAAAACTGAACAGAAAGCGAATTGCTATGGCGATTGAAATAATGGAAGCACTTGATAATAATCAAAAAGATGATATTTTTTCTTATATACGAGAATATCATCCTGATTTAAGTGATGATAATAAAAAATTTAAAGTTTGCAGCAATGATGATTTAAAAAATGTACTGTATGGTATAGAACAAAGATACTTTACTACACCAATAACGTCGGAAAAAAAGGTTGCTACATCGGCTATGAAGGTTTAGAAAGAATTGATAATAGAATATTATCTTTTGATTATATAATGGCTATATTGTAAAAGCGAGGAAGTAATGCGTATATTAACATCAAAGTATTGGAAACATTTTAAAAAAACAATATATCAAAAGAACGGTAAGAAAAAAATTGTAAAAGATGGCAAACGTTTTGAGCAACTTATTAAGTCCATATTAGATTTTGAATATGGAGAGGGGTTATGGGTTGATACCGGTGAAACATGGGATGGGAGTAGAGACTTTGAATATCGTGAACCAGATTATTTTAGATGGGCTGAATGTAAAAATTATGAAGCATCAATTTCATTAAATGTATTGTCAAATACACTTGTTATGGCTATGATTGATTTTGCAGATGAAATTCTTATTTTTAGTTATTCAAAAATCAAAAAACCCGTTTTGGATAAAATTATTAGATTTGCAGATGTATCAGGAAAAGTATTAAGAATATATTCTGATGAATCTTTAGAAGATGTAATTTTAAAACATATAGATAAGTTAAAAAAAGAGTTCTCTCCTGAATACAATTTGGATTTTGATAAATTATATTTGCAACCTTATATTTCATGTAATGTAGTATCAGATCCTGTCACTGCATATACTACTAATGCTGACTTGGGATTGATTTCAAAAAAACCTAATACAATTGACTTTACATCAATTTTATTTCTTAGTATTTTAGTTTATAATAGAAATAATACTAGTAAAACTTTTAAGATTGAAATTGATTGGACTAAGACAGAAAAGTGTTTTAAAGTATTAAATAATAGTACTTCCAAAGCGATAGAATTTGAATTAGAAGGAAATACTGCTGCAAATAAGAAAATTTATTTTCAAGTTATTAAATATAAATCAGAATTAAAATTACCCCAAATTACAATTTCTTACGATACATTAAGAAAAGAATACGTTTTGGGTAAAGTGAAATGCTTATGGATTGGAGAATGTTCCATTCAGGGTGATTTATACAAAAAAACTTGTTATGATTTTAATAATATGCTTAATTCAAATTTTTTTAAGGCAAATAATATTTATGGGACAAGCGGAACAGGAAAAAGTAGATTACTAAAGGAGTGCGAAAAACTTGCGTTATCAAAAGGGTATAGAGTAATACGTTTTTCTGTTGAAGATAAATATAATAATGAAAAATTTGTTTTCAAATTAATTTCTGAATTTATATATACAGTATACGATATTCCTTACATTGATAATAAATCAATAATATGTAAGAATTATTCAAGTGATATATATGAAATGTTTTTAAAAATTAATTCTCTTAATGAAACATATGTAATCGATAATGTAATTCCTATTATCACAAAAAAACTAATGTGTTCAAAATGTTATATTACATTTGATAACATACAGTTTTATCCGAAATTTTTTGTAACATTTATTAATGAAATTGTGGAAAATATTGTAATCAATAATAAACACTGTAAATGCAAAATGAGCTTTGTGTTTAATACAGATTATATGAATATTTATAGCGAATGTAGTAATTTTTATTCTTTTCTAAATTGTAATAAATCGCTAATTAAGAGTTACCCAATTAATGGTTTTGCTAATACTAATGAAACAAAAGATTTCCTCATTTATACCAAAAAAAATTAACTTGATAACATATAATCAAAAGATAATATTCTATTATCAATTGAATATTTTATAAATAAAAAATTTTTTGCCTGTCTATGCTATTTACTTTTGTATATTTTTGTTATATAATTTCCTTATAAGCAAGCAAATATCATTGTCGTTTTTCTTTTTCTAAATTCTTGCTTATTTACCAAAGATAAGTTTTTTAATGAATATAATGAAATTAATGTGGACAAGTTAGTGTGAAATCTATGATTTTCTGTCTTAAACTTATATGAAGCTAAAGAAAAGATGAGGGGAGAAGATATGAATACAAATGTTATAATATATTCTATGGGAGAGAAAATAGTTATAATAAACGAAATTAAATTTAAAGGTAAAAGAGCAGTTAACTGGAATGATGTTAGATTATATTTGAGAAAATATGTGGGGGATGCATATACGGTTATTGATACAAATGATAAAATTTATATAGGAGCTGACTTGCCAAATGAATATACAGGTTCTAATTATACATATTCATTAAAAGGGACTGTTGCAAAAGCAAAGGCAAATGCATCTCAGGGAATACCGGAGATGATTAAAATAGCAGTAGGAAAGCATTATAGAGAGAACAATGAGGAAAAACATAATCGTAATGCAAAATATGGATGGTATCGTTATGATTCAAAATTTGCAATTCCGGTATATAAGGATAATGGAATAATCGATAGATATAATGTGTTTCATGCATCACTTCTCGTAAGACATGATGAAAATGGTAGATTCTATTTGTATGACATAATAGATATAAAAAAAGAAACGAGCAACCCGCTTGGATCATAAAGATCGTACACGACAAAAAACCCATTTCTTTCATAATTAACTATATCTTATAATTATCGTATTGTCAATATTTCGATAATATATTATTATCAAAATCTGTTTTCCTTGCTTTAATTCGGTAATTTGTTAAAATATAATATATAAAAGATAATCAGAGTTATCTTTAGGAGGACACAAATGACAACCCGAGAAGAAGCATTGGAATTCGGCCTTTCATTTCCGAATACATATCAGGATGCACCCTTTCACGATACCAACTGGCAGCTGGTACGTGTGAAAAAGAGCAAAAAGGCATTTCTTTGGACATATGAAAGAGACGGATATATAAATCTTAATGTAAAGGTAGACCCGGAATGGAGAGAGTTTTGGAGAAAGGCTTTTAAGTCGGTTATACCGGGATGGCATCAGAACAAGGAGCATTGGAATACGATTATTTTAGATGGCAGTATACCCGAGGATGATATAAAGAGGATGATATCCGAAAGTTATGATATAGTTACGGACAGTCCCACAAGACGAATATACGAGGCAGTTAAGAAGATTCCTAAGGGGAAGGTTGCTACATACGCAAAGGTTGCCGAGATGGCAGGAAATCCGAAGATGTGTCGTGCTGTGGGAAATGCTCTTCATAAAAATCCTTATCCGGATGAGATACCTTGTTACAGAGTGGTAAACTCAAAGGGAGAGCTGTCGGGAGAGTTTGCATTCGGAGGTCCGGGCAGGCAGCAGGTACTGCTTGAGGCAGATGGAATTAAGGTCGTGAATGGTCGGGTAGACCTTGAAAAGTATGGAATATAATGAGCTTTGAGTTTGTGCTTGATTGTGGATATATCCATAAAGCATTAAATGAACAAAGGATTTTGAAATATAGCGATGAAATTTTACTTTGCACCCCTTGAGGGAATTACAAGATATATATTCAGAAATGCATATGAGAAATATTACGGTGGTATCGACAAATATTTTGCACCGTTTATATCACCAACAGATAATTGCTTTCTGACACCGAAAAATGTAAGAGAATTATGTCCTGAACATAATCAGGGCATAAAGCTTGTGCCACAGATACTTACAAATAATTCTGTGGCTTTTATAGGTGCGGCAAAGGAACTTTACGATATGGGATACAAGGAGCTTAATCTTAATCTTGGCTGTCCGTCAGGTACGGTATGCGCCAAGAAAAAGGGTGCAGGCTTTTTAACGGAATGGTATGAGATGGAGCAGTTATTTGATTCCATATATGAATGGGCTGATTCAAATAATGTGAAAATATCTATAAAAACAAGACTTGGGAGATTTGCACCGGAGGAGTTTTATGATATACTTGAAATCTATAACAGGTATCCGATATCGGAACTGATTGTACATCCAAGGATAGAAAAGGATTATTATAAGGGTAAACCGAGGATGGAATTTTATGAGTATGCTGTGGAGCATAGCAAGGCTCCTGTGATTTATAACGGGAATCTTTTTACCTGTGAGGATATTATAAAAAGGAGCGAAACATCAGATACTGTGATGCTTGGCAGAGGACTTCTTTATAATCCGGAGCTAATAAAGCAGTTTGTTATTTATGAGGATGAATGTAATGAAATAAAGACTTACGATTTAATAGATGTGACTGATAAGTTATGTCAAGATAAAGCCTATGACTTCAAAAACTTTTGGAGCTTTCACGATGAAATCTATCACGGCTATCAGGAAATTATGGCACCGGATAAAAACGTTCTCTTTCATATGAAGGAACTTTGGACCTATTGGAAGGAACTGTATACGGACTGTGACAGAGAGATTCGAAATATACTTAAGACAAAAAACTATGGCGAATATGAAGCTGCTATAAGACAATTAAAGTAGCTTTGAAAAATTTTTTAAATATGGGGAAATATTTAGGTTTTAACGAAAAAAGAATTTGGTAAGTTTTATTATATAAGAATTTGGTAAGTTTTATTTGACAGTTTATAATATATAAGTTAAAGTAATCATATTAAAAATCATCGAAAAAAGGAGTCTGAAATGAACGATAAATATGTTAGTCCGTTATCGGAAAGATATGCAAGTAAAAAGATGCAGTACATTTTCTCACCGGATATGAAATTTAAGACATGGAGAAGACTTTGGATTGCTCTGGCAGAGACAGAGATGGAGCTTGGACTTAAGGATGAAAACGGCAATCCGAGGATAACAATGGAACAGATAGATGAATTAAAAGCCCATGCAGAGGATATTAATTATGATGTTGCAAAGGCTCGTGAAAAGGAAGTTCGTCATGATGTTATGAGCCATGTATATGCTTACGGACAGCAGTGCCCGAATGCAGCAGGTATAATTCATCTTGGCGCAACCAGTTGCTATGTGGGAGACAATACGGATGTTATAATTATGACAGAGGCTCTTAAGCTTGTAAGGGTGAAGCTTATAAATGTTATAAACGAGCTTTCAAAGTTTGCCGACAAATATAAGGATTTGCCTACGCTTGCCTTTACTCATTTTCAACCTGCACAGCCAACTACCGTAGGTAAGAGAGCAACACTTTGGATGCAGGAGCTTTTACTTGATTTAAGTGATATAGAATATATGATAGACCAGCAGAAGTTACTTGGTTCAAAGGGTACAACAGGAACACAGGCAAGCTTCCTTGAACTTTTTGACGGTGATCATGAGGTTGTTAAAAAGATAGATGGAAAGATTGCAGAGAAGATGGGCTTTAAAGCCTGTTATCCTGTTTCAGGACAAACTTATTCCCGTAAGGTGGATGCAAGGGTATTAAATGTTCTGTCCGGAATTGCCATGAGCGCTCACAAGTTCTCAAATGATATAAGACTTCTTCAGCATTTAAAAGAGATTGAGGAGCCGTTTGAGAAGAATCAGATTGGTTCATCGGCTATGGCTTATAAGAGAAATCCTATGAGAAGTGAGAGAATAGCTTCTCTGGCAAATTACGTTATGACGGATGCTTTGAATCCGGCTATTACTGCCGCAACGCAGTGGTTTGAAAGAACTCTTGATGATTCCGCAAACAAGAGAATTTCCATACCGGAAGGCTTTTTGGCAATAGACGGAATTCTTGATTTATATCTTAATGTAGTTGATGGTCTTGTGGTATATGATAAGGTTATTTATCAGAGATTTATGAAAGAAATTCCTTTTATGGCGACAGAAAATATTATGATGGATGCCGTAAAGCGAGGCGGAAACCGCCAAGAGCTTCATGAGAAAATCCGTACCTACTCCATGCAGGCAGGTGAGCAGGTTAAAAAGTACGGTAATGAGAATAACCTTGTTGATTTAATAGCTGCAGACAGTTCATTCGGAATGAGTAAGGAAGAAATTGAAAAAATTCTTGAGCCTATAAATTTTGTAGGTCGAGCTCCTCAGCAGACGGAAGAATTTTTAGATGAGGTTGTAAAGCCTATACTTGAAGCCAATAAAGAAATACTTGGTGTGACAGCGGAAATAAATGTTTAAATAAAAAAAATACACGCTTAGCGTGTATTTTTTTTGCCAATTTTATTGTTGGTCTTTAATGACACTCTTCCGTTTATTTTTCTTGTTTTCGTAGAGTGCCTCATCAGCGTTGTGAAGTATCTCCTCAATACTGATTGAAGGTGTACATGTGAAAGTATACACACCAAGGCTTATGTCGATATAGTAAGGTTTACCGCAGGTATCATTTAAATCCTTGGATAAGGCGGCTATTGTATTTCTTATAGCCTGCGGACGTTCTGTATCATCCAAAAAAGCGAAGGCTACAAATTCATCACCGCCGATACGACCTATGATATCATCTTCATCAAAGCTTTTTTTAAGGATGTTGGCAATGCTCTTTATAGCAAAGTCACCATTTTTATGTCCGTAAATATCATTTACCTGTTTTAAGTTATCCATATCAGCAAAAACAATCATAGCATGCTTACCTTCGTTGTAAGAAGAATTAACATAAGATTGAACGCTGTCAAGAAAGCCTCGTCTGTTGTTGATGCCGGTAAGCTGGTCTGTTATCGAAAGCTCATTTAAAAGCCTGTTCTTAGCATTAAGCTCGGTAGCAGATATGGCAAGCTTCTTTTGGATAGCAAGCTGCTGTTTCATAAGTGATATAAAGTTCAGCGAGGTTGATAATTGAAGCGTGGTAGGATATATGTTATCAAAATGAGTTATATCAATCTCACCTACAAAAAGACCATATTGAATGTTATTGGTAAATAATGGTGAAACAACAAGTGTTCTTCTTCTGTCGTATGAGGTATAGTGGTTAAAGAAAACCTCATCAGAAGAAATCAGCCTGCTGTCACCGGAAAGATATGTGGTTTTACCCTTATCATTACAAACCTGAAGATAAAGATTCTTAGGTATCTTCCATGAGCCGTCAGGAAGAAGCATAACAGGTTCGTCATAGATGTAAATGTAAGAGCTTATAAAATCGGAGTCCACAAGCTTATCCATCATAAGCTTAAAGCAAGCTTCCTCGTCATCACTATATGTAAGAGTATCTCTTGTGATATACATGGAAGACCATACATTTGATTTGTGCTTTCGTATTGTATTATATAGTGTGCCTGAGGTATGAAGTAGAAGTGCCTCAAGTATCTCGTTAAACAGATGCGAAAGAATTGAAGTCTTTTGCGTATCGTTGTTGACCATAGCTATAAGAAGCTCCTTGAGCTGACATATTGCATATATTGTCTTATCAACGTTAAAATGGCTGTTGATAACTGATGAGTCCAAAAGCTTTACAGCCTCATGAACTATGGCTTCGTTATCAAATTTAAAACTCTTGTCTATAATAATCGGATTAATAATTTTTTTAAACAATGGATTGACAGCTTCGATAAGCTTGTTATAGTAAAAGGTTTTCTTATAATCGTGGAACAAATATTCATCTATATTTTCTATAGCCTTCTCCCCAGAATCGGAAAAGCTGTTTTGTTCCTCTAAAAGCTTATTGAAGTTGAAGTCGCCGCAGCCGCATGAAGAACGGACAATGAGCTCTGAATTAAGTATACTTATGTTTGTTTTTCCTGTACTTATAAGATTGACTGCCTCAAAAACTGACTGGTATCCCATAGTTATTACACTGTTATGAACAGTGGTAAGTGGGGGATCCAATACAATGGAAACGGGCGAATCGTCATAGCCTGTTACAAGAATATCCTTACCGATTTCAAGACCATGCTCCTTAATGGCAGTATAACCGCCTATTGCCATCTGATCATTTGCAAATACAATAGCCTCAAGGTCAGGATTTCTGTCAAGAAGGTCACTGACAATTTCCTCAGTGAATTCTGAGAAGTTACCATATACAATTCTCTTTTCATCCACATCGATATTGTTTTCCTTAAGCACATCCATGTATGTGTTAAGTCTTTCTCTTGCATCAGCATTTTCTTTTCTGCCGCTTACAAAACCTATTTTGGTTTTTCCGTGTTCTTTAATTAGATGCTCCACTGCCTGTCGCATACCCGTTTTACTTTCGGTATATAGATAAGGATAACCCGGAACCTCTATCTCGATGGTAAGAATCGGAATATCAAACTTACTAAGAAAGGCAATCATATCATTTTCAGAGAGAAAACTTCCTATCGAGCCGATAGATACGATGAGTGCATCAAGAGTATGCTTTGATGCATAGTAAAATATAGAATTATACTGATAATCGAAGCGCGCATTTTTCGGATCATTGTAAGAAGCGTTCATATACATACCCGGGAAAACAACCAGATTTACATCAAGCTCTTTTGCGGCACAGTCAACACCCTTACAAACCTCATATGCATAATCGTTGTCCAAATGACAGGTAAAAAAACCTATATTAAGTCTTTTCTTTTTTTTGTCCATAAAATTTCCCCCAAAATTATACGTAAAAAATGTCAAAAAATAAAGTAAATTAGAAAAAAAACAACCATTAATAATTTAACATATTATTGTTGAAATATCAATAAAAAATAAAGTGTTCAAATGCTTTACAAACTGTTCTATATCGACTATAATAAACGGGATAAAAAATATTCATTATATCAGTTGATTTTTTTCAGGAGGATTTTCATATGGATTACAAAAAGGCAGGCGTTGATATTGAGGCAGGCTATAAGTCGGTAGAGCTTATGAAAAAGCACATTAGAAGGACTATGAGAGAAGAAGTCTTGGGAGAAATAGGCGGATTCGCAGGTGCTTTTGATTTGAGCAAGATAAAAAATATGGAAGAACCGGTGCTTCTTTCAGGAACAGATGGCTGTGGAACAAAGGTAAAGCTGGCATTTCTTATGGACAAGCACGATACCATAGGTATAGATGCTGTTGCTATGTGTGTAAATGATATAGCGTGCTCGGGTGGAGAACCGTTATTTTTTCTCGATTATATAGCATGTGGTAAGAATTATCCGGAGAAGATAGCTGCCATAGTAAGCGGAGTTGCCGAGGGTTGTGTTCAAAGTGGAGCGGCACTTGTAGGTGGTGAAACAGCAGAGCATCCGGGACTTATGCCTGAGGATGAATATGACCTTGCAGGTTTTGCGGTTGGAGTTGTCGATAAGAAGGATTTAA
The DNA here is from genome assembly GCA_902788555.1 of uncultured Lachnospiraceae bacterium. Lineage (GTDB taxonomy): Bacteria > Bacillota > Clostridia > Lachnospirales > Lachnospiraceae > Coprococcus_C. The sequence continues at coordinate 10,562 of CADAKQ010000040.1, forward strand.
TAACAGGTGCAGACATAAAGGATGGTGATAAGCTTATCGGCATAGCTTCAAGCGGTGTTCACAGCAATGGTTTTTCACTCGTAAGAAAGGTATTTGAGATGACTAAGGAGTCACTTGATACATACTATGATGAGCTTGGCAAAACACTTGGAGAGGCACTTATCGAGCCAACCAGAATTTATGTAAAGGCATTAAAAAACGTGAAGGAGAACGGCATAAGGATAAAAGGCTGTAGTCATATTACAGGCGGCGGTTTCTATGAAAATATTCCGAGAATGCTTCCTGACGGAGTTAAGGCAGTTATAGATAAAAATTCCTACGAGGTTCCTGCTATATTTAAGCTTTTGGCAACAAAGGGAAATATAGAAGAAAAAATGATGTATAACACTTATAACATGGGTATAGGTATGGTTATTGCTGTTGATGAGGCCGATGTTGAGGGGGCTGTAAAGGCTATAGAAACTGCAGGAGATAAGGCTTATCTTATAGGCGAGGTTAAGGCAGGAGAAAAGGGAGTAGAATTATGTTAAGAGTTGTAGTACTTGTTTCAGGTGGCGGAACTAATTTGCAGGCAATTATAGACGGAGTGGCTGACGGAATCATAACCAATACCGAACTGGTTGGTGTCATAAGCAATAATTATGATGTGTTTGCTTTAGAAAGGGCGAAAAAAGCAGGTATAGATAATCAGGTCGTTTCTCCGAAGGATTATTTAACGAGAGAAGCGTTTAACGATGCACTTTTAGAAAAGGTAAATGCGTATAAGCCTGACCTTATTGTTCTTGCAGGCTTCCTTGTGGTTATCCCTGAAAAGATGATAGATGCATATGAAAATAAAATAATAAACATACATCCATCTCTTATACCATCATTTTGCGGAACAGGTTATTATGGACTTAAGGTGCATGAGGCTGCACTTAGTCGTGGTGTAAAGGTTTCGGGAGCAACAGTTCATTATGTGGATAAGGGAACCGACACAGGTCCTATCATATTTCAAAAGGCAGTAGAGGTAAAGGAAGGTGATACGCCTAAGACCTTGCAGCAAAGAATTATGGAGGAGGCAGAGTGGAAGCTTTTGCCTGCTGCGATTAATATGATAGCAAATAATAAATAAGCATCAGGTAACTCGAAACAGTAATAAACATTATTATTTGAATAATATATAAATTTTAAATCAGAATAGATGATATGAAGGAGTAAGATTATGAAGGTACTTATAGTAGGAGGCGGCGGAAGAGAGCACGCTATAGCAACAAAGTGTAGTGAGAGTAAGCATGTTGATAAGCTTTATGCAGCACCTGGCAATGCGGGTATTGCCAAGGTGGCAGAGTGTGTTGATATATCGGTTATGGATGCAGACAGGCTCGTTGCATTTGCAAAGGAAAAGGAGATAGATTTAACTATAATCGGACCGGATGACCCACTTGTGGCAGGTGTTGCGGATGCGTTTAAGGATGCAGGCTTAAGAGTGTTCGGACCAGCAAAAAATGCAGCAATTATCGAAGGCTCAAAAGCATTTTCAAAGGATTTGATGAAAAAGTACAATATTCCTTCAGCAGCATATGAGGTTTTTGATAATGCTGACAGTGCACTTTCATACCTTGAAGATGCCAAGATGCCTATAGTACTTAAGGCAGATGGACTTGCGCTGGGTAAGGGAGTTCTGATATGCAATAATCTTGAAGAGGCAAAGGCTGGTGTAAAAACACTTATGCTTGATAAACAGTTTGGTGCAGCCGGAGATAAAATTGTTATAGAAGAGTTTATGACGGGAAGAGAGGTTTCTGTTCTTTGCTTCTGTGACGGTACACATATAAAGCCTATGACATCTGCACAGGACCACAAGAGAGCAAAGGATGGAGATAAAGGTCTTAATACCGGAGGTATGGGTACATTTTCACCAAGTCCGTTTTATACTGATGAGATAGATAAATTCTGTAGGGAAAAAATATATCAGCCGACTATGGATGCCATGAAGGCTGAGGGAAGAGCTTTTACAGGTATTCTTTTCTGCGGGCTTATGCTTACGGAAGACGGACCAAAGGTACTTGAATATAATGCAAGATTTGGTGATCCTGAGGCACAGGTTGTTTTACCTCGAATGAAAAATGACATAATAGATGTTATGGAAGCTTGTATAGACGGTAAGCTTGATGAGGTTGATTTACAGTTCGAGGATAATGCGGCAGTATGTGTAATTCTTGCTTCAGACGGATACCCGGAGCATTACGACAAGGGCTATGTTATAAATGGTCTCGATACATTTGACGATAAGGACGGTTATTACGTATTTCATGCCGGAACAAAGATGACGGATAAGGGCATAGTGACAAATGGTGGACGTGTACTTGGAGTCACAGCTAAGGGTGAGGATTTATATAAGGCGAGAGCCAATGCGTACGAGGCAACAAAGTGGATTGACTTTGAAAATAAGTATATGAGAAATGATATAGGCAAGGCTATAGATGAGCAGTAGATAATAATCTTATGGCATGTGCGGCATAAAAGACCGTATATGTGTGAATACCGTAATGAAACGGAGATGCAGGCATGATAATTAAAATTGATTTTAACAGCGATGAAGCAATTTATATGCAGCTTAGAAATCAAATAATAATGGGGATTGCCCAGGATGAAATAAAGGATGGTGAATCTCTTCCGTCTGTAAGGCAGTTAGCTGATGAGCTTGGGGTAAATATGCATACGGTAAATAAAGCGTATGCTCTTTTAAGAGAGGATGGTTACTTAAAGCTTGACAGACGAAAGGGTGCAGTTGTATGTATATCACTTGATTCCAAACCAAAACACCTTGAAGTAATTAATTGCAATATGCGTATGATGGTGGCGGAAGCTGTCTGTAAACATATTAGTGCGGAGGAAATGCATCAGATTATTTCTGATATGTTTAAGGAATTTGAAGGCTTTGGAGATGATGGAGGTAGACAATGAGGTTAGGATATACATTGCAGGCTCAGGAGGTATTGGACGTAGCTGCTGAGACTGCAGGAAGTATGAAACATAAATTTATAGGGACGGAGCATATTTTGTATGCGCTTATCACATATCCGTCCGGAACTGCATATAAGGTGCTTTATGAAAATGGAGCAGATGCGAAGATAGTAAAGGAGTACCTTAATAAGGTAAAGGATTTTGGACAGGGAAGAGCAAAGGATACTCTTTATTCCGGTAAATTAAAACAGCTTCTTGAAACAGCGGAGGCGGAAGCTGTTAAACAAAAATGTAATGAGATAGGAACCGAGCAGCTTTTAATAGCACTTATAAAGACTACAGACTCTATTGCCATAAAACTGCTTGAATCCATGTCGGTAAATGTTCAGAAAATATATATTGATATTATGGTCTCCATAGGAAAGGATGCACAGGCTGCAAAGAAGGAATATGCTACAATAAAGAATCCGTCAGGAAAAAAGAAATCGTCTTCGGCAACACCAACACTTGACCAATACAGTAAGGATTTAACAAAAGAAGCACGGGAAAAAAATGTGGATCCTGTTATAGGTCGAAATGCTGAGATTGAAAGAGTTATGCAGATACTATGCAGAAGAATGAAAAATAATCCATGTCTTGTGGGAGAGCCGGGAGTAGGTAAAACTGCAATTGTTGAAGGGCTTGCCCAGCTTATAGCAGAAGAAAATGTTCCGGAAATACTTGCTGAAAAGAAGATTCTTAATCTGGATTTATCAAGTATGGTTGCCGGTTCAAAATATCGTGGAGAATTTGAGGAAAGAATTAAGAAGGTTATAAATGAGGTAAAGGCTGCGGGAGATGTAATTCTTTTTGTGGATGAACTTCATACTATAATCGGTGCAGGTGGAGCAGAGGGTGCGCTTGATGCCTCCAATATATTAAAGCCTGCTCTTTCACGTGGAGAGGTTCAGCTTATCGGTGCAACTACAAGAACCGAGTACAGAAAATATGTTGAAAAGGATGCAGCACTTGAAAGAAGATTCCAGCCTGTATATGTTGAAGAACCGACCCCTGAGGAAACAACTGAAATTCTTAACGGATTGAAGAAAAAATATGAAGAGCATCACGGAGTTGTGATTTCTGATGATGCTATCCTTGCTGCAACTGAATATTCTGTAAGATATATAAATGACAGATTCCTTCCGGATAAGGCGATTGACCTTATCGATGAGGCATCATCAAGAAAGAAGCTTGGTCTTTATACCAAGAGTAAATCTACGGTAAATCTTGAGGAGCATTATAAAATGCTTGAAGAAACATTGGAAGAGGCTCTTGTAAACAGTGATTTTGAAGGTGCTTCAGCCGTTAAAAAAGAAATAGAGAAGACCAAAAAGAAGATAGAAAAAACAAAGCTTGCAAATCATAATAAAGAGGAAGAAAAGCTTGAAATAACAAGTGAGGATGTAGCAGATGTGGTTTCCGTATGGACTAAGGTTCCGGTAAGCAAGATTACGGAAACAGAATCCTCAAGATTACTTAAGCTTGAGGAAACCCTTCATAAGAGAGTTGTGGCACAGGAGGAAGCGGTAGATGCTGTTGCTAAGGCCATAAGAAGGGGAAGGGTTGGCCTTAAGGATCCAAAGAGACCTATAGGTTCGTTTTTATTCCTCGGTCCTACAGGTGTAGGAAAGACCGAGCTGTCAAAAGCATTGGCAGAAGCGGTTTTTGGTGATGAAAAATCACTTATTAGAGTTGATATGTCGGAATATATGGAAAAGCACAGTGTATCTAAGATTATTGGTTCACCTCCGGGATATGTCGGTTTTGACGAAGGCGGACAGCTTAGTGAAAATGTAAGAAAAAATCCATATTCGGTCATATTATTTGATGAGATAGAAAAGGCTCATCCGGATGTGTTTAACATCCTTCTTCAGGTGCTTGATGATGGACATATAACTGACTCGCAGGGAAGAAAGGTAGATTTTAAGAATACTATAATCATAATGACGAGTAATGCAGGTGCTCAAAGAATTATTGATCCAAAGACACTTGGATTTGGTGGCGGAAATGATGCGGAAAGAGATCATAACGACATGAAGAAAAACGTTATGGATGAGATTAAACAGATTTTCAGACCGGAGTTTTTAAACCGTATAGACGATATAATTGTGTTTAGGACTCTCACCAAAGACAATATAAAGTCTATAAGTGCACTCATGCTTAGGGAGTTAAAGACAAGAGTTAAAAAGCAGATGGATATTACACTTACCTATGGAGACAGCATCAAGAATTTTATATTTGATAAAGGATATGACAAGAAGTTCGGTGCAAGACCGATTAAGCGAACTATCCAAAATGAGATAGAGGATAAGCTTGCTGAGGAAATTCTTAAGGGTGATGTCAAGCAGGGTGATAAGGTTAGCATAGGAGTACATGACGGTAAGGTTACATTTACAGTAAAATAATTTATCCAAAAACTTCATAGAATTTTAATAATAAATATATAGCAAAAAATCAGTTTATATTGTATAATTAAGTTGTGCATTATTGATGAGGTAAGTTTACAATTCAGGATAATAATATAATACACATATGGAGGAAAAAAGATGGCTGTAATTGATGAGTTAATCCGTGAGGAGGAAAATGGTGCATTAAGCTTTGGTAATTATGCTCTTGCTGCGAAGACTAAGAAGGATGGCTTTAATTATAATGGTGATATTTACAAAATTAAGACCTTCAGAGAAATAACAAAGCTTGAAAAAAATGGTACATTTGTATACGAGTCAGTTCCGGGAACAGTAGTTCATAATTTTATGGCTACTGACAAGGAGGTAGTTCTTGAAGTTGAGGGTACTGAGGATTCTCAGATAACTCTTGAATTTGAAGCTGAGAAGGAGTATAAGGTACATATTGATGATACTTATGTAGGAAAGATGAAGACCAATCTTGGAGGTAAGCTTAATCTTAGTGTTGAGCTTGAGCCGGGTAAACTGGTAAATGTAAAGATAGAAAAAATGTAATCTGAAAAGTCCTTATTAATTTTATTATGTAGAAGGAGTAGATGTAGTGGCAAAGGAAAAACAGGTTTTTTACTGTAAGGAATGCGGCTATGAATCTGCTAAGTGGTTAGGCCAGTGTCCGGGTTGCCGGCAGTGGAATACATTTGTTGAAGAAAAAATTACTGTAGGTGCTAAATCATCTTCTGTCAAGAAGACGCTTGTAGCACCTACAAGCATTTTAAAGGTAACTACTGCGGATGAGAGTCGAATAAAAACTGATATAGGTGAATTGGACAGAGTCCTTGGTGGAGGAATAGTTAAAGGTTCACTGGTCTTGGTTGGCGGTGATCCGGGTATAGGAAAATCTACCATATTACTTCAAATGTGCAAGAAGCTGGTGGATAAGGAAGTAGAGGTATTGTATGTTTCGGGGGAGGAATCGCTGTCCCAGATAAAGATGCGTGCAGGAAGAATAGGTACATTTGACAAGGATATGATGCTTCTGTGTGACAATGATATGGACAATATATCTTCTGCTATTCAAAAAAGCAATGCCGAGGTTGTTGTTATAGATTCTATTCAGACCATGTTGGTTGATGAGGTTGGTTCCGCACCGGGGACTGTTACACAGGTAAGAGAGGTAACTTCACGACTTATGCAGCTTGCCAAGCAAAACAACGTAGCGGTGTTTATAGTAGGACATGTAACCAAGGAAGGTACTGTCGCTGGTCCGAGAACCTTGGAGCATATGGTGGATTCCGTGCTTTATTTTGAGGGTGATTCAAATAATGGGTTTAGAATACTGCGTGGTGTAAAAAACAGATTTGGCTCTACAAATGAAATAGGCGTATTTAATATGACAGATACAGGTCTAATAGAGGTGGATAATCCGTCATCGGTTATGCTTAACGGCAGACCTGTAGGCGTGCCGGGTTCGGTTGTTGTTTCTTCTATAGAAGGAACAAGAACCATACTTATCGAGCTTCAGGCTCTTGTTTGTAAGACTAATTTTAATATGCCGAGACGTACATCTGTGGGAGTGGATTTTAACAGAGTTAATCTTATTATGGCTGTGCTTGAAAAAAGAGCAGGTCTCGACCTTTGGGGCTATGATGCATATGTAAGCATAGCGGGAGGTATGCGTGTAAATGACCCGGCAATTGACCTTGGTATAGCTTCGGCAATTTATTCGAGTCTTAACAATAAACCGGTGGGTGATAAGACCATGATAATCGGAGAGATAGGTCTTACCGGTGAGATAAGAGGTGTGACCAATATTATGCAGAGAGTAAAGGAAGCTGACAAAATGGGTTTTGATACATGTATAATACCTAAGTCCAATTATGATAAGAATATGGAAAAGCTTGATATTAAGGTAAAATGTGTCACATCACTTATTGAGGCGCTTGGAGTGATTTAAAACTATCATATGTAATTGTTTTGTTTTTTTTGTGTGCAAAACAGGGTAATTGTAGAGGTTAATATGAATAAAGATATTGCTGTTATATTTGATTTCAACGGAACATGTATATTTGACGGAAAGCTTCACGATGAGGCTTGGAAGACTTATATTGAGGAACTTACATCAGGAAATGTTTCTGACGATGAAGTCAAAGATTATATAATAGGAAAAACCGCAAAAGATATATTGGAACATTTCCTTGGTTATGAGCTTAATGACAATATGGTGAACCAGCTTTCAGAAGAAAAGGAAAGAATCTATAGAATTATGCTTGCTAAGGCTGATATAGGACTTGCACCGGGACTTGAAGAGTTCCTTAATTATTTAAGTTTAGCCAAAGTTAAGCGTACTATAGCAACAACTGCCAATCTTGAAAATATGAACTATTATTTTGAAAGATATAATCTTGAAAGATGGTTTAAGTGGGAGGAGGTTGTTATAGGAATGGGCAACATTCCCCTAAAACCCCATCCTGATCTTTATCTGGCTGCCATGAAAAAACTTGATATGCCGGCTGAGAAAATTGTTGTATTTGAAGATAGTGAGTCGGGAGTTACAGCGGCTGAGGCAGCAGGTATAAGACATATTATTGCAATAACTGGTGACAGCAGACGTAACGATTTGATAAATCATAAGGGGGTAATCGCCTCTGTAGAGGATTTTTCTCATCTTGGAGAGATAGATTTTAAAATTTAACAATTATAATTTATGAAGAATTAAGGAGAACAGTATGAAATTTAAATGTCCATGTTGTGGATACTATACCTTTGAGGAAAAACCAAAGGGAAACTATGATATATGTCCGGTTTGCTTTTGGGAGGATGAGCCGGTTTCTGATGAAAATTTGACAGGAGGAGCTAATCGCGTATCACTTAAACAGGCAAGGGAAAATTTTAAATTATTTGGTGCTTGTACTGAAGATATGAAGAAAAATGTTCGTAAACCACTTGAAAATGAAATGCCTATATATAATGAGGAAAAAAGGATTAGAAATATTGTATTTGATATAGGTGGTGTTCTCGCTGATTATAAGATTAAGGAGTTTCTTTTTGCTAAAGGATTTGACGGGGATATGATAAAGAGAATTCTTAAGGCATCCATAATGAGCCCTTACTGGGGACAGTTTGAAAGAGGCGAGCTTACGGAGGAGGAGACCTTAAAGGCTTTTGCAAGTCTGGATCCTGAGATAGAGGAGGAACTATACAGAGCATATTCAAGTGTGGAGGGTATGCTTTCCATTCGTGATTTTGCTATTCCTCTTGTACAAAAACTAAAGGCGGCAGGCCTTAATGTATATTATCTTTCTAATTATTCTAAGAAAGCATATGATGAATGTGGTGAGTCCTTGGCATTTATGGAATATATGGATGGAGGCATAGTTTCTTTTAAGGTAGGAAAGACAAAACCGGATCCGGAAATGTATAAGCTTTTCCTTAAAGAATATGATTTGAATCCGAAAGAATGCATATTTGTGGATGATACAGAGGAAAATGTTGACGCTGCCAGGGAGATAGGATTTAATGGTATAGTTTTTTTATCATATGAAGATATGGAATCAAAACTTATGGAATTTGGTATAGAAATAAGTTAGATATAGGTTAAATACAAGATAAATATAGAATAAAAAGGCTGAAAATCCGTCTTTTTTGCTATGCAAAATTAACATATTTTTGCATAGCAAATTTTTTGTCAAATTTTTAAAAATTAGGTGTTGACATTCAAAATTCACTGTGATATATTATAAAAGCTGTCGCTGAGAAAGACAGCAACGAACCTTTGAAAAATTAATAACATGTTAA
>CADAKQ010000041.1 GCA_902788555.1 uncultured Lachnospiraceae bacterium
GATGTTTTTTCATCCTGCCAAGATGAACACTCTAATCATACATCAGAGGTTTCTTTTTTTCTATTGACATTATTTCTGAATTACAGGAATGCTCCTTATTTTTACTTCTTATTTTTACTCTTTATTGCTGTCCTTTTTCTTTCCTGACTTTGCCTGTTTTTGATAAAACTCTTTTGATTTATCAAATATATATGTAATCTTATATTGATTATCAAGCTTTTTAACAAGCTCCGTATTATTAATTACAAAGCTGTTCATCTTTTCAATATATTCATCCTTTTTTATGGTTCCATCGGCAACTCCCGTAAGACCCTTTTCCCAGCTTGCAGTCATTTCGGCTCTAAGCAGACTATTTATGGAATAATAAACAACATCATATATTATTTCACCTAAAAACGTAGGGGTAACAATCTGTGTCTTTTTGTTTAGCTGAATATATTTATTGGTCACAAGCTTTGTTATGATACTGTCTCTCGTTGCACTTGTTCCAATACCGGAACCCTTTATCTGACTTCTTAATTCCTCATCCTCTATAAGCTGTCCCGCATTTTCCATTGCAAGAATAAGTGTTCCGGAGGAATATCTTTTTGGAGGTGTTGTTTCCCCTTCCTTTATAAATAATTCTGTCGCATTTAGTGTATCACCTTTTTTCAAGGCCTTAAGCTTTTCCAGCATCTCCTGAGAAAGTTTATTTTCATTTTGATCATCTGAGGTTGCTGCATCCGTATCAGATTTATCAAATGTGCTGCCTTCCTCCGATGTCTTATTTGTATCCGCTCCCATCTGAAAAGCTACAAGTTTAGGATTGGCAATCACCAGATATCCCGGTTTTACCATGCGTTTAAAGCTTGCAAAAAAGCTTTCCGTCTTATCATTATTATCTTTGGTAAGTATAAGTGCTATTTTCTCATACTCTGCTGCCGGATAAAATATACTCAAAAATCTTCTTGCAACTATATCATATACTTTTTTTGCCGTTTCCGAAACGGAATTAAGTGCACCGTAACCCTGACCTGTCGGAATAATAGCATAATGGTCTGTTATCTGCTTGTCATTTACATACTTAGATTTTGCAATTTGTTTATATCCGCCCTGTGTAATAATGTTTTCTGCAAATGCCGAAAGAGCAGAATATTTTTTCAATCCGCTTATGTTTTTATATATCTCCTTAGAAACAGCAGTTGATAAAACTCTCGCATCAGTTCTCGGATATGTAACAAGCTTTTTTTCATAAAGCTCCTGAACGATATTTAAGGTTTCCGTCGGACTTATCTTGAAAAGTCTTGAACAATCATTTTGAAGCTCTGCCAGATTATAAAGCATAGGCGGTTGCTTCTTTTCCGTCTTTTTTTCAACCTTAGAAACGTCAAATACTATCTGCGGTTCAGTGAAAAGCTCATCGATAAGCTCCTTTGCAGACTCCTTTTTCTTAAAGCCGTTCTCCTTATAAAGTAAAGGAGATTCAAAATATTTCGACTTATCAGTAGCCTTCCACTCTGCTTCAAAGCCGTCTGATTTTGCAATCACTCTGTAAAAAGGTGTTGGCACAAATTCCCTTATCTCTCTTTCTCTTTTTACAATCATACCAAGCACACAGGTCATAACACGTCCTACTGCTATAACACATTTATCCGCTTTAAGATAATTTTTAACGGTCTGACTGTATTTTAACGTAAGAGCCCTCGAGAAGTTAATTCCCATAAGATAATCCTCCTGGGCTCTTAAAAATGCAGAATCACTCAAACTGTCATATTCTGATAAATCCTTTGCTTCCTTAATCCCTCTTAAGATTTCTTCCTCTGTCTGTGAATCAATCCACACTCTTTTTTTCAATTTATCAGGGCTTACTCCTGCCATCATATCTACAAGTCTGTATATATATTCTCCCTCACGTCCGGAGTCGGTACATACATATATACATCCGACATCCTCTCTGTTTAGAAGCTTTTTTACTACATTAAACTGTCGGCTTGCCGCCCCGATAATCTCATACTTATATTCAGTTGGTACAAAGGGAATTGTCGCCATGCTCCAACGCTTAAGCTTTTCATCATAAGCATCCGGATAGCTCATGGTTACAAGATGTCCTACACACCATGTAACTATCGAATCAGCAGTTTCTATAAAGCCTTCCCTGCTGCCGGCATTGTCCGCTCCCTTAACTCCAAGTGCCTTTGCAAATTCTCTGGCAACACTCGGTTTTTCTGCGATATACAAATTTTTCAATGCTTCTCTCCCAAACTAAATACTGTTACTTAATTAATCCAATAATTTCACCCGTTATTTCATTTACGGTTTTTCCGTCAGTTTCAATAATTACATCTGCTGCTTTTTTATAATACTCTTCTCTTTTAGATAAAAGACTGTTGATTTTTTCGTATCTGTTACCATCCCTAAGAAGCGGTCTGCTTGTATCATTCTTTAATCTTTCCATTATCGAATCAGGAGAAGCCATAAGATAAAAGGACTTACCGATTTCTTTTATCAGCTTAGCATTATCATTAAAGCAGGGCATACCTCCGCCCGTTGAAAGTATAAAGCTTTCTTCACTTAAAGCCAATGCTTTTAGAAATTCACTTTCCATATCGCGAAAGGCACGTTCTCCATCATCTTTAAATATTTCATTTATGCTTTTTTTCTTTTTTTCTTCTATACATGTATCAGAATCCAAAAGCTTATATCCGGTTTTTTTTGAAAGCTCTTTTCCAACTGAGGATTTACCGCTTCCCATAAATCCAATCAAAATAATCTTATCAGGCAACACAAATCCCCCTTTAACAAGCAAAAAATATAGCCATAAAGTTCTGCAAGCCGATATAAAACACAATCTATACCGGCTTGCATTTAAAAATTCAAATGATTGTATATTTACTGTTCGAACAAAAATTCCTCGTAGGTCGGAAGCGGCCAGTCCTTTTCACCAACAAGCTTTTCAAGCTCATCTGCAGGCTCCCTTGCCACATCCATATATGAAGCAACATAATCCCTGTAATATGTAGCCCACTCCTTTGGACTATCATTATGATTACAAGCCTCATCCACACGTTTTTTAAGCTCAACTATAGCTACTCTGAATTTCGTAAGTCTTTCATCCAACTCATTTACAAGCGCCACCTGTGCATTTGCCGAAACGCCTATACTCTTTAAATCTCTTATACCTGCCGCTGCTTTAGCCTCATAATCCATAACAGCAGGAATAATCTGCTTGTTTGCCATCTCTATCATAGTGAGTGCTTCAAGATTAATAGTCTTTGCATAGCTGTCAAACATAACATTTTCTCTTAGTCTTAATTCACTCTCACTCATAATTCCAAATCTTCCAAAAGCCTTAATTGACTTTTCACTTGTAAGATATGGTATTGCATCAACAGTTGTAGGAATATTTGGAAGTCCTCTTCTTTCAGCCTCCTTAACCCACTCCTCAGAATATCCGTTGCCATTGAAGATAATATCCTTATGCTCTCTAATCATATCAGCCACCATCTTCTTTGCGGCAGCTTCGAAGTCATCGGCTTTTTCAAGCTCATCTGCCATATCACAAAGAGTATTTGCAACTATTGTATTTAATGTAGTCATAGGAAGACCTATCGACTGCGAAGAGCCAACCATTCTAAACTCAAATCTGTTACCTGTAAAGGCAAATGGTGAAGTTCTGTTTCTGTCAGTTGCATCCATCTTAAACTGTGGGATAGCTGAACATTTCGGCTCATAAAGCCTTCCCTTTATAGCTCTTGTTACCTCTCCGTTTTCAATAATCTGATTAACTATATCATCAAGCTGGTCACCAAGATATACTGATATTATGGCAGGAGGTGCTTCATCTCCTCCAAGTCTGTGGTCATTTCCCGGCGATGCCGCTGAAAGTCTAAGCAGCTCTGCATTATTATGTACCGCAGCAAGTACGGCTGCAAGAAATAACTGGAACTGAAGATTCTTCTCAGGATTTTTACCCGGTGAAACAAGGTTTTCTCCGTCAGAGGTTGAAAGAGACCAGTTATTATGCTTACCGGAACCGTTCACTCCCCTGAAAGGCTTCTCATGCAGGAGACATGCAAAGCCCGTTCTTGATGCAACTCTTTTAAGGGTGTCCATAACAAGCTGATTTTGGTCGCATGCTATATTGGTAGTTTCATAAATAGGTGCAATCTCATGCTGTGCCGGAGCAGCCTCATTGTGCTGGGTTTTTGCAGGAATTCCATATGCCCAAAGATCCTGATTGAGCTCATTCATGAAATAAGAAACCTTATCCTTTACAACACTGAAATATTGATCCTCCATCTCCTGACCTTTTGGTCCCGGAGCACCATACAAGGTTCGACCGGTCAGCTTAAGATCAAGTCTTTTTTCATACTTTAATTTTTCAATAAGAAAATATTCCTGTTCAACACCGACAGAGGCATTTATTCTATCGATATCCTCTTTACCGAAAAGCTTTAATATTCTCTTAGCCTGATTACTTACCGCTTCCATTGAACGAAGCAGAGGTGTTTTAAAATCAAGTGATTCTCCTGTATAGGATATAAATATCGTAGGTATGCAGAGCACCTTACAGCCATTTGGTATATCCTTAACAAATGCAGGTGATGTACAATCCCATACCGTATATCCTCTGGCTGAACAGGTATTTCTTACTCCTCCTGTCGGAAATGACGAGCCATCCGGTTCTGCCTTAATAAGCTCCTTTCCCGTAAACTCTGTTATAAATGTACCGTCTCCAACCGGGTCCATAAACGAATCATGCTTTTCTGCTGTAAGATTAGTAAGCGGCTGGAACCAATGTGTATAATGTGTAGCTCCAAGCTCCTTTGCCCACTCTCTCATGGCTATAGCCACCGAATCTGCTATCTCTACATCAAGCGGTGCACCGTAATCAAGTGTCTTCTTTAATTGTTTAAATACAGCCTTAGGAAGCCTCTCTCTCATTATCGCTTCACTGAAAGCACGTTTTCCAAGCATCTCTACTGAAACATCCATATTCTTTACCTTTCTTTATGAATTATTTTTTATTAAAATCCATATATATTAATTAATGATACCTAACTAAAATATCAAATTTTACGACAAAAGGCAAGCATATCCGATTTATCTACGGAAGATAAGAAACCCATTTGCTGTTAAGCAGCTTTACTGGGGGAATATGTCGGTACTCTCAGAATACATAAGCCATTCTCATCTTTTTTCTCAATCCGGGTTCTATTAACATCCTCACACCGAAAAACTATGGCACTTATTCCGTTATCCTTCAATTCCTGAGTCAAAGCTTCTCCCAAGTCAGTCTCCTCACCTACACAGACCGCATCAAAGCCTTTTGCATACTTTACCGTTTTACTGTCAAGCATATCTTCTACATAAAAAACTTCAAAGCCTTCATCCTTCGCAGCCATATCAAACCAGACCTTATCATATGGTTTGGCATCATAAAAAATCATCTTCATTATTAATACCTTTTCCTATCCAATATTTTGAATAGTATTTGTATTAACTGTGTTTTTTATCCCTTACTTCCATATAATACATACCAAATTCCTTGGTTATAAATTTGTTTTTAATCATAAGATTAAGTGTTTCCTTGAATTCATTATAGCTTAAGTTTGAAGCCGCCATCTCCTCAAGTATAGAGGAAATTCTATCTGCATATCCGTTGGCATCAAGAACATTATCACGTACCATAATATTGGCCTTATATGCATCCTTAAAATAAAGATTCACTCTCTTTGATTCCGTAACCTTATCATCAACGTCCATACCAAAGCCAAAGAAATCAATAAGCTGCTTTGCGGAATTGTTTGTAAAGTAAATGCCCGGTCCTATACCATACAGATTTTTATAATAATTAAGGTCACTATCCACGTTGCTCTGATTATAATCCGGAAGGTACGGTCTGAACAAATCCGTAATCATACTTTTAACATTAAATGCTTCGTAATCGGTATTGATATTGACAGGCTGTTTTTTCAGATATTTTATTCTTCCTACCTTAAATGTAGAAAGAACAAGATGTCTTGGCTCCTGCTCAATTAAAAGTATATGAAAATCATTTCCGTCAACCCATATATATGCCGGTGTCTGACTTATATTGTAGGTTTCACATCTGTCTATCATAGCAAGCTTGTGATCTCTTTTTACCTTATATTTATGAAGTGTTTTACGTATTTTTTTAATATTATACTGCTTTACGGTTTCGGCATTAAGCGGTTCCGGTACAAAGCCCCTCGAAGCTCCCGCTTCCTCTGAGACAAACTCCTCTTCGGCAAGCTTTTCCTTTTTAGCCATGCTTCTTTTACTTTCCTTAATATCCTTTTTAACCATGGCCTTATAATCCAAATCACTTACGGTAGCCTTTTTTACAATAGGAATATCCTTTTTCAGAGCAACCTTCTTCGGCTTTTTTTTCATAACCCTTTTGCTTATTAAGGCTTGATTTTTGGGTTTTCTTTCCTTATCGTTTTTTTCACTTATTGTCTTTTCTTTTATTACTTTTTCCTTTTTGATTTTTTCCTTTTTATTTTTTTTGTCTTTTGCTCTTTTTATTTTATCTAATTTATCATCTTCATCCTCAGGATAATTATCTTCTTTATTTTTTTTATTATTATTTTTTTTCTTTAACTTTTTTAATTTTTGCTTTTTATTTTTTTGTTTGTTTTTTTTCCCTGATTTTTTATTACCATCCTTACCGGCTTCTTTTTCAAAGGATGAAAAATCTATTTCACCATCATTCTCTTCGTCATATTCTGTTCCATCAAAATTTTGTGCATCTTCCCCGGAATATTTCTTTTCACTATCATCCTTCCCGGAGTTTTTTACTGAATTCTTTTTACTGTCCTCATTTGACATTCCCCCCTGTATGGCAAAGGTCTGCGCCAGCGATACAGTGACGAATCCCGCAAAAACGCAAGCAAAAAACCATATAAGCTGTCCGAATATAAAGGCACACGCTAAAAGCCCTGCTGTAGCAAGACCACAAATTATGGTCGCAAGCAGGGTAAGCTTTACAGCCGGTGAACCATATTTAAATGTATTAATTATGCGCTTCATATATGACCTCTTAATTTAAGTAAACAAATAAGACAGGTAAATTGTATAATCAATTACCTGTCTTATTTAAAATCACACTACTTAAGTGCGTTCTTCACAGCCTTCTTAATATCTGCCTTTTCCTTATCGGATAACTCCTTTGCGTTAAGTAATGCAGTTATAAGCTCTGCTGTAGAACCATCAAACCAGAATTTTTCTGTCTTGATAAGCTGTTCGTCTCTGAACTTGTTTCTGTCTCTCTTTGGAACAAAGTATGTAATGCCCTTTCTGTATGAATCAATAAATCCCTTAGTCTTTAAGTTCTTCAGGAAGGTATAGACAGTAGTCTCTGCATAATCGCGATCATACACTGTCTTTAACTGCTCTATAACATATGAACATGTTACAGGCTCGTCGGCATCCCATACGCACTTCATTGCAACTAATTCACAATCGGAAATCTCAGCTTTCCTCATCTTAAATTACCTCCGTATAATCTTTTTCTATGTATATAGTTATTAATTATATAGTCAATATTATACAGCAAAAAAAAATTTTTGCAACTATATTTAATTGACCTTATGTCTTCATTATGTTATTATACGTCGTAGTTTTAACATATTTAGGCTAAAACTGACCATAATGAAAATGCATTTTTTCTGATGCAATATCATTATAACACAAATATGTTAGTCAGGCAAACGTTTTACGTTTATTTGGCAATAAAAAATTTAAGAGGAGAAAAACCATGAAATTAAGGAAAAAAATCTTATGCGGTCTTTTGTCTGTAGGTGCAATTGCATCATTATTGACAGGCTGCGGAAAAAAGGATGCAAAAACATTTACTGTAGGCTTTGATGCAGAGTATCCGCCATACGGATATATGGATGATAACGGCGAATACACCGGCTTCGACCTTGAGCTTGCCGAAGAGGTATGCAAGATAAACGGTTGGGAATTAAAAAAACAGCCTATAGCATGGGACAATAAGGATAACGAATTAAATTCAGGTTCTATCGACTGCATTTGGAACGGTTTTACAATTAACGGCCGTGAGGATGCTTACGAGTGGTCAGTTCCATACGTAGATAACAGTCAGGTTATAGTTGTAAAAGCAAACTCAGGCATAACCAAGCTTTCTGATCTTGAAGGAAAGACCGTAGGTGTTCAGGCTGCTTCTGCTGCTCTTGAGCTTCTTTCGGATGAGGAAGGACAAAAGGAGCTTGCCGATACATTTAAAAAGCTTCAGGAATTTGCAGATTATAATACAGCCTTCGTAGAGCTTCAGGCTGATTCTGTTGATGCCATCGCCATGGATATAGGTGTTGCCCAGTATCAGATAAACGGACGCGGTGATGAATTTATCATCCTTGACGAACATTTAAATGCAGAACAATACGGTGTAGGCTTCAAGCTTGGTAATACCGAAACACGTGACAAGGTAAACAGCGCATTAAAGGAATTAAAGAAAAACGGAAAATTTGATGAGCTTGCTGAGAAATACGGTTTATCAGATATGACCTGTCTTGAACCATAATAATACGATATTTTTACCTTACAGGAGTTTTGCAAATGAATTTTGTTACAATGCTTGAACAGATTTCAAGCGGAATGCTTAAGACAATTTTAATATTTTTTCTGACCTTGTTATTTTCACTTCCTTTAGGCTGGATAATAGCCTTCGGAAGAATGTCAAAAAACAAAATACTAAGCGGCATAACAGGATTTTTTATCTCTGTTTTAAGAGGTACACCTCTTATGCTTCAGTTGGTTGTTGTATTTTACGGTCCGTACTTTTTGTTTAAATGGTCTATAACAAATTGGCGATTTCCTGCAATAATTGTCGGATTCTCAATAAATTATGCGGCATATTTTGCTGAAATATACCGCTCAGGTATAAGTGCAATTCCTGTGGGACAATACGAAGCGGCTCATATATTAGGTTACACTAAGATTCAAACATTTTTTAAAATAATACTTCCTCAGGTAGTTCGAATTATTTTGCCTGCGGTAACCAACGAGGTTATAACACTTGTTAAGGATACATCTCTGGCTTTTACCTTATCATATATGGAGATGTTTACAATAACCAAACAGATAGCTTCTGCGCAGACAACATTTATGCCATTTGCAATCGCAGGGCTGTTTTATTACATATTTAATCTGCTTATATCATTTATAATGAGAAGGCTGGAAAAGCGTTTAAACTATTACTAAAAAAGGCAGCTTAAGCTAAAAGGATCTTATAACGGAGATAAGAAATGTCTGAAAAAAATATTTATCTTGAAATGAATAATATAAAAAAATCCTTTGGTGACCTTCAGGTTTTAAAGGACATATCCCTTAAGGTTCATGAGGGTGAGGTTTTATCAATTATCGGTCCGTCCGGTTCAGGTAAATCCACACTCTTAAGGATAGCAACCATGCTTGAAACGATGGACAGCGGTTCAATAAAATATATGGATGAGGAAGCTTGCACTTCAAAAAACGGCGAGATGCACTATGCAAAGCCCCATGAGCTTCGTGAAATAAAGAAAAATTTTGGACTGGTTTTCCAAAGCTTTAATCTTTTTCCTCACAGGACGGTTATACACAATCTTACGGATGCTCCGATTCATGTACAAAAAAGGAACAAAGACGAGGTCTTATCCGAAGCAAAGGCACTACTTTTAAAAATGGGACTTTCCGATAAAGAAGATTACTATCCATCCCAGCTTTCGGGCGGTCAACAGCAACGAGTTGCCATAGCACGGGCTCTCGCACTAAAGCCGAAGGTTCTTTTCTTTGACGAGCCGACTTCAGCCTTAGATCCGGAGCTCACCGGCGAAGTGCTGAAGGTTATAAAGGCTCTTGCGGAAGAAAAAATGACGATGGTTATCGTAACTCACGAAATGTCCTTTGCGAAAAATATATCGGACAGAATAATATTTATGGATAAGGGCGTTATCGCTGTAGAAGGAACTCCTGATGATGTATTTAATTCAAACAATTCAAGAATGAATGAATTTTTGGGAAAGCTTTCCCACGAATAAAAATTTTAAGAAAAAACAGCCTGTCTTATATATTCTTATCATAGCCGGTTTCTCTTAACGCTATGCTAAGGATATGTAAGACAGGCTGTTTTTTATCTGTCCATTTAATATTAATTATTATCTCTGATAATTTTTATTATATCCTCTACCATTTTCTCAGTAAAATCAAAATCTCCCTGTAATGAAAAATACTTTATAAGTCTAAGCATAATTCTCATCTTTTCATTTTCATCACATTCAAGAATTTCCGTCCATATGTCCTTTGAATCTCTCAGTGTTCCAAAAAACATATAATCAAAACTTACTCCAAAGCTATTTTCAATAAGCTGTGCTGTCTTTCTGGATATTGGAAGTCTTCCGGATTCATTACCTTTATATAGAGATTCGGATATACCGATAGCCTCTGCCATCTGCTCCTGAGTCATATTCTTACTAAGTCTTAATTTTCTAAGCCTTTCCGCAGCAACAGCATCACACTCTCTTTTATCCATTGTATATATAGCTCCCTCATCATTATATTAAAAATTAATATTATAATGGCATTATAAAAGGAGTTATATTCACTTTACAGAGAAATATTTTAAACCTTCCAATTAAAATTTTTATTCCTTACCGCTCCAGCAATAGGTACAAAGCTTCTCAGGATCAATTCCAACGGATTCAATCATATCATCAAGACGATGGAATCTTAAGGATGTAAATTTAAGTCTTTCTCTAATCTTTTCAACCATCATATCGTATTTTGGAGAATTATAATCAGCATATTCTCTCAAAACATCATCCGAAACCTCTCCACCCTCGAGCTCAGCTATAACATCTCTTGTTATAAGCTCCATCTCCGAGTTGGTTCTTGAAAAATTAAGATATTTACAACCGAAAACAAGAGGCGGACATGCCGGTCTTATATGAACCTCCTTTGCACCGTTTTCAAAGAGGTATTCGGTGGTTTCTCTCATCTGCGTTCCTCTGACTATGGAATCATCGATAAGAAGAAGACTTTTATCCTTTATAAGCTCCTTTACAGGTATAAGCTTCATCTTTGCTATAAGATTTCTCTTACTCTGTATGGTAGGCATAAATGACCTCGGCCAGGTTGGTGTATACTTGATAAACGGTCTTGAAAACGGCACACCGGACTCATTGGCATAACCGATTGCATGGGCAGTACCCGAGTCAGGAACTCCTGCAACGATATCCGGCTTGACATTATCTCTTTTCGCAAGAGCCTTACCACAGTTATATCTCATTTTTTCAACACTCACACCTTCGTATGTGGATGAAGGATAACCATAATATATCCAAAGGAAGGTACATATCTTCATCTTATCCCCCGGCGCAACCAAGGTTTTAAGACTGTCTGCTGTCATAATTGCTATCTCACCCGGTCCAAGCTCTCTTTCAGTAGTATAACCGAGATTAAAATACGAAAAGTCTTCAAAAGCCGCACATCTTGCGCCTTCCTTTTTACCTACGACTATTGGTGTTCGTCCAAACTTATCCCTTGCAAGATATATGCCCTTTGGTGTAAGAATAAGCATAGACATCGAGCCCTCTATCAGCTCCTGAGCGTATCTGATACCGTCTATAAAATTTTCCTTTTGATTGATGATTGCTGCCACAAGCTCCGTAGCATTTATCTCTCCATTACTCATCTCGAAGAAATGAGTATTACCCTTTAATATTTCTTCAGTTATTTCCTTTGCATTATTAATTTTACCAACCGTAGTTATAGCAAAGGAGCCATGGTGCGAACGCATAAGAATCGGCTGGGCTTCGTAATCGGAAATACATCCTATACCCATATTGCCGTGCATACTGTTTGCTTCATTATCAAACTTAGTCCTGAATGGTGAATTTTCTATCTTGTGAATAGATTTCTTAAACCCATTTTCTCCATATACTGCCATTCCTGCACGTCTTGTTCCCAAATGAGAGTGATAATCCGTTCCGAAAAACAAATCAAATACACAATCTTCCTTTCCAACTACTCCAAAAAATCCACCCATTTTTTTCCCTCCGGTATATGTCATTAAAAGTTATCTGAATCAAATACAGAAGCATTATAACAATTTTTAAATTAAAAATAAAGAAAAATTATAAATAATTTCTTAAATATTGGGAAATATATTGGTAAGCCCTATAAATGCTTTACAATTTATTGATTAATATAAAAAAATGTAAGGAGAAAGCTTATGAAATTTTTAAACATTTTATGCTTAACAATAGTTGTTATAGGTGCTATTAACTGGGGACTTATAGGGTTTGCTGATTGGAATCTTGTATCAGCAATATTTGGTGACGCAACAGCATTTACAAGAATCATCTATGGTCTTGTAGGCTTAAGCGGTTTATACCTTATAAGCTTCTATGGCTTAATCGGAAACGAAAGAAGCTACCAGTAATGGCTAAGGGGGCATCTGCCCCCTTTTTCTTTATAAAAAAATCCGTTATAAAAAAATATAGTTGACAAATAATTTTTTATAATTTATAATTCCCCACATATTAAACAATTTGCTTTTAAAGGAAAAAAATAACATGAAACCTACAAAAACCAATAACAACTTTTTCTTTTTCTTTATTAACGCGATGGATTTTAAATTATAGATAACAAAGTAAAAGCTTTGATATATATAAGATAATTTCCACCGCTGCTTTTGATGATATAAAAACAAGAAAGCAGCGGTGGTTTTTTTATGCAAGGAGGAAAAATGGAAACTGAATACAAAAAAACAACTAAAGCTAAAACCGCCTACAGCGGAGTCGAGGGTGCTTTCGCACATATAGCGGCAAAGAAAACATTTCCGAAGGATGAGCTTATAGCCTATTCAAGCTTTGAAGATGCCTATAATGCTGTTTTAAACGATGAATGCGAGCAGGCTGTGCTTCCAATCGAAAACAGCTATACCGGAGAGGTTGGCCAAGTTATTGACCTGATGGTAAACGGAGAACTTATAGTTGATAATGTGATTCCTTACAAGATATCTCAAAACCTTCTCGGAATCAAAGGCTCCACGATAAGTGATATAACCAAGGTAATAAGCCACTCTCAGGCTCTTGCACAATGTGAAGGCTACATAAGAAAGCATGGTTTCGAGGAAACACTTGCTGCCAATACTGCTATGGCGGCTAAGGAGGTATCAGAGCTTGGAGATATACATCTGGCAGCCATTGCAAGTAAGGAAACAGCCGAGCTTTATGGACTTGATATACTTCATGCCAATATAAATGAAATGAATGATAACACTACCCGCTTTGCAGTCTTTAGAAAGGATTATCAAAAAAACAGTGCCAATTCCGATAAAAGCAGCTTTATACTCATATTTACAGTAAATGATGTTGCCGGTGCTCTATCCAAGGCAATAGCCGTTATAAGTGATTACGGCTTTAACATGAAGGTTCTGAGAAGTCGTCCTTCCCACCATAAGGCATGGGAATACTACTTTTACGTAGAGGCTGAAGGCGATATAGATACCACTGAAGGAAGCCAGATGATTAATCGGCTTAAGGATGTATGTAATCTTGTAAAAATAGCAGGAAAATATAATTAATATATATATTAAACTTACAAAAAAAAAACAAATAAAACAGAAAAAACGGAGGAATAAATTATGAACATGATATTTGAAAGAAAGCTTGCATTACCGGCAGAGTTAAAGGAAATGTATCCTTTAACCGGAAGCCTCGGAAAAATAGTAGAGGAAAGGGATATCGAGATAAAAAACATATTATCAGGCAAGTCCGATAAGCTTCTCCTTATCATAGGTCCGTGCTCTGCCGATAAGGAAGAAAGTGTAGTTGACTATGTTTCACGTCTTGTACCTGTACAGGAAAAGGTTAAAGATAAGCTTTTCATCGTTCCTCGAGTTTACACCAATAAACCACGAACCACCGGCGAAGGCTACAAGGGCATGCTCCATCAACCCGATCCAAACGAAAAGCCGGATATGTTTAAAGGAATCGTCGCAATCAGAGAACTCCATATGAGAGTTATATCCGAAACCGGATTTTCATGTGCAGACGAGATGCTCTACCCTGAAAATGCCGAATACTTAAATGATGTCCTCGGATATATAGCCGTTGGTGCCCGTTCCGTCGAAGACCAACAGCACAGACTTACCGCAAGCGGCTTACCTGTACCTGTCGGAATGAAAAATCCGTCAAGTGGAGACATATCCGTTATGATGAATTCAATAACCGCTGCCCAGCACGGACATACTTTCATATACAGAGGCTGGGAAACTCATTCAGCCGGAAATCCGTACGCACATGCAATTCTCCGAGGCTATAACAACAAGCACGGACAGCCTATGCCAAACTACCATTACGAGGATCTCGCAAGACTGTGTGATGTATATGCCGAAAAGAATTTGAAAAATCCTGCCGTTATAATAGATGCAAACCACGCAAACTCGGGCAAGGATCCATTCCAACAAAAGCGTATCATAAATGAAGTTATAAGTAACTGCAATTACAACAGTGATATCAAAAATCTCGTTAAAGGCTTTATGGTAGAAAGTTATATAGAGGACGGAAACCAGAGCGTAGACGGTGGTGTATATGGTAAATCAATAACCGATGCCTGCCTCGGCTGGGAAAAGACCGAAAGACTCATATATGAGATTGCTGAGAGGTTGTAGGACCATGTCACGCTTTGTAAAAATTTGAATAAAGTTTATAGCGCTTGAATTTTTATTATATAAATTATAATGTGGTTATCAGGTGATGCACAGCCTTATAAATGAGCATTTTACAGGGGCAGATTCTTCTGCTCCTGTTTTTAAATAAGAGGTTGAGGATAAGGATAATTATAGAAGTTATGTAAAAATACAAAGCGTTGAATAGAACGAATTTTAGTTATAATTCTATTGTATTAATTCATTATAAATCTCTTTCATATAGAAAACCTAATGCTTTCTTATTATCAGGTTCTTTTTCAAGTATTTTCATTGCTATAAGCTCTAATTCCGCTTTATCTATTATTATTTCCGGACACTCTGAAAAGAAGAATAATCTTTCTAAATTTTCTATTTTATCATCCAGCATTAATAATTTTCTTGAATGATATAGTGCAACAGAATATGCACCATCTACAAAACATAAAGGATTAAGCATTAATTCAATTGCTAATTCAATCCAAAAAAAATCTGATGTCTTCTTTTCCATATACAATACAAAACTGTAAATTATTATATTCTCATTATTGTATGCATAACTTAAAACTAAATCTCTTATGTAATCTTTGTCCAATTTATTTAATAATTCTTCAGCTTCATCAAATTTTCCTCTTATCAAGCATTTCTCAAGATTTTTAAGTATTATATTTTTCATTTTAATATCCTATTTAATAATTTTCTAATTTTTTTATTAATTATATATTTATAATTATATCTAATCTGTTAATTTTGTAAATATTATTTATTTCTGATTTCCTTGACAAGAAAAACGAACTAATATTCATATATCAGGTATTATGATGGACATAAAATTGATTTAAATATAGTCTTTTTGAGTAATATAATTATCATTTGAAGGTCTTTATCTTTTTAAAAATAGCCTACTATTATTGCTCTTCTTCCTAAAACAATATTAATATTTTAATAAATTCATTCACTGAGACTTAAGGGATAATAGATGATTATC
>CADAKQ010000042.1 GCA_902788555.1 uncultured Lachnospiraceae bacterium
GTAGGTTCCGTCACACTTAAACTCATCTCTTATAAGCTTGCCGTCCTTATCATAGGCTCTTACATCGCCCTTGTCATCCTTATAGAAGGTATTGCCCTCATATGTGGAATACTTTGTACCGATAACCTCATCCGCCTTTTTGTCAGCCTTGTCGGCTATAACATATACGGAGAAGCCTTCAACATTAAGCTTAAGACTTCCATCAAAGCTTCCGTCACCTTCATATACAACCTCTACGGTTCCGTCATCCTTTATATGATATACCACCGGACTTTCAAAATCATCCAGATTATCAAAGTAAAGATTTACCGCTTTATCCGGCTCAGTCTCCTTGGAATTGGCTTCAATCAGGGATATATCCATAACCAGGGCATCGCCTGTCTCAGGAAGCTTATCGAGAACCTCCTTTTCGCCCTTTTCATCAAGCTCGTGAACTAGCGGATGTGTATCTTCAGGAAGCTCCTCCTTAGATATATCTACCAAAAGCGCCTTATCTCCTACAACAGCAGTAGTTCCTACTACCTCTTCACCGTCAAGCTTTCTTTCCGTCATTACATAACAGTACTCTCCGTCATAAACAGCAATCTCCTTATAACCCTCTAATTCCTGTATGGTTCCAGGAGTAAAGCTTCCTTTTGCAACAAGCTGTCCTGCCTTTGCAGATGCGGCATAAGCTGTCCATGCAGGCTGTTCATAATCCTTTACATTTACATCATCCTGATAAGCTATACCCATAAGCTTACCGTTTATGGTCGCATCACCCTTGTATGACTTATTGAGTGCCAAAAAGCCTATATCACCGTTTATTACCGCCTTTGCATTTCTACTGTCGTTCATAAATACTATATTGCCGTTTTCATCACGTTCATAAGCAAAAGCATCCTTATCATAATCTATATCAGTATGATAGGAATTCTCCATCAGGGTGAGCTCTCCGGTAATATTACCGTTTATGGTCATAGATCCTTCTACCATAAGTGCCCAGTACAAATCCGTATTGAAGGTATGAGCCTCTTCGGAATCCTGTACACTTACAATATCATCAGGTGTCGGAAGTGCATCAACCTCTTTTGTCGTACCGTACACCAAAAATGCATATTGGTTGTTAAAATCCATAGTGAGCCATACACCACGTTCATTTACCATATAATTCTGGTAAAAATCATTCGAAGCTATAGGTCTTCCTTCCTCGTCATAGCTTCCGACATAACGCCATGAACTCTCCCCGAGAGTTCCGCATATATTATTAGGCCACAGGGTATTATCGCTGTCATCATAATAATATGCCTTTCCCTTTATCTCAAAGCCTTCACGCTTTGGCTCGGTATAGGTCGTGGTATAAGGCACAAGGTCGGTAAATACACCGTCAACACCCCAAACAACACCTTGTCCCTTAACATTTCCTGTATTGATTACATTTGAGATAAAGATATTACCCAGATTAAAATCTACGTCTCCCACTGATTTGCAGGTTATGGTCCCGGTACAGTGATTGATAAATTCATTGTCCTCTTTACCGTTTAAGCCTACAAACAAAGCGGCAGGAACAATCTTATTTCCTTCTTCATCCAAAAGAGGATTACCCTCTTCGTCTACCGAAGCGGTATTTTTATTTTCTAAAACAAGATTACCTTTACCTTCAAATACCAGACTTCCCTGGGTTTCCAAACCGTCACAGCCTGTCATGATAATCTCGTTATCACCCTCTAAAGCTATTGTAACAGTCCCCTCATAACCGTAAAAATTAAACGGTGAATGCTCTCCTTCATATTTGAAGTTTCTAAGGCCGAAGGTCATTGTCTTATAATCATAGGATATAACCCAGTCATCAGCCTCGTCACACACCCAAAACCAAGGGCCTTCTTCACCGTCATCATAAGCAAGATAAACCACATCTGTTTTACTAAGTGGCTCTCCCGTCTCTGAATCGGCATCAATTATACTTCCGTCCTCTTCAACAATAATTTCTACTCCCGCGGCCTCAGCATGTGCTTTTAAACTGTTTAAGGCAAAAAAGCCTAAAACAAGGCATATACTCAACATTCCAGTAAACAAGCCCTTGAAGCTCTTAAGTCCGCTGTCTGTCGTATGATTTTTCATCGCAAAATTTTCCTCCTTATTATAAAATATTATCTTGTCATCACAGACAATAATATTTAATATGGTAGCATAACAGAAGGAAAATTCGGTACGCTGAGAGTAGAATTTTACCAAACCTTACTAATTTATTATTATATCAATTCTATCTGATATATCATATCTTTTTAGTTCTGCTTCCTTGCCGGAATCTATGAATATGGTATTGAGCCTGCCACAGTCTGCGACAGGTGAAAGACTGTCAAGTCCGGCATTGGTTATGTCAAGCATCTCAAGACTTGTAACCTGCGGCAGTATGGATATGTCGGTTATGCCGGTTTCCGCAATCCCAAGAAAGCTTAGTCTCGGAAAATTTTCTATACCGGTCAGACTATCTATTTTCTTGCTTAATGACAAATCTATACATTCAAGCTTCGTTAAGTTAGACAGTTCAGAAAGACTCTCTATCTCGCTATTGGACAGACTTAAAATTTGCATATTTTCAATGGTATTAATATAAGAAATCGTCTCCTTATCGGCATAGCTTATCATCAGATTATTCAGATGATCCAATGAACTTAATACAGAATAATCCGTAACATTATTATAAGAGCAGTTAAATTCTCTTATTGCCATACCCTCCAGACAGCTTATATCGGAAACTCCCGTATTGGATATGTTAAGACCTTCAAGATTGTCCAATTCTCTTAATTCTTCTATGTCACTTATCGGATTATTGGAAATATTTAAATACATCAGGTTCTTCTGCTCTTTAATGCCGTTCAAATCAGTAAGATTATTCTTCTCAAGGCAAATCCGCTCCAAGTCAAGACCGTCTAAAACGGAGACATCAGTAATTCCCTGATTATCAAGCACCAGCGTTTTAAGATTAGGAAGATACTCCAAATCTGAAAAATCATATTCTTCTGTATCAAGCTCCTCGTTATTAAATTCCGAATAATACGTATCGTGGTAATCGCGATGTTCCTCCCAGCTTGTGAAAATTCTGTCACCACATAAGATAAGTGTTGAAATATTCTCCATATCAACAGGATGTATAATTACATTATCATCTATATTAAGGCTCTGTCTTACGGCACTTTCTATCCTCGGATTACTGAATTTAACCGTCTCGTTCTCGAATTTATATCTCAGGATGCTGTGTCTTGCAAATAAGGCTAACGCTATAATCACACCTGCTGCTGCCACCTGATATGTAAACAACGTTCTTCTTCTCATGGAGAATCTGCGCAGACACTTTAACTCCTTTATCAATGCCGAAACAGTCGCATATCGGTTATCAGGGTCAAAGGCAAGGCATTTATCGATTGTTCTGCGGATAGCTTTAGGAAGCTTCTTCCATTCCTCTTCTTTAACTCTGTAGTCACCGGTTAAAAGATATAAGAATAAAACCCCCAGACTATATATATCTGAACGTACGCTGGTCTGCTTAAAGCCAAACTGCTCAGGTGCCGCCGTCGCCCTCGTACCCATAAATACTGTATCATAGGTATTCTCATCCTTAAACTCACGTGCTGTATCCAAGTCAATAAACTTATATTTACCTTCTTTTGTATATATAATATTCTGCGGCTTGATATCACGGTGAACTACAGGAGGATTCTTCTTATGCATAAACTCAATTCCCTGACATATACTAATCATGGCATCTACCGCAGCTTTGGACTCATATACGCCTTTCCTGTCAATATGCTGTTCCAAAGTATCGCCCTCAATGTATTCTCTTAGCATATATGTTTTTTCATTTTCAACAAAAAAATCATAAGCCAAAGGAACATATTCACTCTCCACAGCTTTTAATGTATTATATTCATTTTTTGAAAGCCCGGCATCATAACCGCTTCGGCATTTTAATATGACATTTTTATTGGATTTTCTATCTTTTAGAATATAGACCTGCTTGGTATCAGTATAATGAATACAGGATACAATTTCATAATTATCCGAAATCCTGTCCGGAAGCTTGTCTTCCTTATATAAATTTTGAAATACTTTATTTACCTTTTTTTCTTTTTTCTTCTTATGTCTGTTCTTCATAATAATAATCTTTCCCCGATTTGTTCAAGAAATTCATTGGTCTCTTCAAGTGTAAGCTTCTGGGATATACAGCACAATATAGCTGCATCACGCTTAACCTTAGGATAGAGGAGTCCTGTCTGCGCAAGTATAAGAAGATGCTGCATCTCATCTACATCACATGACATAGATATACCTATCCTGAGTAAGACATCTCTTGAAGGCATACGTTCACCATTGAAAATCTGATACACATAACTTTTACTTAATAACGATACCCTCACAACCTCTGCCAATGCCATATTATGCTTTGACAACAGATTATGCAAATATTCTTTCAAAGTTATTTTATCCGAAAAATCATCATTCATCAACATATTACTGAATTTCTGTGGTGAATTTTTTACAAGCTCAAGTAGCTTATCCGTATCCAAAAATTTTGAATTACCTGTCATATTTTACACTCCGTTTTTTCTTACAAGACTAATTTTATATTTTTTTTCATTTTTTACAACAAAAATAATTAAAAAAAGAATATCATATTTTCTTTAAAAATCGGTACGCAGACAGCGGACTTGAAGTAATTTTACTTTGCCCTAAACATTATATTACCCCGGGGGATAGCATAAAGATTTTATTGACAATCAATCCTTTACGTCATAATATAACTTCAAGGATTATATTATATATTTCATATATCTTTAATCCGAAAGGGGAGAACAGCTTTGAAAAACAATCAAACTTCCGGAAGAGAAGTTCTAAATGTAATAGGCATTAAAAATATAATTGCTTCTATATTTATATTTTTTATTGCCTTAATCATAATATCCATTAATTTTGGTATCCTTTATAAAACCAAAAAAAATAATATCATAGATGATAACAAACATAAAGCTATTGAATCAGCACAGAAAATTGACAGCTATATGCTTACCAGTCTTGACACCATTAAACTATCTTCTTATAAGGTAGATAAATTAATCTCTGCAGGAAAAAGCAAAGATGAGATTCTTTCATATCTTGAAGACCAAACAGATACTATTGTCAATGTTATAGATGAAAACTATACAGGTCTTTACGGATATATAGAAGGTGAATATTTGGATGGTTCGGGCTGGGTTCCGGATGCAGATTACATTGCGACTGAGCGTCCGTGGTACATCCAATCCGTAGAAGCACAGGGGGAAATTGTTCTGGTTGACCCTTATCTGGATTCTCAGACCAATACTATTATGATGACTATAGGCAAGCTTTTGTCAGACGGTCAAAGTGTACTTTCTCTTGATTTGAGTCTCGACAGTCTGCAGGTTATCACAACGGAAATGGTTGAAAACAATCAGGATTTCGCCATGGTTCTTGATTCAACCGGAGGAGTTGTGTCACATAGTAATAAAAATGAGCTTGGTAAGAATTATCTGGAGAGCACCAATTCTTTGGAAAGCACTATAGCAAAGGAAATATTTAACTCACAAAAGACACAGTTTGAACTAAATTATAACAATACCGAATATATTATTTTTACACAAAAAATAAGAAATGATTGGTATTGTGTATCCGTTGTAAACGGAACGTATGCATTTAAATCACTTACGGGAATACTTTTTGTATCTCTTATTGCAATATTGGTTTTTGCATTTACAATTATTTTCATATTATACAATATCAGCTCAAAGCATGTCGTAGCAAACAAATTAAACCAGCAGCTTGAATCAATGTCACATATATATGCATCTATGTATGATATTAATCTTGTAAACAATACATTTTCAGAGATAAGTAATTCTTCGAAAGATATATCTTCCATGGTTGGAGATTCAAGTGAGAACGCGAAGGAAAAGCTCTACAGTATTATGGAAATATTATCTTCCGAGCGTTCAAGGAAGGAGCTTTTAGAGTTTATCAACTTGGATACTATAGAGGAAAGACTCGCAAATAGCAACACAGTTACTCTGGAATATTTAAACAATAATAATCTTTGGTGTCGCGGAAGATTTGTTGTCGCTGAAAGAGATGCCTCCGATAAGCTCATTCGGGTTCTCTGGATGGTAGAGTTTATAGATGAAGAAAAGCGCCGTCAGGAAAGGCTGCAATACCTTTCGGATACAGACAGAATGACAGGAATAAATAATCGCGGTTCCGGAGAAAAGAAAATTAAGGATTTAATTTCCGCAGGTCAGGGCGGTATGTTTGTTTTACTTGATGTAGATAAATTTAAATCCATAAACGATACCTTTGGACACAGTGTCGGAGATAAGGTATTAATTACCTTGGCAAGCTGCCTTCAAAAAGCGTTTCGAGCCAATGATATCCTTATGAGACTCGGCGGAGATGAATTTGCAGTTTACGTACCGGATGTGCATAACAAAAATTCCGGTGAGAGGATAATTCAGAGACTGATATCAGTTATTGAAAATACCGATATCCCGGAATTGAACGGAAAAAAATTCTGTATAAGTATAGGTGTTGCCTTCTATCAACACAATGACAGTTTTTCTTTTGAAGAGCTGTATAAACGCGCAGACAGTAATACTTATATAAGTAAAAAGCATACAGGAAACTATGTATCGTATTATGAAAATGAAAGCAATTAAAAAATTAACAGGCTGCCGAATTAAGTGGCAGCCTGTTAATTTTTATATCTTTATTCTATTTTCCAACCATCGTTGAAGCATACTATCAAATCAACATTAGAACCATCTATATATAAAGGAACCCTGTATATATCACCTATCGCCGTGATTTTCGTATGCTCTGTTTTCATAATCGGAGAATCTGAAACCTCACGAATGTTATTACTGCTTAGTCCTGTTATGTAAAGACCATTATTTACATTTAAAAATTCGCTTGTTACATCAAGAACATCATAGGTAATCTCTTCTCCCTCACTCATGAAGTTACTTACAAAGCCCCATGCCACTGCATCTATATCTTCTTCCTCTCCGCAAAATGCCGTCAGATAGCTGCTGTCACCGTGAAGGCTCTGTGCCGCCATACAGTTTGTTTCGTATTCCGTAATGCGTAAAACTCTGTCCATCCTGAAAAACCTGTCAACAAACCTGACTATATTTCTTGTGGTAAGTGCTATATATTCCTTAACCTGCATAGGAATGGAATTATCCTTCATAAATACTTCCACTATCCTGTCTGCATCTCCGCTTTTTACAGCATCCAAATCGGCAGGAGAAAGCTTTTTTGCTCTTCTATATTCTTTCATACAGTCCTGTATGCTATCCATATCCATAATTCCGCTTTCAATAATAGCCTGAATATATAGAAGATAAGAATCACCTTGTCCATCCAACAAATCCGCAACGTCATCCTCTGTAAGATAACCCTTTTCAATCGCAATATCTCCAAATCTCATATCACGTTGCTGCTGAAGCATATTTACCTCCGCTGCCTGCTCTTCAGTCATCAAGCCAGCTTCTACAGCTAAAAGTCCCATTTTTACCTTGGAATTTCTCGTTGCCTCAAGTAAACCGTTATATTGATCCTCAGAAATAATATTCTGATCCATCAAATATTTTCCAAAATAAACTCCAAACATTAGATACCCCTCATTTGCAAATTCAAACACCTACAGTAACTAAAGTGTATTATACCATATCAGCAGGCTTTTGAAAAGAATCTGTTTAGCTCATTTATAGGAATAGGTCTGGAATATTTATATCCCTGCAAATATGATGCAGACATATTGATACATCTTTTTTCATCCAAATCATTTTCCACGCCTTCATAAAGCACTGAGAAGTTTAGCTCTGTGAACATACTCGCAAGACTTCCTACCATCTTCTCGGAACGTTCATCCGTATCACTCGCAATCACTAAGGAACGGTCAAATTTTATAATGTCAAACGGGAGCTCCATAATACGTTCCATATTGGAATATCCTGTTCCAAAATCATCCAGATAAAGCTTGATTCCTCTGTTCTTTAATTCCTCAATTTTATTTTTCATAAGCAAAAAGTCACTATCATTTTGCGACTCGGTAATTTCAATTGCCACCTTTTCATTCGGAATCCTACTGTCATCAATTATCCTGTCTATGTCATGTATAAATTCCTCATCACGAAGCTCTAACACGGAAACATTTACAGATATACGATTGACATCATATCCATCCGTTATAAGTCTGCTTATCTCGTCACAGGTTTTCTTTAAAATTATCTCTGTCAGAACATGTATGAAGCCATGCTCTTCCGCAATAGGAATAAATTGATCCGGAAATACCATTCCTATGTCCGGAAGCTTAAGTCTCATAAGAGCCTCTGCCGTATCATACTTACCTGTCTTTATATTAAATACCGGCTGACAATATGCCAAAACCCTTTCATCATCCAAATCATGCTTCTTGAATATATCCTCAAGTGCTTCAAACACCTGCTCGTATCGGTTAAAGGATGAAACATCATCAAAGCTGACCATATATACTGAATTAATTTCCATGTTTCTGTGAATATTTTGAATAAAGCTTATATATTCATTTTTCTTTCCGATTTCCTCAATAGACTCTCCTATAATAACCTTGTAATCAAATCTGAATTTATTATATTCTATCTCAAAGGAATTCAAAATCTTGTTAAGCCTGTTTTCATGGTCAGGATTTAAACTCTTAGGTGCAATAAGGATTACATGTCCGTTGCTAATCTGAAATAAAACGGACTGTTTAAAATATTCTCCTGCAAATCTTCTGATAGTCGCCTGTAAATCCGAAGGAATAACCTTTCCATCTGCATCAAAATCAGGAAGGTAAAGACTCATAAAGAGAAATTCCTTCTTTTTGTCATAATAATATTTCACGAGATCCTTCATCGCCATTACATTTATAGCTCCAAGCTCAACATCATAAGGTGTTGAATGAACAATATAAAGCATGGCAATTATAGGAAACAGAAAGGATGCTACCGTAAAGGAGGACTGTCCGTGTCTTCCCTGTAAGTAAAGAATAACAAAGGAAATCATCATGGTTCCGTAAAATCCGGACATTGCCTTTTTGTAAATCCTGTCCCGATATCTGACCATCAGATAAATAATCTCAACAAGAAAGGCAAGATATCCTATCAAAAATATATTCATACCGGATACCGCAACTCCATTTTTATTTAGTCTGAAGTTGGTTCCTCGAATAGTCATCACTATATCTGTTATAAGAACCGTAAAATATATAAGTGAAGCTACTGTCATAACAGGAATTCTTTTATGAACCTCAAGCTGCTGCATTTCAACGATATAAACGATATAAAGGAGCAAAATCGAAAAAAGAAAGGCATGATAAAATACTCTTACTACATATATGACATTATAATTTCCATCAGTAACCCTTGTATATAGGTCATGATGTAAAATATCACTAATAGAAGCAAGAACAAGATAAAAAACCATATTTAAAAACAATTTGAAATTTTTGGTTTTATTTACGTAGGATGTAGAAACCAAAACAACCATAACAAAACATATAGCTATGACTACTATATCTCCAACAGGAGAGTAATTGTCAAAATATAGTTGCTTTCCCATTATGCTTCCTCCGATTAAATATTATAGTGTTCCGTAAATATCCATTATCATTATAACTGATATTTACCAAGGAAGCAAATAATTTTATTATCAAAATCCGGCTGATTTCTTGCCAAAAGTTAAATTTTTCTAAATCATCGAATTTCTATTATCACTCTCTGAACACCTCGCTGCATCCATCGCTATAGCAACCATAAGAGCCGGCAGCTCATCAGCGTCATTTGCTATATCCAGCACATAGGTATCGCCCCATCTGAAAAGCTGCTTTGATATATGCACCACAAGCCTTGATTGTTCATACACACTATAATTCCACTGAAGGAAATCTCCTTCAAGTCTCCAACCCTTATAATCCACGTTATATTTGGGGCGAAGTATTGAAAACTGCTTTTTTATTATTCCCTGAGGAAATCCATTTATCGTAATCTCAAACTCCTTAAATATACGAAGAATCTTTTCCTGTATTAAACCGACTTCACGTCCGCTCATTTTGTCAAACACACGTATTCTGTGACCTATGGAGAAAAAATCCGCTTTAACGAAATACTTCGGATTACCCGACTGGTCATACACATCATATGTATCTGTCCAGGAAAAGACCTTTTGTTTTATAAGTAATTGTCCCATCTTTTGAATTCACCCTTCTTATATCTCTTTATTTTACACCTGCCAAAAACAACGCAATACCAAATGCGAACATCAATATAGAAACAGGTTCCATAATTACACTCCATAGTTTATAAAGTCTCTTTGATTTTTATATTGTACCCATCTCACCTATCGGTTCGATGAAGTTATTCGCAAAATTCCGATTCACGCAAGCGTATCCATCGCTTTGCTCATTATATCACAAATATTAATAAATATGAATCCGCTTACACAAATCTTGAGCAGAAAGTTTGAAGAGATAAAAAAGCCCGAAACCCTTGTAATATCAAAGTTTTCGGACTGTTTTTTATAGAGGCGCCAAGTGAACCGGTGACAGAGGTGTTGCAGTTCTATCATCCAATCCTGCAAAGCCTTGATTTAAAAGGCTTCGCTATCCTCGTCTGCCGTTTTTGACCACTTTTTCGACCACTTTTCTGACTTCAAAGCTTCGACAGGTTTTGTTATATTGTATTATAGCGTATGTTGGGTGAGGACGCAAATAATTAATTTTTCAGACAGCATAACGGTACAACATAAACACCATTCTCCATCTGATATGCAACCTTGTTCTTCGTGACCACCATAAGAAATGCCGGTTTTCCTGTTCTTTCCCGGTCTATATCATCGGCAATTTTTATAAGGTTGTCGGCAGCTTTTTTAATATCGTCTTCACCGCCGAGCTTGACCTCTATCAACGCCCATGAACCATCATTAAACTGGATTACTGCATCAGCTTCTCTTTTTTTTGAATCACGATACTTATAAACATGGGCACCTATCGTATCAGCGTATACCCTAAGATCATGTACAACCAATGATTCAAATAACAATCCGAAAGTTGTTATATCCTTAAATATACCCTCCGGAGTGATTCCCAATGCAGCGGCACCAATTGAAGGGTCAGTAAAATGCCGTGTCTCCTTTGTTCTTATAGCGGTTCTGCTTCTAAGATTTGGATTCCATGCAGGAAGTTCTTCAATGACATACAAATTCTTTAGTACATTTAAATATTTTGCAAAAACATCTTTATCAAATGTTTCGTCACCTCCTGCACAATCCTCCAGAAGTGTCGTATCAGCTGCAGCTATAGACACATTTCTGGCATAGGAGCGCATCAGTTTTCTTGCTTTTTGCTCATCTTTCTTGAGCGGAATATCTTTCAGAGAAAAAATATCATCTGTTACAACAACTTCGTAATAGTCTCTTGCTTGTGCCAAAGAAACATCTCTGTCCTTGCCTATCGCAACCGGCCAGCCTCCTCTGCATATATAATATGCATAATCATTTATGTCCTTTTTTGACATAGCCTGGGAGAATTTGCCATTTTTCAAATCTTGTAATGAAACCATTCCGTTGCTATCCCCGGTTTCATATAAGGACAGAGTTCTCATCATCTTCCGTATGATTCTGCCATTCCCCGTGTGTCTACTTTCCTCATCACCTAAATCTGATTTTGTTTTATCTGTAACGCTTCCGGTTAGAATGTACTGCCCAAATTCACCGGTTTTATCCACTTCGTACTTCACCTGATCCCAAATAAATGATACATGTTGCCATTCATCAATCAGTATAGGTTTTGGTCCATAGTTTAAGAAATGTGTCGGCGATATCTTTGCCAATTCTATGAATTCATTTCTTGATTCAAGGGGCATCAAATCAATAACAGTTTTTGCATATCTGTTCGCCGTTGTTGATTTTCCACACCATTTAGGACCAACAATCACCAAAGCCCCCTTACTCTTCAAGGTAAACTCTACTATTCCATCAAATAATCTGTTTATATATGCTTTATCACTCATACCTATATATTCTCCATTTCACTCTACTTCATTCACAATAGACATCCTTTAGATATACTCTTTGCATTTAACCACATTGCGCAAGAGCACCTACGAATGCATAGGGGGGTACGTCTTAAGTCTTATATTTCCTTAATATTTTAACCCAAATCGGAAGAAAAATCAACTTTCAATCGGAAGAATGTGAGGTTTTGAATCGGAAGAAAAATAGATTTTCAATCGGAAGAATGTGAAAAGCTCATACTATCACTTAAAATTTAACGTTAGCGTTTTTGTCTTTTTTTCAAAAACGCTAACGTTAAATTTTAAGTGATTGAATTTATATTCCCGTTATCAATTATATTCATCTAACCATTTTATATAATAATCCCTTCCAGATGATCACACTCATGCTGAATAATCTGTGCGACATACCCTGAAAACTTCTGCTTTTGTTCATTAAAACCTGCATCCATAAATTTTACTTCAATATTCTTATATCTCTTGGTTTTCCTTTTCCCTTGAAGCGAAAGACAGCCTTCCTCTGTCTCATATTCCCCATTTTTACTTATTATTACAGGATTAATCATTACCAAATCAACTATTCCCAAAGACACAATAATTGTTCTTTTCCTATATCCTATCATATTTGCAGCCATACCGACACAACCGTTCCTATGTGCCGACAGGGTATCCTTTAAATCCTGCACTACCTGCATATCATCTTTGGTCGATATTTCAGATTTTTGTCCTAAAAAAATTATGTCTTTTACTATAGGTTTTATCACAATGCTCTACCTCATTTTGATTTTAAATAGCTTTTGGGAACTGAGTTCCCAAAATTAGCTTTAATATAGACTACCTTATAAAATGTGTCGGCTGCCATGAACTCTGTTTTAATACCGGCTTGAGGCAATCGGCATTCCACAGATAGTATATTAAAAAGTGTAAGCACATACGCCTACACTTTATACTCAACAATTTTGCATTTGTGCATTTTCTTTCCGACTTCCGCATCTTTATCATAAGAAATACCAACCAGCAAAATCGGTCGATCATAATTTTCAAGAACAGAAGGGTATTTCTTTTCCATAATCTGATCTATCGCACCCTGAGCATCCTTATTCCATTTTAATTCAATTACTAATGCAGGCCAATCCGAATCATGCTTGGGAAGATATACTACATCTGCATATCCTTCTCCGGCAGGCAGTTCTTCAAATTGAACATAATGGTCACGATAAGTATAATACGCCAGCTTAATGACACTGCGCAAACTATCTTCCTTATTATAATGAAGTGCTACGGTTTCTTCGCTGTGAACCTTTTCTATCTGTCTTGCAACAGCTTCCTCATTTCCCTGAATTGTATCAGCAAAAAGCTGCTCACTTTCCTCAAGTCTTTTTAGAGTCTGCTCATGCTTTACTTCGTGTATGGAGCGCTGGAATTCCCTTTTTATTTCTTCATTTGGTATACTTACTGTCTGTTTAATCGAATCGTATGCCAGATATCCAAGATGAATCATCAATGTAAGCACATCATCTTTACCCTTAAAAGTAGTTAAATCATTGGCAAACCCGGTTGTATCAACCTTAACACTCACACCACCAATAAGCTCAGCAACTGTTTTTGAAAGTCCATTGTAATCCTTACTTATATATTCCAAAAGTCCTTCTGCTGCCGATGTTTCAGTCCAATAAGAATCAAAGTCGTCATTTCTTATAGCTTTCATAACTGAATTTGGATTATAAATCGAGCCAACATCCTTGAAATAATATCCGTCATACCACAACTTCATCATATCAAAATCAGTCTGATTTTCATCACAGAGATTCTTCACTTCTGCCTCAGTAAAGCCAACATACTCGCCAAAAATACGAGGTTTAATCATAGTAAATTCCTCGAAATCAGATATAGCTGACTGAGAGCCATCTTTTTTTATAGGAAGGATACCCGTCATATAAGCTGCTGCTACAACCTTTGGAGTAAAATTGGAATTTTTAAACCATCCTCGCAGAAGGTTTAAATATGCATCCTGTGCAACTTCATCATCCTTATTTTCCCTAATCATTGCATCCCATTCATCAATGATAAAAATTATCTGTTTACCGGTTTTACTTGCAAAATCAATTAGTCTGTCATTAAGATTATTTCCTTCAATAGAGGAATCAAGTTCACATGAAATTGCATTCAATATACGCTCCGGAACAAGACGCAACGACTCCTGTTTACTCTTGACTTCAGAGATAAAACCGGTAATATCTAAATATATGATGTTATATTTATTTATATACTTCTCATAATCCTCAGTCTTGGCAATATCTTTATTATCAAAAAGCTCATGTGAATTGCATGAACAATCATAATATGCTGTCAGCATTTTTGCTGCATAGGACTTCCCAAAACGACGAGGTCTGCTGACACATACCAGACTGTTATTTCCATCTATTCTGTTATTAATCAGGCTGATTAAACCCGTTTTATCAACATAGTCAGAACCGGATATCCGCTTAAATGCCTGATTGCCGGGATTTACATATATTCCCATTATATACCTCCTTCCGAGGTCAATATTATCAATGTTGCCATATCAAATATAAGAGTAACACACTAACCATTTGTTTTTCAACATTAAGTTGGATTTTATCTTTGTTACGCACTATAAAATTTTTGCAATAATCAATTTCTCATGTGACCACGATACAAGAAAAAGTTGTTCAGCTACTTTAATATACTTCTTATGATATTGTACCATATCCATATTATTTGTAAAATATGCAAATTAATATTCTAATTAAAGTTTATTAAGGGATTTTCTATGGAATTCA
This sequence comes from uncultured Lachnospiraceae bacterium, assembly GCA_902788555.1. Lineage (GTDB taxonomy): Bacteria > Bacillota > Clostridia > Lachnospirales > Lachnospiraceae > Coprococcus_C. The sequence continues at coordinate 14,885 of CADAKQ010000042.1, forward strand.
GAAGTTATTGAAATGATATTTAGATTATACTGTTATTTTCGAAAATGTACTTTTATCAAATATGATAAAGCCCATATAATGGTGTAAATTCAAAAAACAAAAAATACGAGCCAAAGCTCAACCTTTCAGTTATAATGAAGTTACCACACAACACTAAAAGA
>CADAKQ010000043.1 GCA_902788555.1 uncultured Lachnospiraceae bacterium
GTATCAGCCTTTTTCATATGTTTCCTGCTAAAACAGTATTAGTGGTGTGAAATATATAAGTATTTTCGCTCACACCATACTGCGATAAACAGAAGTTTACTTGCTCTTTTTGAGACTCTTTAATGCATTGGATATCTTGATAGGATTTCCGTATCTTAAGGTGGAATTTCTGAAAATCTTTCCTCCTATGATACCCACAAGGATGACCGATGCATAGAGGATAACTGCCGAAAGCACAATCTCCCACATTGCCACATTACCCATGGCCACTCTTGCAAACATTGCGCTGTAAGAGCTTATCGGAAGGAAGGAACAAACCTTTATAATAATTCCGTCTACATTTGTAAGATTGATAAGAACTACAAAATAAACAATCATAATAATCATTTGGGCAGTTCCTGCCGTCTTGTTAAGATCCTCAATCTTGGAAACAAGCGCACCGAGTGCACCGTAAAGGAATGCATAGAGTATAAATCCGCCTATTCCAAATACCGCAAAGGTAAGAAGAACGTCTGTCGGTATATCAAGGAACATTGCTATACCGCCGCCCCAGTAATCCTTATTAATCTGGTAAGAACCAAGCAGAGATAAGCCTATAAGTCCAACCTGGAATATGGACGTAATTACACTTGCAAAAACCTTACCAAATAAAACTGCGGTAGTCGATGTGCTGGTTACAAGAATCTCAATCGAACGATTACTTTTTTCATTGGTAACACTGCTTGCCACCTGCATACCATACATGATGATAAGCATAAATATGATGATAACCAGAATATAGCAATACCAGTAATTATTTGTACTGTCCTTACCGAGAATATTTTCATTTGCAGTAATCTGCGTAGTTTCAACCTCTATAAACTCATCTACATCAAGTCCGTTTTCAAGGCAGTAATTCATCTTATTTAACATAAGCAAATATTCCGAAAACGGTGAGGCGGTATCATCAAACATCGACTTGTTGTACACATAATAATTGTATTCCTTCAATGACTTTATCTCATAGCCTGCCTCTAAGGAATCATCACTGTCATTGATATCTGCTTTCATGGCTTCGACGTCATCATAAACCTTAAATTCAGCCCCATAATAATAATCCTGTAATGCATCTATGTCTATGAGGTCTACATCGCCACACAAGCCATAATGAACTATATCATCCGGATCAATTTCCTTTTCTTCCTCTTCCTCATCGCTGTCCGACTTAAATGAATCGATTACGCGCGGAGCAAACATAATACCTGCCGATAAAATGCAAAGTAAAATTGTAGATATAATAAATGATTTAGATTTAAAGTAATTATCCAATTCAAATTTTAATACTGTTAAAAACTTCTTCATTATGCCTGCACCTCCTTATCATCGTTTTCTTCATTCGAAGCTTTTTCTTTATTCTTTTTCTTATCTTCAGACTTTTCCCCTTTACCATCTGAATTTTTATCGTTATACGAAGCATCCTCTTCAGACTCTTCTTCGCCTACACAGGTTACAAATATATCGTTAAGCGAAGGCTCGTAATCACCAAAGGATTTTATCTCAACATTTTCCTTTTTCAAGGCTTCCAGTATATCCCAGCCGGATGTGGTTCCCTTACATTCAAATATAACATGGTGCTTGGAGACTCTTTCCACCCGGACCATAGAGAAAAGCTTTGATTCAAGTATATTTCTTACCTCATCAAGACTCATATTGGAAGCTGCAAGCTTCTTCCTTCCCTTGCCGTATTCTGTCTTAATGTCATCCAGATGTCCCTTAAGAACTACCTCACCTTTGTTGATAATTGCGATATTTTCACAGAACTCCTCAACATAGCTCATCTGATGGCTGGAAAAAATAACAATTCTTCCTTCCTCTATAAGCTCTCTTATTACATCCTTAAGTATCTGAGAATTAACAGGATCAAGTCCTGAAAACGGCTCATCGAGAATAACTATCTCCGGCTCTCCTACAAGGGTTGCTGCAAGCTGAACCTTCTGTTGATTACCCTTTGATAAGGTATCAAGCTTCCTGTCCGTATACTCATCAACTCCGAGTCTCTTTAACCATTTCTCGGTATTTGCAGATGCTTCCTTTTTGCTAAGACCTCTCAGCATACCGAGATATATAAGCTGTTCCTTAACAACTCTCTTCGGATAAAGGCCCCTTTCCTCCGGCAGATACCCGAATTTTCTTCCGTCCGGTTTAAACCTATCTCCGTCAAGAAGCACCTCCCCTGAATCAGCATGAAAAACATCCATGATAATTCTGATGCTTGTAGTCTTACCTGCACCATTTCTACCAAGCAGTCCGAGCGCCTTTCCACTCTCAACCTCGAAATTAATTCCATGCAGAATTTCTTTTCCTTCAAAGCTTTTTTTAATGTCTTTTACTTCAAGCTTCATATAAATTCTCCTTTCCCTTTTTATACCTTTAATCCCAGAATAATTCATCTAAGGTTTTATCTAAAGCCCTGCATATCGCTATACAGAGGTTTATGGTTGGATTGTAATCGCCTTTTTCTATAGAACTGATTGTCTGTCTTGAAACCCCTACGGTTTTTGCAAGATCCTCCTGCGACATATCCTTCATAGTCCGGGCAGCCTTTAATTTAAGATTCTTCATAAGCTACTCTTCCTCTCTTTTATTAATCGCAAGCTTTACAGCTCCTGCAAATGCAACTATAAAAAGTGTCGTTCCACATGCAAAATTCAAAACTCCCAAAGAAAGCTTTCCGTCAATTACCCAGCTTTCACTATTTGAAAATCCGATAATCATATTTGCTACACCTATCAGAAATAATCCGATTATAGTTGACTTCGGATTTTCAACCACTCCGAAATATCCGTCATTGAAGATGCAGTAAACAGCAAAAACTATCAAGGCGACAAATGCTGAAATCATAACCGCAACATCCGTATTAATATACTTCATGCTTCCATCATCATTAGCTAAAAGAAGAATCAGCATATTGCATATAAGCATTGTAAAGAAACCCGCCTTATAGCCCTTGCCTCTTACAAGCTGCTGCCTTTCATCATACTCTCTGCGGCCTTTCTTTTTCATCCTGGATGCGGAAAAAATAATCACAAAAAATAAGACAAATAAAAATCCTACTACAAAACCGACTTTAAAATCCATAACCTTTCCCTGCCTTTCATCTATTAAAAAACTTCAAATCCATATGCTTTATTATTTTGTTATGGCAATAATAATCCATTAGATGAAATTTGTCAAGTATATTTTACATATTTTTAAATATTTTTTTCTTTTTGCCATATATATACCTGTAAAATGAATTTTTATATTCGTAAAGTGAATTTTTAAATTCCATTTTTTTTACCCTAAAAAAAGCAAATCTGGAATTTACTCTTGCACACAGTTTTTGTTACAATCACATATGGTTATCTGTCTGTTGGAAAGGATTATCATATGAGCAAACATAATCAAAAACATTTAACCCTGTCCAACAGGACTTATATAGAACAGGAACTGTTGCAAAAAAGTACATTCTCTTTTATAGGTGAAGCCTTAAATAAAGACCCTTCTACTATTTCAAAAGAAGTAAGACGTTATTCTAAAACTGTTCCTGCTAAATACAGTTACAAATGCTATCTTTGTAAACATTACAAAGACTGTGATTTGATGAGTAAAGAGATGAAATGCGTAAAGTATAAACAGAATTCTCGTTATTGTGTTTATCACTGCAAAAAATGTTATAGGATTAATCCTACCAATATATGCCCATACTTCCTGCCTTACAAATGTGATAAAATCAACAAGCCACCATATATTTGTAATTACTGTGAGGATTACAAATCCTGTCCTCTGGACAAAAAGATATACGATGCTGCTTATGCACAAAAGCAATATGAAAAAAATCTTTATAATTCCCGTAAAGGCATTAATATGACTCCCGAAGAGCTGCAGGAACTCAACGATTTAATATCTCCTCTAATACTGAAAGGACAGCCATTAAGTCATATCTTTGCAGTACATGCTGACGAAATCCCTGTATGCAGAAGAACACTCTACAACTATTTGGATCAGCGTGTGTTTCAGGCAAGAAACATTGATTTGCCTCGTCGTGTCCGTTACAAAAAGCGCAAGAAACAATCCGCACCAATAAAAAGTAAAAATCTTCAACAGGTATATCGCAACAAACGTACATATGTGGATTTTGAACGTTTTATGGAGGCTCATCCGGACCTTGATGTTGTTGAAATGGATACTGTCAAGGGTGGGCGTAATAAAGGAAAATGTCTTCTCACACTACTCTTTAGAAGCTGTAGTTTTATGATTGTAATACTTATGCCGGACTGCACCCAGAGAAGCGTAATCAAAGCAATAAATGACCTTACGGAAGCTCTTGGTATAAGAACCTTTAAGAAGTATTTTCCGGTAATACTGACCGACAACGGATCAGAATTCAAAAATCCATGGGATATCGAAAAAACTGAAAGCGGCACCCACAGAACCTATGTATTCTACTGTGACCCTTATGTTTCCAATCAAAAGGGACGTTTGGAAAAGAATCATGAATACATACGCTATGTTATTCCCAAAGGGCGAAGCATGTATCGTTATACACAAGAAGATATCAATCTGATGACCAGTCACATCAATTCAACTGCAAGAGACAGTTTAAATGGTACAACGCCTTTTGATTTAGCCGCTCTGCTTCTTGATACAAAGATACCTGCTCTTGCAGGACAGATTAAAATTCCAGCTGACGATGTATGCCTGAAACCATCTCTTATTGAAGACAATGTTTCGAAAAGAAACATTGCATCTTTGGAAGGTGGTGATATCAATGACTAAAAAATACAAAAAGAAGTATAAACGCTTAGAAGAATGCTACGACATTCTCAATAAGCACATGCTTGACATAACGGACGATAACAAGCGATATCTCAACGAATTACGCTATCTTGAAACCTTTATAGAATGGAAAAATCTTAATGAAGAATTCTTGTATTTTAAGAATAACGCATATGAAAAGTATGACGAAGATTTACCATTCTCAAGATTAACTTTATAAAAATACCGACCAGCAAGTCAATAATTGTCTCCCCAGACGATTGACCCTTGCCAGCCGGTATAATCATAATAGAAGCAGACAGATAACCACCGAGCGACCACAAATCGCAAAATCCAACTTCATTTCTGATGTTAGACGGGTGGAATTTATTTTTTCTCAAACTGCTCCAGTCGTCTGTTTGCCATGCAAACAAACAGACTTCGTAACACGGATTATAACACTTTTTAAGGTACTTTTGTATAGGGTATCTTCAAAAAATTTGCTCAAAATCGAAAATACGAGGTCAAATCAATCCGAACCGGAATTTAGTTTTTCATTTGACCGAATTTTTATATTTGTAAAGTGAATTTTTAAATTCCGTAAACATATCATAGACAGAAAGCGTGTCAAGGGCGTGAGTCTTGTCACATAAGTATGGCAGATAAAGAAAATCAGGTGGATGTTACAACATTTGACCCGATTTGTATAAAATCAGCAACGAGTACTTGAATTGATTTTGCACGTATAAAACCAATATGTTTGAGCGAAGCGAGTTTATTGGTTTTGTGCAAAATCGAGAAAGTATGAGTGCTCTGATTTTACAAATTGTTGATCAGTTGTAACATCCACCTGATTTTCTTATATGTCATATGTGACAAGACTCACGCCCTGTGACACGCTACGCCTTCGGTATCAATAATTCCACCTTATATAAATCACCGTCTACGATTATATTAATCGTTCCGTTTTGGAGTTCAATCAAGCTCTTTGCTATGGAAAGTCCCAGTCCGCTTCCTTCGGTGTTTCGTGAGCGGTCGCCTCTTGTAAATCGTTCCATGAGCTCTTCGCCGGTTATATTGAGCTCCTCTTTTGAGATATTTTTCATTGATATGCCGAGCTTCTCGCCTTCATCGGTTATATCAATGTACACCCTTGTATTATCCTGGGCATATTTTTTGATATTAATAAAAAGGTTATCAAACACCCTGTATATTTGTCTTCCGTCAGCCATGATGTGAGTGTCGGAAGCCTTATTGTTTACCACAAGCTTAAGCTTCTTTTCTTCAAACTGCTCCTCGTACTCACCGTTAAGCTGGGTAAGTATGATGTTTAAATCCAGTTTTTCAAGATTCACATCCACATTTCCGGTAGATGCCTTGGAAGCATCTATCAAATCAATTATAAGCTTTTTTAACCTCTGCGACTGCCTGTTTAAAACCTCCAGATACTCCTTTGCCTTATCGTTATCTATGTTTTCCTTTTCCAGCAAATCCACATAATTGATTATGGAGGTAAGCGGTGTCTTGATATCATGAGATACATTGGTGATAAGCTCTGTCTTCATCATCTCACTCTTCATCTGATTCTCAACTGCCGCCTTAATTCCGTCATTTACATGTCCCAAATCCTTGGCATACTCCAAAAACTCTCCGTGCATATGCTCGGTGGAAAGTTCATCATCGGTATTGCCCTCTGCCAGACTTTTGGTATAGTTCTTTATCTTGGTAATGTTTATTACCGCATAAGCCGCAAGAGCAAGTATCACTATCTTTTCTATGATAAGCAGTCCAAAGGTAAAAGGTGCATTTTCATGTAAGGTAAACAAAAGCTCAACAAAGCCTACTCCTATCAATATCAGCAGATATTTCCAATATAAATTCAAATGCTTCCACAGATAGGTAATTCCGCTGCCAAGCCATTTAAAAACCCTTTTAAGTACTTTGATAATCAGTCCTGCCAGCTTATAGGTAACTGTATTTTTGAAAAAGCTCCAGCCCTCACATTTAAGCCTTGCCGCAGTGGTCATTACCAAATAAGCTGCAAAGAAGCTTGTAAGAACTGCGCAGACAACCGCAATAACAGACTCTATACTTCCGTAGTAAGCATTTGAAAGATTTTCTACGCCAAATGCAAACGTAACAAGGAGTATAATAAACATCAAATCATAAGGCAGCTTGTCAAATAATCCAAGCTTTAGCTCGTCGGCTGTCTCATAGGTGCCGTCCTCATTTTCTCTTTTTACTCTCCTGTGTCCTGCCGTTATTATAAGAAAGGCAAAGCTTATAAACATAATGATTGCCGAAAGCACGCACACAGGAATTGCAAAGGTATTTACATCATCTATATATCTAAGCTCCAGTGAATTATAAAATGCATCATATGCCGTAAGGTCATCCTTTATATACCAGTTAAGCTCTACCTCCAGTGTCGGGTAAATAAATGCAGCAATATACAAATAATCCTTTTCATTCACATACCAGGTTTCAAAATATATTTCCGCATCAGAATATGTATTTCTGATGGAATTCATACAAGCCGAAACACTGCTTATATTTTCGAGCACGTAATAGTAACATCCGTCCGTAACCATATGTACGTTTGCCATAACGTCCGAATAAATATCCGAATAACCATCGTAGTAATTATAGATATCCTCCATATCTACATTTTCAAGATTCGAACCACCATCTCTGCTTTCTGCCACAGTCACCGAGTAGTCATTATTGATTTCATCATTTATTTCTTTTTTATTTTTATCTTCATAATAATAATATCCGTTACTATAATAAAACTTTTCTTCAAGATCATTTATGATATTTGCATCTACAAGACTTATCTCATAGGTCAGTCTGTATATGCTTTCAGACCCTTCTTCATATCCGTAATCATACCAGCCAAGATTTACCAAATCCTCTTCTGTACACAGTACATAAGGAGTTGTTGATAATATGCTTTCACTTGAAAGCCTTATTTCCTTTCTTTCTTCAAAGGAGTCAACATTAATATTATATTTATCCGTCTGGCTGTACTGATACGAAGAAGGCTCATAGGTAACAAGTTCAGGATAATCAATATATTCGTTAAGCACTCTGGCATGGAAGGAGTAGTTTGTGTTCTCCTCTGAAAAATAATTCGCATCCTTGGAGTAATCATCATAACCCATCAGATACTCCCGATAATATTCTACCGCCCTCCAATTATACTGGTCATATGCAATATTGGTAATTATTGAATTTTTAAAGGTTTCCTTACCTCTTTTGGTAAGGGCGTGCTTTGAATAAAGATTTATGGTAAGCACTCCGCTCGCTGCACAGATAAGCATCGACAGCATAAACAAAGCAATCATAAAGGCTTTAAATGCACCGTTATTTCTCAATCTTTTCATATATATTTCCTCAATCAATCCAACTTATAACCCTGTCCCCATACAACCTTAAGATACCTTGGCTCTGATGGATTTATCTCAACCTTTTCTCTCAAATGTCTTATATGTACAGCAACCGTGCCCTCTGCGCCAAGCGGTGCGTCCTGCCATACCTCTCTATATATCTGTTTCGGAGAATATACAACTCCCGGATTTTCCATAAATAATTTGAGTATCTGAAACTCGGTAGGTGTAAGTGCGATAGGATTTCCATCGACCGTAACGCTCTTTGCCTTATCATCAAGCTCGATTCCTCTTATCACAAGCTTGTCCTGCTTTTCATTTATATGGCTGCTGCCGAGAGTTATATATCTTCTTAATTGAGCCTTAACCCTTGCGATAAGTTCAACCGGATTAAACGGCTTGGTTACATAATCATCAGCACCGACACTTAAGCCAAGCACCTTATCCGTATCCTCACTTTTCGCAGTAAGGAGTATAACCGGAACATTACTGTTTTTTCTTATTGCATTCATAGCCGCTATACCGTCCATCTCAGGCATCATTATGTCCATAATCACTAACTGTATATCCTCTTTTTCGACCATGGCAACTGCTTCTTTACCATTATACGCACTAAAAATATTATAGCCTTCACTCTGAAGATATATTGACAGTGCCTCAACTATATCCTTTTCATCATCACATACCAGTACGTTGTACATTTTATCCTCCTCACCCATGTGTATTATAAAAGCCAACTATTATATTCTTTTTCATCTGTATTTAATCTTATTATGATAGAAATAAATTTAAGAAGAAAGTGATTAAAGCTTTAAGAATTTATTAAGAGTTTACAAGCTTTATATAAAGCTCTTCCCTCCTGTCTTTTTTAACAGGAAAGGAATTTCTGATCTTGTCTGTATCATTTTCCAGATCGTAAATCATAACAGATTCATCATTGTCGTAGTCGATAAGCTCATCCGGCAGCATAACCTCACCATTTGGATCAAGCAAAGCAGAACCTCCGGAGTAATATACCCCTCCAATCTCTCCTACACAGTTTATTCCTGCTATATAGCACTGATTCTCTATGGCACGTGCCATAAGGAGCTTGCTCCAATGATTTATCCTTTTATCCGGCCAATTTGCCGGGACAATTATGAGTTCTGCCTTTTTAGACATAATCTGAAAAATCTCAGGAAATCTTAAGTCATAACAAATTGCTCCACTTATATTAAAGCCCTTATAAAAAAGAAAATCCTGATAATCCCCGCCTTTAAAGTATTTATCCTCGCCCGAGTAACTAAAGGGATGAAGCTTCGCATAATCAAAAAGCATCGGTATATCAAGCTCATCCATTTCCATATTACCATTTATGTCTTCCTCAAGGATATCCACCTCATCAGGTCCAATAATCGAATAATGATTCTCACATTTATTTTCATCGAGCTGCTTTGTCCAACCGACACCAACTAAAATACCATACTTTGTTACAAGGTCCTTTATTTTTTTTACAGTTTCATAGCAAGACTCACCTGTCACCTTAGTATTCATCGAAAAGCCCGTCAGGGACATCTCCGGCAAAAGCAATAAATCAACATTTTTGCCGGAAATCATTTCTAAAACAGCTTCAACCTTTTTTAAATTTTTTTCCTTTTCTTCCCAGATAATATTCATCTGATACAATGCAATTTTCATAGTATATTTTCCAACTCCGAAGCTTAAATATGACAGCTTTTATCACCACTCAACCAATTTCCTTTAACCAAGAACATCAAAAAATTTACTAACCTCATTCCACGCCTTCATCGACTCCGGCATAAGCTTTGCACCCATCTGGAACACATGGAACATCCCCTCATAAACGGAAAGCTTAACGGAAACTCCTGCCTCCTTTGCCTTTTCAGCAACAAATCTTGAATCATCAAGAAGCATCTCATTTGAGCCAACTTGTATAAGCATAGGAGGAAAGCCTGAAAAGTCCCCATAAAGCGGAGAGATATATTTATCACTCCTGTCTGTCTCGTCCACGTAAGGATTGTCATATATAAGATTGCTGCTATCATTGCCAAAAACAGGATCCACATCGTAATTATCCTTATAAGAATCACCTGTAGAAAGTAAATCTGTCCACGGTGACATGGCAATTATCGCACACGGAAGAGCATATCCCTTATCCTTAAGCAAATGACATAATGCCATTGCAAGTCCTCCTCCGGCAGAGTCTCCTGCCAGTACAATTTTATCCTCTGAATAACCATTTTCCAAGAGCCAGCTATATGCCGCAAAAGCATCCTCCAAAGCCGCAGGATGCTTAAACTCAGGTCCCACTCTATAATCAATGGTAAGCACGCTTGCACCTTGGCTTACCTCACCATAAAGCCCGGCCATCGTCCTGTAAATATTTTTAAATGCACCTATATAGCCACCGCCATGAAGCTGTAATATAATCTTATCTGACGGATTTTCAAACAGCTTAGCCTTATCAGAAAAGCTAAGAAGCTCCATAGAAAAGTTTTCCAAATCAATTCTTTCTTTTGAAAGGTGCTCCGGATATCTGAAATTTTTATCCAAATCACTATCTGTTCTTTTTTCTTCTCTTAAGTGGGTACGGAGATAATTACTCTTATTAAATTCCGCAATAAGAGTTATAACCATCTTCGCACGTAAGCTTGTTTCCATATTTGTCTCCTAAATTATTATTTGTATGTCGGCATCGCAGCCACTTATTTTTTCATCAAATGCGAAAACGTTTCGCAAGCTCACTGGTAGAGCGCTTTTCACCGAGGAAAACTATTATCATAAATATTATAACAGAAACCACAGTTGCAATTATTGAAAGCATTTTCACCTTATAATTGCCCAATATAACAAATATGCTGCATATAAGACTCATTACTATTCCAGTAAGCTGCACCATAAGATACACATGACATTTTTTAAAATTAACCATGGATAAAATAAACACAACCAAATCAAGAACAAGTACCATAATCGGTATTCCATAGTTTATAGACCATCCGTTTCCTCCATAAACATGGTCTATAATCATAATGAGAGGTATGGCGGCAATTACCTGAACCGCAAGCTTAGAACGATGGCTTACATACCTCTGGAATGAATAAGATATCGTAAAGCATATATATATAAGTGCGGCACCCGTTACAACTGACCATGGTGTGCCCTTGTAGGTTGCATAATTTATAAGAACAAGTATTATTTCTGCTATAATCGATAAAAATATGCTTAGCCTTATAACAAACTTTATCCATTTTCTCTTTTTTACAATATCAGGATAGCTTATGGATTTCGACTTATACATTCCAAAATTGTCAGTGTCCTTCATATCCTCTGAAAGCTCAAGTACATTTTTACATAAGGGGCAGATAATCGAATCGTCCATGATATCAATATTGCATTTTCTACATTTATTCATAATAAGCACCATTACTTTCTACCGTTACATTTATTCCATCCTCAACCATATGTCTGAAAAAGGCTTTTTGCACATTGGTTTCAAGGATGCTGGCACTAAAGGTAAATACCAATGTTTCATTAAACGAAAATACGGTTGCCTTGATATTCTGTCCCGGCGACATGGAAAGCACCGCCGTAAACTTTTCTATATAATCCTCATATCCCGGTGCCACCTTTATAACACCAAGATTGGTTACTGTCGTAGTATTGGCCTTAGCCGATACAAGATAAATTCTTTTCATAACCATACTCTTTATAAAGAGCGGAACAGCTCTAAGCCATTTATTTTCCTCATTTGATACATTGTAGGAAATAATGTCCTCAAGGTTTTCCTTTGTAATCTGCTTTCTTAAGCTTTCGGCAACCTCATCCAAAACCTCCTTAAAGGTATAATTATCCTTAGTCGGCCTAAAGGTTGCAGAAACTATTGCAAAAAAGTTCTTAAGAGTACCCGAATCAAAGTATGGTCTTAAATTAACCGGTACACATGCTGAAAATGGTTTTCTGCTTGGCTGCGATTTCATACATTCCTTATAAACCGCCCATGCAAATGTGCCGATTAGATATTGGTTTATAGTCACGCCATACTTTTTGGAAACCTCCTTTATCTCCTTGACCGGTATATAACCGTGTATAATACCTATCTCTGTTTCCGGAAGCTTCTCTCCTTCTATAATAAAAGCCTTTTCTTTCTTATATTTCTTCTTTTTACTGCGTTTATAGTTTTTTACATAGCTGTCTTCCCTGTCAAGAGAGGTCTCCGGACTTAAGATATCGTGGTTAGCTTCCTTAAGCTCCGGATACCTGTCTCTTAAATACTGATATGTTATCTCCTTTAAAAACGCAAGAGCACCATTTCCATCGGTAACGGCATGAAAGACTTCAAGATTTATTCTGTTTTTATAATACGTCACGCGAAACTGATAATCCCTGTTAAGATGCGGATTGATAAATCTGCACGGATAGGTATCCTCCTCGGTAACCTTCGGCGGCATATTGTGGTTGGTCTCAAAATAGTACCAGAAAAGTCCCTCTGTCATCTTGGAATTAAACACATCAAAATATGGCAGAACCTTATCCAGTGCCTTTTGCAAAATGTCCGGAACGATATCATATTTCAATGTAACCGATACCCTGTAAACATTGCTCATACTTTCGCTGACTATCATCGGAAAGAGATTTGCCGTATTATCAAGTTTGTCATAACGCTCGTCTTTATTGCTCATTTTTTCGCCTTCTATATCATAATACTTTTAGCTTGATTTTTTTGTCTTTATCTTAATCCCAAAATTAAATATCATTTTACAAAACTTTGCAAAGCCTACTTATCTGTAAGTGCCATAAGCACAGTTCCTGTACCTCTGTAAACATTTACAAGTCCTTCACCTGAAACAGCCGAACCGATAAGACTCTTAGATGACTTCTCAACTGTAAATGAAAGCGAACCTGACCATGCTATCGCCATATTGCCGTCTATCTTAACCTCATCATCCTGAAGATTAAATGCTATAAGCTCCTGCTGTGGAACCGGACTTTCAAGAACTGCTATGCCCTGCCCCGCAAGACTCAAATTAAACAATCCCTCTCCTCCAAGTGCTGCTGAGGAAAGATTACTTCTTGCAACCACCTTATCCTGAAGGTTGCTGTCACACGCAAGAAAAAGTCCGTCCTGAAGAACTATTGAACCCCACTGTGAAACATCAATCATAATTATATGCTTATATGTAGGCTCAAGCATAACATAACCCTGTCCGACATACTCAGGCTTAGCAACGGTTTCACCTGTAACGGCTGCACTTACCATCTTACCTAAAAAGTTACCCGGTTTTACACCTGAGGTCATTGATACATTTCCAATCATCCACTGCATAGCACCTGCCTGAACCTTGGCAGCAGTATTGTTAAGCTCGATAAGTACCTGTCTTTTTCTTACATTCATCTTTGCAGCAAAATACTGTGTAGCGGCAGTTGCCGGAGTTACCGACAAATCCTGCTGGTGCTCAAACACCCTGTACTGACCAAGCTGACTTATACATGTCATATTTTTGTTGTCAAATAAATTGTTAATCTGATACATTTTTTGTTACCCCCTTAAAAATTATTTTTATATTAAATGCCTCTTAGTACATTATACACAAAATATAAAAAATAACAATAAAAGCGGTAATAATACCGCTTTTATCGTAGTCACTCTCACTTTTGTTCTTTAGCTGTCGCAATCTTGTCCAAAAGCTCAACTATCTCCTCTGTTGTATATTCTTTCTTTTCTCCTTTTGTGAAGATAAGTCTCAGTTCATACAACGTGGACATTTTAATGCTCTGAATTTCTTTTTCTGTCATTTCTGCAACCTCCATACTTATCCCCTCCTAAATGCATTTATTATAAATTGCCCAAAGCTTCTGATGGGACTCGAACCCACGACCTACGCATTACGAATGCGACGCTCTACCAACTGAGCCACAGAAGCAAATTATTATTTATTAAGTTTTTTCTTTAAGTGAGTTACTAACAATCTCATACGCTTTTTTATACTTTTCCAAGCGTTCATAATCCTCTTTAGTAGGATGTAAAATCCGTTCAGGCTTCATGTTATGGGTCAAGTCTGCAATTTTCACTCTTGCAGAAAGAGGATTTTTGATTAAATTGTTGATATAATCGAAATAATCCTCACCCTCTAACTTTGTAAGCGCAACAACTGCATCCGTAATCTCATCTCCGAAAACAGGTCTTAAATCCTCATCCGTTACATCGGTATCCTCAATGGTATCATGAAGCCATGCAACTATCTTTTCCTTGATATCATCCAAATAAGAAGCAACGGTTCTCGGATGGTTAATGTACTCAACCCCGCACCGGTCAAACTGTCCTTTGTGTGCCTCTGTCGCAATATCTTCAGCTTTTTTTAATAATGCCTCATAATCCATAGTGACCTCTTATTATTCCCACGTTTGCCTTAAACATAATAACACATTCCATGTAAAAATTAAATATTAAAATTAAAAAAGATACAATTTGGGTATCTTTACTGAACAATCGGCGTATCAGGATTCGAAGAATGATAAGCAAAAGAAAGATATAGCAATAACCGGAATAGCCACTCTTATACTTATAGCTTTTGTATGTATTTTCAGCTTTGGAAGTCTGATAGATGCTTTAAAAAATATGTTTGCAAATTAGATTGCAACAAAGAAAACCCTTACCGGTCAATGATCCGATAAGGGTTTTAATTTGTAAAAATA
>CADAKQ010000044.1 GCA_902788555.1 uncultured Lachnospiraceae bacterium
GTATCAGCCTTTTTCATATGTTTCCTGCTAAAACAGTATTAGTGGTGTGAAATATATAAGTATTTTCGCTCACACCATACTGCGATAAACAGAAGTTTAAAAAATAAAAAAGGGATTTTAGTACTTTAGCAGAATAATATAAATGTGGTGGTTGTCGAAAAATACAAATTGGGGACTTATATTTAGATTTTAGATATTGATAATACCTGCTAAAAAAGGATGTGAATTTATGCTTTTAAGGGAAGAATTTGAAAAAAGAGAACATGATATTTACAGGACCTGTGCTTCCTTTAGTGATGAAAGTAAGGGAAGACAGAGGGAAGAAGAAAAATGCGACATAAGAACAGATTTTCAAAGAGACAGAGACAGGATTATTCATTCAAAATCCTTTAGGAGACTTAAGCATAAAACGCAGGTTTTCCTGTCGCCCGATGACCATTATAGGACGAGGCTTACACATACACTTGAGGTTGCCCAGATAGCAAGGACGATAGCAAGAGCCCTGAGGTTAAATGAAGATTTAACCGAGGCGATAGCACTCGGACATGATCTGGGACATACGCCTTTTGGACATGCCGGTGAAAGAGCTTTAACCCGATACGCCAAGGATTATATTGACAGGCCTTTTTTACACAATGAACAGAGCCTAAGAGTGGTTGACAAGCTGGAGAAGGATGGAAAGGGTCTAAATCTTACGTGGGAGGTAAGAGACGGAATTATAAATCATAAGACAAGCTGTAATCCGGCTACTCTTGAAGGACATATAGTAAGAATTTCGGATAAGATAGCATATGTAAATCATGATATAGATGACGGTATAAGGGCAGGACTGCTTACCGAGGAGCTTTTGCCCAAGGAATGTACGGATATGCTGGGACATTCGACCAGAGATCGAATTAACAGCCTTATACATGCCACGGTTACCTATAGTTTAGATAAGGAGATTATAGCCATGCCGGAGGATTATGGGCAGGCATTTACCGAGCTTCGTGTTTTTATGTTTAAGGATTTATATACTAACCCGATTGCGAAGGGCGAAGAGATTAAAGCGGAAACTTTGATAGGCATGCTTTTCAATAATTATATGGAGCATACGGAAAGACTGCCGCAGGAATACATAAATTATATTGAAAATGGCGAGAATAAGGCTGTAGTGGTATGTGATTATATTGCGGGAATGACGGATAATTATGCGGTGAATATGGCAAAAAGACTGTTTATCCCAAAATCCTGGCAGCATACAGATATGTAAAATAATTGATTATATAGCATATTAATGTTTTTAAGAGGAGTATCAGAAAATGGCTTATTATTCTGATGATGTTATAGAAGAAGTAAGAAGCAGAAATGATATAGTAGATGTTATAGGCGGATATGTAAGTTTAAAGCATAAGGGGAATTCGTATATGGCATGCTGTCCGTTTCATCATGAAAAGACACCATCCTTTCATGTGAGTCGCGATAAGCAGATGTATCACTGCTTTGGGTGTGGTGTTGGTGGAAATGTTTATACATTTATAATGGAATACGAGAATTACTCATTTCCTGAGGCAGTAAAGATGCTTGCCCAAAGGTGTGGGTACAATCTTCCGGAACAGGAGCTTTCTTCGGAACAAAAGGCCAAAGAAAACTATAAGGTAATGCTAAGGGATATGAATAAAACCGCTGCAGCATACTTTCATTATCTGCTTACAAAAACCGAGCATGGTAAGGCTGCGAGAGAATATCTTAAGGAAAGAGGCTTTTCGGAAGAGACTATAAATAATTTCGGTATGGGATATTCTGATATATATCCAAATGACCTTTATCTGTATTTGAAGAAAAAGGGATATACCGATGAGCAGCTAAAGGATTCGGGACTCGTTGAGATAAGTGAGAAAAAAGGAGCAGTTGATAAGTTTTGGAACAGAGTCATGGTTCCGATTACGGATATAAACGGTAAGGTAATTGCCTTTGGCGGAAGGGTGCTTGGTGATGCAAAGCCAAAGTATCTTAATACAAAGGAAACTGCTGTATTTGATAAAAGCCACAATCTTTTTGCAATGAGTATTGCAAGACGTTCAAAAAAAAGAGGAATTATTATTTGTGAGGGCTATATGGATGTTATAGCCATGCATCAGGCCGGATTTGATAATGCTGTAGCATCACTTGGAACGGCTTTTACGATTGGACAGGCAGGTATTATAAAAAGATACACTGACGAGGTATATCTTGCGTATGACAGTGATGGTGCAGGAACCAATGCTACACTTAAGGCGATAGGAATTCTGCGAGAGGTTGGACTTACAACCAGAGTTATAGATATGAAGCCTTACAAGGATCCGGATGAGTTTATAAAAAATCTGGGTAAAGAAGCATATGAGGAAAGAATTCGGGATGCCGTTACCGGAACGGTATTTGAGATAGATACCATAGCAGGCGGATTTAATTTAAAGGATCCGGAGGAAAAGGTTAAATTTACAAAGGAAGCAGCTAAGCGCCTTTCATATATAGAGGAACCGATAGCAAGACACAGCTACATAGAAGCAGTTTCAGATAAGTATAATCTGGACAGGGATGGTCTTAAGTCTATGGTTACAAAATATGGAACGCTTGAGCTAAATGCCGGGACCAAAGAGTCAGGGGCGCCTTTGCAAAATGAATTAACCTCGGAAAGAACCCGTCAGGCAAGAAGCTCACCGGATAAGAATAAGCCGCAAAAGCTTCTTTTAACGTGGATGATAAATGATACAAGGCTTTTTAAAATTCTCGAAGGAATAATAGACGAGGAGGATTTCTATGAGGAGGACATAAAGCCTGTTGCTCATGAATTATTTAATCAGTACAAGGAAACGGGAACGGTTAAACCGGCAAGTATTCTGAATGTATATGATGATGTGGAAAAGCAGAGGCTGGTTGCCTCGATTATGCAGACAGAGCTTCCTTTTGAAATGGAAGAGGATGAAAAGGAAAAGGCAATAAATGACTTGGTTAAAAAGACAAAATTAAGCTTTATCGAGTGGAAACTTCCACAATGCACCGATGATGCAAAAAGCTTTCAGGAGCTTGTTATGACAAAGGCGGGAATAGCAAAGTTACATATTTCATTAAATAATGGTTAAAATATTATCACTATGGGAGGATATTGTTAAAATGGCAGAGAGAAAAAAGAAAGTAAAAGAAACGCCAAAGGAAGAGGTAGTTCTTCAGGAGGAAGGTCAGATACAGGACAATGATGAAATAAAAGAAAAGTTTGAAGCTAAGATGAACGAGCTTCTTGAGATGGCAAAAAAGAAGAAAAACGTTATAGAGGATACTGAGATTATAGATCATTTTAAGGATTGTAAGGAAATTGAGCTTAATACTGAGAGAATGACTATGATTTTTGACTATCTTGAGGCGCATAACGTAGACGTTCTTAATATTACGGCTGATGATGACGATGAGGAGCCGGATGATCTGCTTCTTGCTGCTGAAGAAGAGGATATGGATGTCGATGTGGAACATCTTGATTTAACTGTTCCGGATGGCGTAAGTATAGAGGACCCTGTCAGAATGTATCTTAAGGAAATAGGAAAGGTTCCGCTGCTTTCAGCAGAGGAAGAAATAGAGCTTGCAAAGAAGATGGAGGAAGGCGGAGAAGAAGGGGAGGCAGCTAAAAAGAAGCTTGCCGAGGCAAACCTTCGTCTTGTTGTAAGTATTGCAAAAAGATATGTGGGAAGAGGTATGCTTTTCCTTGATTTAATACAGGAGGGAAATCTCGGACTTATCAAGGCTGTTGAAAAATTTGATTACAGAAAGGGATATAAGTTTTCAACCTATGCAACATGGTGGATTAGGCAGGCTATAACAAGAGCAATAGCAGATCAGGCAAGAACAATTCGTATACCTGTTCATATGGTTGAGACCATAAATAAGCTTATCAGAGTTTCAAGACAGCTTCTTCAGGAGCTTGGAAGAGAACCTCTTCCTGAGGAAATAGCTGAGGAGATGGATATACCTGTTGACAGAGTAAGGGAGATTTTAAAAATATCTCAGGAACCGGTTTCACTTGAAACTCCTATTGGTGAAGAAGAGGATAGCCATCTTGGAGATTTTATTCAGGATGAAAATGTTCCCGTACCTGCTGAGGCTGCAGCATTTACGCTTCTTAAGGAACAGCTTGTCGATGTGCTTGGAACTCTTACAGAGAGAGAGCAGAAGGTTTTAAGACTAAGATTTGGTCTTGATGACGGAAGGGCAAGAACCCTTGAAGAGGTCGGTAAGGAATTCAATGTTACCAGAGAGCGTATAAGACAAATAGAGGCAAAGGCATTAAGAAAGCTGAGACATCCGAGCAGAAGCAGAAAGCTTAAGGATTATCTTGATGAAAATAACTAAGCAGGTAAAAAAGTATGTCTAATATAAAATTATCTCCCCGCATGCAGGCTATTGCAGATATGGCGGAGGGAAAAACAGCCTGTGACATAGGTTGCGACCATGCGCTGATATCCATCTACCTTGTAAAAGAAAGAAATTTTGACAGGGTTATTGCGATGGATTTAAGAAAAGGTCCGTTAGAAATAGCAAAAAAAAATGTAAGCTTATATGGAGTCTGTGACAAAATAGATATAAGGCTTTCTGACGGATTTGATGGACTTATGACAAAGGAAGCTCAAACCGCTATCATAGCCGGTATGGGCGGTGGACTTATGGTTGACATTTTAAAGCGTGGTAAGCTTCATACGGATAACAAAATAACGCTCATACTACAGCCACAGTCGGAACCGGAAAGAATAAGAAGATATCTTATTGACTTAAAATATGTGATAACAGATGAAACCATGGTACTTGATGAGGGCAAGTATTATGTTGTAATTAAGGCTTTGCCGGGAGAGGATGAGCCATATTCAGAGGAAGAGCTTTTATACGGACGTATACTTATACAAAAAAAAGACAGGCTGTTAAAGACCTTTCTTGATGATAAATATAAAAAAAACAAAAAGCTTATTTATGATTTAAATAAATCGGGAACAGAAAATGCATTAAAAAAAGCAGAGTCTTTATCAAAGGATATAAGCTATATAAAAATGGCTCTGGATAAGATAAACAAGGATTAGTTTTACATTACATATACACTAACAGGTTATAAGGAGTAAATATATGCTTTGCAGTGAGATTGTTAAGATACTTGACAGACAGTCACCACCGGAGTATGCACTT
This sequence comes from uncultured Lachnospiraceae bacterium, assembly GCA_902788555.1. Classification (GTDB taxonomy): domain Bacteria; phylum Bacillota; class Clostridia; order Lachnospirales; family Lachnospiraceae; genus Coprococcus_C. Next base: position 5,182 of record CADAKQ010000044.1, read on the forward strand.
GACTGGGACAATGTCGGACTTTTGGTAGGGCGAGGAAGTAAAGAGATAAAAAAGCTGCTTCTTGTGGTCGATGCAACGAAAGCGGTATGTGACTATGCTGTTAAAAACGGATTTGATATGATAGTTTCGCATCATCCGATGATTTTTAAGAGTGTAAAGAAAATAAATGATAATTCGGTTTTGGGAGATAAAATCCTTTCTCTTGCGGAAGCAGGAGTATGCTATTATGCCATGCATACTAACTTTGATACTAAAGGAGGTATGGGAAAGGAAGCTGCAAGTTTACTCGGACTCAAAAATACTGAGGTTTTGGAGGAAACCTTAAATGGCGAAGGGATAGGTGAGATAGGGCTTTTAGATAAAACATACGATTTATATGGGCTTTCTCAATCAGTAAAAGAAACATTTGATTTGAATAATGTGATTATATATGGAAACAGAGAGACAAAAATAGAAAAAGTTGCTATTTGTCCCGGTTCGGGAAAAAGTGTAATAGGTGAAGCTCTTGCAAAGAAAGCCGACTGTCTTATAACAGGTGATATAGGACACCATGACGGAATTGATGCGGTTGAGGCGGGGCTTACCATAATTGATGCATCACATTATGGCATAGAAAAGATTTTTATGACATATATGTATAATTATCTTAAGGATTTTCTTATAGGAGTAGATATGGAAATTCTTGATGTGGGAGTACCGTTCGAGGTAGTATAGTGTTTTTAGATAAAAATGTCTGTGTATATATGAATATATGAAGAATATCAGGGGGATTTAATGGATAAGATAACTGTTAATATGAGTGACAAAAAGTATACTGTTGATAAAGATATTTCCGTAAAGGAATTTATAGATGAGTTTGTACATGATGAAGAGCATGAGTTTCTTCTTGCGATGATGGACGGGAAGCTTACCGAGCTTGGCAGGAAGCTGAAAAAGAACTGTCATATTGAGCTTATAACAAGGGGCTCAGTTATGGGATATGATACATACAGAAGAAGTCTTACGCTTCTTATGGTAAAGGCTTTTGCGGATATTTTGGAAACAAAAAAGGATTATGCCGTAAATGTGCTTTATTCGATGGGAACAGGATACTACTGCAAGCTTATAAACCGTCTTAAGGATAATGAGGCTATAAAGCCGGATAATGAGCTGATTATCAGGGTTAAGGACAGGATGATGGAGCTTGTAAAGGAGAATATAAGAATTTACAAGATGTCCATAAGTGTTGAAGATGCGATTACAAGATTTGAAAAACAGGGAAGATTTGATAAAGCCAATCTTTTCAAATATAGACGTGCTTCGAAGGTAAATATTTATAATCTGGACGGATATGAAGATTATTTTTACGGTTATATGGTTTATTCTACAGGATATCTTACCTGCTTTGATTTATTTACTTATGATGAGGGCTTTGTTCTTATGGCACCGGATAAAAAGGATTATAGTGTCATACCGGAATTTAAGCCTCAGAAAAAACTTTTTGATGTTCTTAAGACATCTGATGAATGGGGAAGGATGTTAAATGTCAATACTGTAGGTGAGCTTAATAATTCGATAACAACAGGTGATATTAAAGAGCTTATGCTTGCACAGGAGGCACTTCAGGAAAAGCAGATTGCAGATATCGCCGAGATGATAAAAAATGATGGCAGAAAGATTGTACTTATAGCCGGACCAAGCTCGTCCGGAAAGACAACATTTTCACACAGACTTAGTGTGCAGCTTAGAGCACATGGTTTAAGACCGTATCCGCTTGAGCTTGATAATTATTTTGTAAACAGGGATGAAACTCCGAAGGATGAAAACGGAAACTATGATTTTGAATGTATAGAAGCTATGGATTTAAAGCTTTTTAATTCAGATATGAAGAAACTGATAAACGGAGAAGAAATTGAAATTCCAACCTTTAATTTTACGATAGGACTTAAGGAGTACAAGGGTAAGAAGTTAAAGCTGAATAAAGGAGATGTACTTGTTGCAGAGGGAATACATGCTCTTAACCCACTGATGACTAAGGAACTTCCGGATGAAAGTAAATTTAAGATTTACATTAGTGCACTAACTCAGATTAATATAGATGAGCATAACCGCATACCTACTACGGACGGTCGACTTATAAGGCGAATTGTGCGTGATGCAAGAACTAGGGGCAATGACGCACAAAGAACCATATCCATGTGGCCATCTGTAAGACGCGGAGAGGAAAAATACATTTTTCCGTTTCAGGAGGAGGCAGATGTTATGTTTAACTCTGCATTAATTCATGAGTTAAGTGTGATAAAACAATATGCTGAACCGCTTTTATTTGCTGTACCGAGAGACAGCTTCGAGTATTACGAGGCAAAAAGGTTGCTTAAGTTCCTTGATTATTTTGTAGGACTTGAGGTGACCAATATACCTAAGAACTCTATTATACGCGAGTTTGTGGGTGGAGGCTGCTTTGGTGTATAGCTAGAAAACTGAAAGGATGACATGTGCTATGTGTGGAATTTGTGGTTTTACAGGGGAGAAAAACGACAGTTACAAAGATGTACTTACAAACATGATGAATAAGATTATTCACAGGGGACCGGATTCGGATGGACAATATATAGATGATGGCATCTATCTTGGCTTCAGAAGATTAAGTATAATAGATCTTGATAATGGTTCCCAGCCTATGTCCAATCAGGCAAAGGACGTTACGGTTGTATTTAATGGGGAGATATACAACTATAAGGAGCTTCGAAAGGAGCTGATGGATAAGGGCTATGAGTTTCAAAATAATTCCGATACCGAAACTCTGATACATGGATATGAGGAATACGGAACAGACCTTGTAAATCATTTAAGGGGTATGTTTGCGTTTGTAATATGGGATAAAAAGAAAAAGCTTGCTTTCGGAGCAAGAGATCATTTTGGAATTAAGCCGTTTTATTATGGACTTATAAATAACAATCTTGTCTTTGGCTCTGAGATAAAGAGTATACTTGAGTATCCGGAGTATAAAAAAGAGGTAAACCTTGAAGCGCTTCAGGCTTATCTTACATTTCAGTATTCGGTTCTTCCGGAGACATTTTTCAAGGGAATCTACAAGCTTATGCCGGGGCACTATATGGTGTTTCAGAACGGAAAGCTGGAGATAACAAGATACTTTGAACCTACCTTTGAGCCCCAAAAGGGACTCACGAAGGATGAATGGGTTAAACGTATAGATGAGGCAACCAAGGATTCTGTTGATTATCATATGATTAGTGATGTGGAGGTTGCATCGCTTTTATCAAGCGGTGTTGATTCAAGCTACCTCGTGGCACGCTACAGCGGAACAAAAACCTTCACAGTCGGTTTTGAGAATGATGGATATGCAGAGATAGATTATGCAAAGAAGCTATCTAAAAAGCTTAAGCTTGAAAACTATGATAAAACTATAACCTCTGACGAGTACTGGGAGGTTTTGCCTAAGGTTCAGTATCATATGGATGAGCCTTTAGCTGATGCTTCGTGTATCGCACTTTACTTCGTAGACAGAGAGGCTGCCAAGCAGGTTAAGGTTGTTTTATCCGGAGAGGGTGCAGATGAATTTTTCGGAGGATACAATATCTACCACGAACCTTTTTCTTTAAAGGCATTTAAGAAGATACCAAAGCCGGTAAAGATGGTGATGAAGGGCATAGCACAAATTGGACCGAATGTTAAAGGAAAAAACTTTATTATAAGAGGATGTACCCCGCTTCGTGAACGTTTCGTTGGAAACGCATTTAGATTTAACGAAAAGGAAGCTTCTAAGATAATGAAGCTTCCAAAGGGAATGTCAAAAAAATACATTCAGGACATAACCGGTGCTTTTTATGATAAGGCAGAAAAAGCAGGTTACGATGATGTAACAAAGATGCAGTATATAGATATGAATTTCTGGCTTATAGGAGACATACTTCTTAAGGCGGATAAGATGAGTATGGCCCACTCTCTTGAATCAAGAGTACCGTTTCTTGATAAGGTGCTTTTTGAAACTGCAAGAAGAATTCCTACGGAATTTAAGATACATGATAAGACAACAAAATATGCGTTCAGGGAATGTGCTAACAAGTATCTTCCTAAAGAAGTAGCATCTAAGAAAAAACTCGGCTTTCCTGTACCTATAGCAAAATGGTTAAGACAGGATGACTGCTATGCAAAGCTTAAGGAATCCTTTACAAGTGAGGCAGCAGAGCGATTCTTTTATACGGACAGGCTTGTTGCTATGCTTGACAGACACAAATCCGGCAAGCAGGATATGAGCAAAAAAATCTGGACAGTATATATGTTTTTAATCTGGTACGACATTTATTTTAACGATAAGATTCCGGCATAGTGTGATATGGTTCACTCCCAATTAAAAACTTAGTATCTATAGAATACTAACATATCCTACAATAAAATTTTTTTGTGTGAAAAAGTTTAGTGACAGATTGATATATATGATGTATAATAATATTTAGTTAGAATGTGCGTGATTTACAATTAAATATATATAGCTGAAGCATAGTTGGGGGACTATTCTGTAAGAACAGCTTATTTTACTATTGGCAAGTTGTACGTGATGGATATAGGTGAAAGGAGGAGGGCCTATGAATGATGGTAGTAAGATAAACCTTTTGCAGATGCAGAAGTATTTTGAAGGACAAATGAGTAAGATTCGTATAATCAGTGATTTGGAACTTAGTGAAAATGATTATAGGAGTCTTGGTGCTAAGCTTAGATCTCTCAGGTTTTTTACGGGAAATGAAAGTGATATCGAGGACTATATGCTTTCTATAGTTGTGTACTGCACATATTCCTTGATATATGGTGATGAGACGGATAATTTTGATGATGTAATGTGGATGATTATGAATAAGAGCCAGTACAAGGAGCGTATGCATCTCGAGATGTATAGGGATGTGTTCTTTTCGTATGGTTTAGATACATTTAATGAATTCATGGATGATTCGTTTGATCTTAAGCTGCAATGTCAGATGCTTACGGCAAGACATGCAGGTATACCTAATTCTGAAAAGAATGAGGTGTTTGATATGATAAGTGATTATCTGGAATGTGAAGACATATTTGATAAATATTATGATATGTATTTTATGCTTCCATGCAGAAGCAAATTTATAATTGGTTTATTTGGTGACGAGATGCATGAGGCAATACTTGTTAATATGAGAGATTTGATTCGTGATGTTATGGATGGAATTATTAGACGGGATGAGCTAATTGCAAAATATCCGAGACTCTCCATAAGCCTTATTGACCATTGTATTATGTGGAATGATATTAACAGACACAGAATAAGATTTGGTCTGGGGGTTAGTTAAATAATAAGGCTGTTATTTGTTGCCGGATTAATTAAATATAAGAATTTGTATTTAGCTTAGATGATTTATAGTGTAAGTCAGACTATAAGCCGGGTTATGTCGAGAGTGATTATCTATCTAGACCTTACGTTACCGTAAGGTTCAAGCGGTCTACCTAAAGACACGACGGGCAGCCGTATAGTCTTTTGTTTGACCTTGCTTCGGATGGGGTTTACAGAGCCTGTCCTGTTACCAGTCCAGCGGTGAGCTCTTACCTCGCCTTTCCACCCTTACCGATAAATCGGCGGTTTATTTCTGTTGCACTAGCCTGGGAGTTACCTCCACCGGACGTTATCCGGCATCCTGCCCTATGAAGCCCGGACTTTCCTCACCTGCATATATGCAGCCGCAACCACTCATCTGACTTACACTTAGGTTAGATTAGCATAGATTTTATTTTATTTCAAGTTAATATGAATTATATATGATACGTTTTGAAAAATATCTGTACGTTTTTTGTAAGACATTAAATGGTCTTTAAAATATAAAAATTATTACAAGGAGAATGGTATGGACGCAGTAGAATGTATTAAGACAAGAAGAAGTATCAGAGCTTATAAGGAGGAGCCTGTAAGCAGGGAAACAATTAAGGAAATTATCGATGTGGCACGTATGGCACCTACGTGGAAGAATTCTCAGACTATTCGTTATATCGTGGTTGAGGATAAGTCACTTTTGGAAAGGATAGCTGTCGAGGCTACACTTGGCTTTGAGCATAACAAAGGTATAATCAGTAAGTGTGATAAGCTTGTCATAATTGCACAGATTAATAAAAGATGCGGTTATGAGAGAGACGGTAGCTTTAGTACCGGTAAGGGGGCAGGCTGGGAGATGTTTGATGCAGGTATTGCTGCACAGACCTTCTGTCTTGCGGCACATGAAAAGGGAGTAGGAAGCTGTATCTTAGGAATATTTGATGATGCTAAGGTGGCAGAGATAATTGGTCTTGAAGAGGGTAAAACGGTAGCAACACTTATTCCAATCGGATATCCTGAGGCAGAGGTTAATCCAACGCCGCGTAAAGAGGTTGATGAATTACTTACATTCATCTGATAAAGGGACAGCCGGTCAAAAAGACCGGCTGTTTTTGTTATTGACAGATTGGGAAGAGTGTGGCATAATTGTTATGTTGTTGCTTTAATGCGTTAAAGCGTAACGCGATAACGTGACGATTCATTTTATATATTTAATAAAGATGTATCATTTGATTTAACGTGGCAACAACTTGATTTACACAAAATTATACTGAGAGAGGTAAGAACAATGGTAACAAAGATACTTATGCTTGTATTATTCTTCGGCATTATGATAGGAGTCGGAGTATACTGCAGAAAGCATGCAACAGATGTAAGCGGTTTTGTATTAGGCGGAAGAAATGTAGGACCTTGGCTTACGGCATTCGCTTACGGAACCTCATATTTTTCAGCGGTTATATTTGTAGGATATGCCGGACAGTTTGGATGGAAGTTTGGTCTTGCATCAACATGGATAGGACTTGGAAATGCGATTATCGGTTCCCTTCTTGCGTGGGCTATCCTTGGAAGAAGAACAAGAATCATGACACAGCATCTGCACAGTGCTACGATGCCGGACTTCTTTGGAAACAGATTTGACTCAAAGGGACTTAAAATATGTGCTTCACTTATAGTATTTATCTTCCTAATCCCATATACTGCTTCCCTTTACAACGGTCTTTCAAGACTTTTCGGTATGGCATTTAATATCGACTATACAGTTTGTATAGTTGCTATGGCGGTTCTTACAGGAGTATATGTTATCGTTGGTGGATATATGGCCACTGCCATAAATGATTTTATACAGGGTATCATAATGCTTGTCGGTATAGTTGCGGTTATAGCAGCAGTACTTAATTCACATGGTGGATTTATGGCATCCTTAAATGAGCTTGCAAATGTAACTGACCCTGCCGTATCCGAAACTCCGGGTGTGTTTAATTCCTTCTTCGGACCGGATCCTTTTGGACTTTTATGTGTAGTAATTCTTACTTCACTTGGTACATGGGGACTTCCTCAGATGGTTCAGAAATTCTATGCCATTAAGAGTGAGAAGTCGGTTCAGACAGGAACAGTTATATCAACTATATTTGCACTTATTGTTGCCGGTGGATGTTATTTCCTCGGCGGTTTCGGAAGAATAAGTGGTGTTGATGTGGCAGGCAAGGGCTTTGATGCAATTATTCCGGGAATGATTGAGAAACTTTCACCATTCCTTATTTCGATAGTTGTAATACTTGTACTTTCAGCTTCCATGTCTACACTTTCATCACTTGTACTTACTTCAAGCTCCACGCTTACGCTTGATTTAATTAAAGGTACAATTATCAAGAAGCCTAAGGATAAGACTATGGTTCTTATTATGAGAGTATTCATAGTTATATTTATAGCAATTTCAGCAGTTATAGCTGTTATACAGTATAAGAATAATGTTACCTTTATCGCTCAGCTTATGGGTGTATCATGGGGAGCTCTCGCAGGAGCATTCCTTGCTCCGTTTATCTACAGCCTTTACTGGAAGGGTGTTACCAAGCTTGCAGTTGTAATAAACTTCATCTTCGGTGCTGGTATTATGACAGCCAATTTATTCTGGCGTCCAAGCTTCCCGGAGGTTTTACAGTCACCTATTAACTGCGGAGCCTTTGCAATGCTTGCAGGTCTTGTTATCGTACCTGTTATAAGTGTTATCACTCCGAAGCTAAAGAAGGAAAAGGTTGAGGATGTATTTTCCTGCTACATAAAGGATGAGATTCCTGCCGACAAGTAGAGAAATTTAGAATTTACCTATAAAATAGCAGATTGTAGGATGCCTTATAGGTAAAATAATCATGTTTCAAGTGGTTGAAGTTTGTGATTTACCTATAAGATTACATATTACAAGGGTCTTATAGGTAAAAATATCAGATGATAGGTAGTTTAGCTTTGAAAATTACCTATAAGAATTATTGGATTGATATGGTTTATAGGTAATTAAATGATGACTTGAAACTAATTATGTGAGATAAAGTACATTCTTCTTTTGCTGATATCGTTAGGAGTAATTTATTACATATGCAGGAATGGATGAAGAAGGCTTGCTGTGGATTGGGATGAACTTAAAAAAATAGTTAGATTTGAACATATCGTTTTTAAAAAGGTTTCTGCCGGATTGTCCGTGTGAATGATGGTGTTGCAATGGTACTGGCAGAGGGAACAGGAGCTATTATTACCATAAGCGTGGATAAGTTCTCATCCTACTTTGTTATATATTCTGACACTCAGAAAGAAAAAGATAAAATAGCATACCGGATAATCATATAATTGCATATATAAAAAAGAATATATAAACATCAAAGGACTATGTAACTATCTTAAAAGATGGTTGCATGGTCCTTGTTTTGATGGTTGCATGGTCCTTTGTTTTTATTGATATTTCAGCCTTTTTGTGTTAGAGTTTAGGAAAGCGTTAATAATGATTTTAGTGTTTTCATGAGGTGTATATCGTGAAAAAGATTGGAATTGGATATGAGGATTACAAAGAATTTATATATGATGATATGTATTACGTTGATAAGACAATGCTCATTTATGACGTTATAGAAAAAGGCGGAGTAGTCACACTGTTTACCAGACCGAGACGTTTCGGTA
>CADAKQ010000045.1 GCA_902788555.1 uncultured Lachnospiraceae bacterium
TGATTTAGGAAGCTATGTGAGTTACATAAACCGCCTGCTTTCTTTGTTCAGTATATTAACCAACCTGATATCTGTCTTACTGCGATAAACAGAAGTTTACTGCGATACAGCAGGCATTACAATACCGGCATCATTTAGTATCTGCGAAAGATCCTTCATGGAATACTTTTCCCATGCATCACCTTCCATATCATTTTCTACGTCAACAGGAATGCTCGCAAGCCAATCATTTCGAAGACTTTCATACTGGTCGTTTAGATAATCATTTGCAACAGAGTAAACATAGCTTTCCTGTAAATCCGAATCATGATCTGACAAAACGGCAATAATAACATATCCAAGATCGCTATCTATAATTTCCGTGCACTCTCCTGCTTGTAGCTTATCTAAGGCCTCATTCATTTCTTCTGAATATGCACCAACATATCCGTTCATTTCAGAACAATAATTCGATACCCCATAGCTTTCCGCAACATCCTTACAATCCTTACCTGAATTAATCTCATCAGCAGCTTTTTGTGCATTATCCTTTGCTTCTTCCTTTTTTTCATCGGATGCTTCAATATAATTGCCCTCCGAATCAGTTGCAGGATTACCGTCCTCATCAACCTCTATAGTAGGAAAAACCATATAATAAAGCTTCTGAAAATTATAATCCTTGTAGGCTTCAGTTAAGTCATCTGAAATGTCCTTACCCATTTTATTTTTTATATCATTTTCAAACTTTTCAACATAAGTTCTTTCGGTAAAAACTTTTTCTATAACTTCATCAGATATACCATACTTTTCAAAAACCTCTTCAGGAATAACAGACTTAAAGCTGTTAATAAGCTTATCCCTTGCGGCGATATCATCATCATTTAATTCAACATTGTTGTGCAATGCTACATCATACAATATCTTAGTTTCCCTTGCCAAAGCAAGTGTCTGTTCCTTGTATGTTTTCTCGTCTGCTTCTATCATATCAGGAGTTACTCCATATAATGTTATCTCCTGAATAGCGTATATCATAAGCTCGTCCATATATACATCATAATCACCTATGACCATCGCCTTCGTTGTAGAAGCCTCTTCCTTGGTATAAACAACATCATTCTTCTTATTATCCTTTTTTCCCGAGCAACCAAATAAAAGTGTCGACGTCATAGCTATTGTCACTGCACACACTATTATTTTTTTTAATTTACCTTTCATATCTTCCTCCAAAAAAATATCAATATAAATACTTTATCATTCTAATCTTTTTGAAAGCTATCGTCAAGGTTTTTCACACTTTCTTCAACATATTCATATTTATCTCGCTTCTTGCCAAACTTTGTTTGGCAAGCTCACGGCTTTCGCCGCATAAATATATAAAAAAGGCCTGTTTCATGTAAGCATGAACAGACCTTTTTTATATATTTGCGTGGCTCAATACTACGCGTTTATTCCTTAACACCACCGAGTGCAACACCGGCGATGATGTACTTTGATAATGCGAAGTATACGACCAAGAGTGGGAATACTGTTAAAGTAAGTCCTACATATACGAAACCGTAGTCAGTTCTGATTGAGTCTGACTTAAGTCCTGTAATGAACATTGGAAGTGTATACTTTCTGTTATCTGAAATCATCATTGTAGGTGTATACAGGTTATTCCATGATGCTATGAAAGCGAATATTGCCTGTGTAGCCATAGCCGGCTTCATGAGTGGAAGTGCTATCTTGTTAAATGTAGCAAATTCTCCTGAACCGTCTATTCTGGCTGCCTCTATGATCTCTACTGAAAGAGCACTGGACATGTACTGCTTCATAAAGTAAACAGTAGATGGTGCAGCGATAGCAGGGATAATAAGTGGCCAGTAAGTATTGTATAAGTTTATCTTAATCATTAAGTTCATGAAACCGATGATTGAAACCTGTGCAGGAATCATCATGATTGCCATGATAAATGACCAAGCCATATTTCTGAGTCTGAACTGGTAAACAGTAAGACCGTAAGCAGTAAGTGTAGCAAAATAAACCTGTAAAATCGTTGCCGGAACAGCGATAATTACACTGTGCCACATAGCCTGCCATACTGTAGTACCCTTACCTGCAGTTCTATCAAGCATACCCTTAAAGTTGCTTACGAGCTTGTTACCAGGTATAAGATGGATACCATGTTTAATAGTATCTGATGAAAGAGTAGTATTTACTATCATTATATAGAAAGGAAATATACTCATTATACAAAGAAGTACACAGATAATTGTTCTGAATATTTTCTTTGCTCTTATTTTAGATGCGTAGCTAGCATCTATTCCAACCTCCGGTTTTGCTGCCATTATCTACGCACCCCCTATCTAATTACAGCATGCTTCTGCTTTGGTTGTTTTTCACGTGTAACAACAAAGAAGATTAAGCTTATTATTAAAGTAACGATAAACAATATTACTGATATAGCGGCTGCCTTACCATAGTCAGGGTTAGAGGAGCTTGCAAACTCTCTAATCTGCATTGTAACCGTATGGGATACACGGTCAGGCTGTCCGATACCTGTATTTGTAACATTGAAAAGCGATGGTATATCGTACATCTGAAGACCACCGATTGCTGATGTAACGAGTGAGAACTCGAGAATCGGTCTAAGCAGTGGCAGTGTAATACTGAAGAACTGCTGCTTTCCGCTTGCACCGTCAACCATGGCTGCCTCATAAAGCGATGGATTGATACCAAGTATACCTGCTATAAGGATAATCATAGAGTTACCATACCACATCCAGAACTGCATAAAGGCGATAATACCGATGGTTGCAGTCTTGCTCTCCATAAAGTTGTACTTCTCTGAAATGACGTGCATATTTCTAAGTAAGATGGTAACAGGTCCCTGATTAGCAAATAAGTTGTAGAACAATACGGCGATAGATGAAGCAGTAATGATGTTAGGTAAGAACATCAATACTTTAAATGTGCCCTGTCCCTTTAACTTAACAACAGTATCCGTAAACCATGCTGCCAAAAGCAAAGCTAAAAGGATCTGTGGGATAAAGTTAATTATCCAGATAATCAATGTATTCTTGATAGAATTCATTGGCAATGTGTTGAACCATACCTTCTGGCCGGTCTTAAAGTCTGTCTTTGTCAACATAGCCATATAGTTGTCAAAGCCACAGAACTTTGGAGTGTTCCATTTTCCGTCTTTCATTCTGTATTCAACGAAACTAAGATAGAAAGTGTATATCAATGGATATAACTGGAATAATAAGAACACCAAGAAGAATGGAGCAATGAATATATATCCATATTTTCCATATTCGACTGTCTTTCTTTTCATGATTTCACTTCCCCAACCTTATTATTTTTTGTAACTGATAAACATATCTTTCACGTATCCCCCGTTAGACATTTTATAAAGCAGACAAGAGCCTTATAATTCGGGTTATGAACTTAAAGAATACTGTGTGCTTTATAAAATGCCCAACAGTGGTAATATGCTTTTTTAAATTATGCACCGGACATACATCCGGTGCATAACCATTAAATTTTATAACTTTTTCAAGTTGTCAAGTAAACCTTCGATTACTCGATAGTGATATCTGAGTAAGCGTTAGCAACCTGCTCCTTGATGTTAGCGATTGCATCGTCAACTGACTGACCCTCAGCCCAGAAAGTTGAAGCTGCTGAATCAAGGTATCCGTTGAATGTAGCATCATATGATGTAGCATACTGAAGTGAAATTCCCTTAGCTGCCTCATCCCAAGCCTCAAGTGGGTTCTGTCCACCAAGGATAGGGTTTGAACCAACGCCATCAGCGATAAGCTTCTGAACAGCTGCCTGGTTGTTAGGGAAATCATAATCATCTGCATATAAGTCATAAGCTACGTCCTCATCACAGCAAAGAGTGTAAAGAACGAGTGCTGCAAGTTCCTTGTTAGGACACTTGTCAGTGATTACTAAGTAAGTACCACCCCAGTGGAAAGATACAGGGCCTGTACATACATTCCACATACCGTGTGAATCCTCAGCTAAACACCACTGAACGAACCAAGTACATCCGAAGTAACCGAATACATCACCTGAAGACATGTTTGCAGTCCACTCTGAAGACCACATAGCTGACTTAAGTGAGTAGTCATTGTCATAAATCTTCTTTGAAGTCTCTAAGTAATCAGTAATGCATGGGTCGATGTTAAGAGTATCATCCTTTACCCAAGGTGACTTCTTCTGATCGATGAATGCATACTTAAGATCGTCCGGACCAGATACGATGTACTTGCCAGCTGCCTTAAGAGTTTCAGCAGTCTCAAGGAATGTATCCCAATCCTTTACAAGAGCCTGAACCTCATCAGGAGTTGTTGCTCCAAGAACATCCTCAGCGATGTCAGTTCTGTAAACGAAACATCCTGCTGGAGCCTGCCAACCCATAGCCTTGAGTTCGCCGTCGACAGTTGCATAATCAATTGTGAACTGGTAAGCATTCTTGTACATATCAAGTGTTAAACCTGCATCTGTAACAGGAATTGCCCAATCCTGCTGCATAAAGTAAAGAGCTACGTCGTTATCTGCAGCAACGATTGAAGGTACATTGTCATCATTTGCATTGATTGCATTCTGAATACCAGTCTTGTACTCTTCACCTGTACCTGAAACATCGAGGTTCTCATAGATAACTAAGTCTGATAACTCAGGGTACTTAGTTCTGAAGTGAGAATCAATTCTGCTTCCTAACTCCTCATTCCATGAATATACATGGATTGCAGCGCCGTCAGCTGAAGGAACTGTGATTGCAACATCTGATGAATCAGTATCAGTTGCCTCAGTATCAGCAGCCTCAGTGTCAGCAGCCTCAGTATCAGCAGCCTCAGTTGTTTCTGTTGCCTTCTCTGTAGTAGTCTCCTTGTCTTCCTCCTTACCACAAGCTACGAGTGAAAGACCCATTGCAAGTGCTAAAGAAAGTGCCATTGCTTTTTTGAATTTTTTCACAAAAAAACCCTCCTTTTATAATATGTGTGTATTTCCCTTTGCTTAATCCGGAACCTATAAGACCTATAGCATAAAAGACTGGTACAGTTAGCCTGATATGTATACTCCTACAGGGCTTCATAAGAAAGGAGTTACTATTGAACCTATATAATAATCAGTCAAAGACTGTCGGTTCCTAAACATTATAAAATCGCAGTTTCCCTTTGCGACTAAACTGATTATAGGACATATTAAACAATTTTGCAAGTGTTTTTTTTATTTTTCTTTGTGCATTTGTACATAATGTCCATAATTTGCATATATTTGCCAATTTTTACTACTGTTCTTTTTGCATAAAATCATCTATCTTTAAAGCCAGTTCTTTTGGATTATATGTATATAATCTTGCAGGGCCGGACATTTCTTCAAAGGTTACATTGGGATATTTCGAAAAATAATTACGAGGTTCTTCATTGTATGCATTTATATAATCAAAATCCTCATTTACCTTCTTTTGTTCGTTATAGCTTTCGTTTACATCTTCATTATCACTACGATAAGGTTCCATAATCGGATTTGCATAAATCATATATAAATCAATATTTTCAGGAAAGCCCTCTGCAGCAACCAGGTTTGCATTATCTACTGTTGCAAGGTCCTCATTATACATATCCTCTGTATAACCGCCTTTTGATACAAGAGCCTCTCTGACCTTCATCTGCATATCCGTATATAAATCAAACTGGTTTGCAGGATATATGCTCTTTAAAAGCCGTTGTCCCCCAATTTTACAGAATTTAACCATCAAATAATCAAAAAATCCACAATATTCATCCTGAGTTATAGTTGCAAACTGCTCAGGATAGGTTACATTTATACCTATAATACTATTAATTTCATCAGGATATTTATTTACCCAATGAAAGGCTTCGATACTGCCTGTGCCAATCGGAACAAGAGTAAGCTTTCCGCTTATTCCGGCTTTACTAAGAGCTTCCCTTGAATCCGAAAGAATAGTATCAATATCGCGGGAACGACCGCTTACTTCACTAAATCCATATCCGCTTCTTTCTATAAGAACCAATCTGTAATCATCTTTTAAATTATCAAAAAGCGGTTGCAAAGCTATGGAATCGTCAACAATCGTTGTACTATGCATAAAAACAAGAGTATTCTCCGAGGCTTCATTTCCATAAACATACACATGTATCTTATATCCGCTTACATCCACAAGCTGTCCCGGAGCAACAAGATATTCCTTTTCATTTTTAAGCTTGCTTTTATGATTTACATTTATAAGCAAAAGCAAAAGTCCGTTGATAAATGCTGTTGCTATCATGAATATAATAAATATCTTAAAAAACTTATTTAAAAATCGCCTGAGCTTTGTTCTTGCACTGACCTTTTGCTTAGTATTTGTATTTATTTTTTTGAATTGCGCATTCTTTAAATCCTTAGCCATGATGGTATATCTCCTTATAAAATACCTTATAAATATCTTAACGGATATTTTATTTATCCAAAAGACACATATAATAATATAATAAAGATTTACAAATAAGTAAATATTAAATTATATTTTTCTTTTTTTTAAATTATTCTTATGTTAGAATATCTTATCGGAATTTTTATTGTTTTAATGAAAATACACTATAATAGGAAGAAATATTTTATAACATTTTAAACAGGAGTATAAATATTATGAAAGAATATGCAAAAGACATTGATGAGAAAAATGAAGCATCCGAAAGCACCGATGATAAAACAATCAAAGAAAGTGAAACTGATGAAAATGAGGAAAGCACATCAGATAAAGCTTCAAAAAAAGAGGAATTCGATGAAAAATTGCCAACTGCCGAGGATAATTTGGAACTTCACGGGCTTTCCCGCAAAGAGAGAAATAAAATAAAAAGAGAAAAATACAGGAAAACAACAGAGGATATGAGCCGCAAGGAAAAAATTAATTATTTCTTTTATTACTTTAAAGTTCCAATTCTTGTAACCCTTGCAGTTATCGTAAGTCTTACCTTTATAACAATAAGTCTTTATAAAAACACAAGACCGGTAGCCTTGTCCTTTGCACTTTTAAACAGCCCTTCAGTAGAATATCTGACAAAAGATGATTTCAAGGATTATATGGATTTCTACGATATGCCATCATCTTATAGAATAATTGACTTTTATTCCAACAAGTGCGATTTGGACATATATGAGGACTACTACAGCAAAAACCCTAACGATGCCGTATACGCACAATTCCCTTCACTATGCTATAATGACTATTTTGATGTGATTATTTCAGATAAAACAGGCATTGAATATTGCGGTAAGATGTCTCTTATCATTCCACTGGAGGACTCTTTAGATTTAAGCATGAGCAAGTACATAAACGACAACTGCCCGGAAAGAATTATTTCCGTGAACAATGTAAATGACGACCTGACACCTTATGCTATAGATATAAGCGGAACCGAATTTGCCGAAAGCCTCGGACTTGACTATGACGATGTTTACATAGCCCTTCCGGGACAATCTGCACGAAACATAGCAAACTCAAAGCGCCTGCTCAACTACATCTTTGATGCCGGTCTAATAAACTAAACTCCGGTTTCTCGCAGAATGACAGGTATAAAAACTCCTGACACATGTAATGTAATTTATTTTTTCATATGACATAAAAGAAATCAGGCGGTATTTAAAACTAACCAACAATTTGTGAAATCAGAACACTCATACTTTCTTGATTTTGCACAAAACCAATAAACTCGCTTCGCTCAAACATATTGGTTTTAAACGTGCAAAATCAATTCAAGTACTCGTTGCTGATTTAGAACAAATTGGGTCAAATATTTTAAATACCACCTGATTTCTTTATATGTCATACAGAATTAAATGAGCCATTACATGTGTCAGGTATTTTCATACCTGTAGCTTGAAACCGCGCTATACAGCGCGATTTCAAGCTGTGGGTAAATAAACAACACTTGAACGAATCTTCGCAATCTAAAAATTAAATACAGAAACATATATGAAGAGGCTGATACAACAACAGTTATCCCAATTTGTGTAAAATCAAAAGTGAAAATTCGTATATATTCGCTCAGAAAACGATGTGTCTGAGCGAAGCGAGTTCATCGTTTTCGTGCGAAGATAGAGGATTTGAGCTTATTGATTTCACAAATTGTTGGATAGTTGTGTATCAGCCTCTTCATATATGTTTCTGTCTAAAAACAGATGTAAGATTCGTTCAAGTGTTGTTTATTCACCCACATTCTGCGAGAAACCGGAGTTAGTCGTCTTCTTCAACAGGCATGTTCATTACCTGACGCTTCCTTGCAAGTTCGTCGTTTGCGAGATATTCGTCGTAGGTTGTCTGTTTGTCGATGAGGCCTGTGTTTGTGAGTTCCATGATGCGATTGGCTGTTGTCTGTACAAACTGGTGATCCTGACATGAGAAAAGTACAACGCCAGGGAACTTTATAAGTCCGTTATTTAAGGCGGTGATTGACTCCATATCAAGGTGGTTGGTAGGCTCATCAAGGATAAGAACATTTGAACCCATAATCATCAGCTTTGAAAGAAGGCAGCGTACCTTTTCTCCTCCTGATAAAACCTTTACCTTTTTTACACCATCTTCTCCGGCAAAGAGCATTCTTCCGAGGAAACCTCGCACATAGGTTGCATCCTTGTCATCGGAATACTGGGCAAGCCAGTCGGCAATTACCAAATCATTATCAAATTCCTTGGTGTTATCCTTAGGGAAGTAACCCTGAGATGTGGTAACACCCCATTTGTAGGTGCCTTCATCCGGCTCTTCTTCACCGGCAAGTATTTTAAATAAGGTAGTTGTAGCTATGGTATTTGGTCCGACAAATGCTATTTTATCATCATGACCCACTGTAAAGGAAATGTTATCGAGAACCTTTACGCCGTCAACTGTCTTGGAAATATTTTCAACCATAAGGACTTCATTTCCGATTTCTCTCTTTGGTCTGAAATCAATATAAGGATACTTTCTGCTTGAAGGCTTAATCTCATCAAGCTCAATTTTTTCAAGAGCACGCTTTCTCGAGGTTGCCTGCTTTGATTTTGATGCATTGGCAGAGAAACGCTGTATGAACTCTTGTAATTCCTTGATTTTCTCTTCCTTTTTCTTATTTGCTTCCTTCATCTGCTTAATCATAAGCTGACTTGACTCGTACCAGAAATCATAGTTGCCTGCATAAAGCTGGATTTTAGCATAATCAATATCCGCTATGTGTGTACATACTTTATTAAGGAAGTATCTGTCGTGGGATACAACAATTACTGTATTGTCAAAATTAATCAAAAATTCTTCAAGCCATGCGATAGCATCTAAATCCAGGTGGTTTGTAGGCTCATCCAATAAAAGAACATCCGGATTTCCAAAAAGTGCCTGTGCTAAAAGCACCTTAACCTTAAGGTTACCATCAAGCTCGCTCATCTGCTTATAGTGTATATCTGTCTCTACACCAAGACCGTTTAAAAGTGTAGCTGCGTCTGACTCCGCATTCCATCCGTCCATCTCTGCAAATTCAGCTTCAAGCTCTGATGCTCTTACACCGTCTTCGTCACTGAAATCTTCCTTGGCATATATAGCATCCTTTTCCTTCATTATTTCATAGAGTCTCTTATTACCCATGATAACTGTATCCATTACATTATATTCATCATACTTGTAATGATCCTGCTGTAACACGGAAAGTCTCTCTCCGGCATTCATGATAACTTCACCGTTTGTAGGCTCAAGCTCTCCGGATAATATTTTTAAAAATGTAGACTTACCTGCACCATTTGCTCCTATAAGTCCGTAGCAGTTACCTTCCGTAAATTTAATATTAACATCTTCAAACAAGGCTTTTTTGCCAAGTCTTAAAGTTACATTATTAGCACTTATCATTTTTTATTCCTTCCTACTATTAATAGTTTGCAACAATGTTGAGTATAGCAATCATAGGATTTTATGTCAAGGAAAAAGAAAAAGCAGCAGATTGTTTTTCAATCTGCCGCACATTTTATTTTATATTCTCAGCAATCGGATCATACAAATCCAGTCTGCAATATTCATCATCCGCAAAATGTCTGCAGTTAAGACAGCTCTTATTATCTCCTGCTATATTGGTGAAGCTGTCCTGATAATGCTTCTTATCGTAAGCGCTGCATCTTTCGGCAACCTCATGATAGGTTTCTACTGAACTACGCATAGTATCACTCCTTACAAAATATAATATTTTATAATTTAACAACAGTTAAAAAATCCGTATTACCAGCAAATGATACAGATAAAGGATAAGCTATATAAAAGCCTATCCTTTACAACTGTTTATACTATTAAGTATGCGTTCATTTATATTTTATTATTCATTATGCTTTATAAATAATTATTTTTAACTCTCATTTGTCTATTCAACCACCAGCACTCTTGTAGATACCTTCTTTATCCTTCTTGATACAAGATATGCAAATACATAAAACATGAGTGCGACTACGCAAACCGGAATAATAAGTGCAGGTGCGCCAAATACTAAATCGATATGCATAACTCCAAACATGGAAAATATCATTTCTATTATTTTTTCTCCGAGCAAAAGTGCAATTATTATTCCGAGTAAAGAACCGGCAAAGGATGCAATCATAAATCTTACAGCGAATTGGCTTCTTAGCTTGCCTACTTCAAAACCGCAGGCTTTAAGAATTCCGTAATCCTTCTTTTCACGTTCAAACATCTTACCTGATACAAGAATAACCGTTATCATAATAAAGATTGCAGAGAGTGTGTATATTACGACAGATATACCTTTAACTGCAACGGATATAGGATTGTTTCCCATTTCATAATCTTCGCGTTCGGCTTTAATACCCAAATCGCCGTATTTGCCATTTATCAGTTCAACTATATCATCAATCTTTTCTTCATCCTTTACAACATAATAGGCAACTCTCCATGTCCAATCAACATCCTTTGCAAGTCTTTCATAGCCATCGCTATTCATAATAAAGCTCTTACCCGCATCGTTACCGCTTGCCGTAAGACCGGTTATGATATAATCTTCCTTCTCCTCATGGTCACCTACAACAACTGTATCTCCTATACCCACTCCAAGCTCTTTGGACAGGTATTCCGTCATAAGAATTTCATTGTCATAAAGGCACGTTCTTCCCTTGACTATATTGCCTATAGCTTCCGGATTGTCAATGATTTGGCAGCATATTTTAGAATCATCCAAAAGCACATATTGATTAGTCAAATGTATAATCTCATATTCACTTTCGTTTGCGATAAGATCATTTATTTCGTCCTTTTTAGCTTCCAGATCTTCCGACTTCTCGCCGGATACTACCATATTGTATGCTACAGGCTCAAACAATTCAGTCATTATCTTTGCATCTCCACCGGATATCCATGAAAGCATCTGATTTATAAGCACCATAAATACTACCAGAAAAGCTGTAATTATAACCGCACTTATATACTGCTTCTTTCTTGAGATAAGCTGTCTGTAAGCAAGCGAGGTATTAAGAAACCTCTTTGATACAGGCAGTTTTAAAATTGAAGAAAAGTGTACATTTTTTCTTCCTTCATTTAATGCCATAACCGGCGTTACCCTGCTTATCCTTGCCACCTTTATCATTATATATATACCTACAAAAACAAGTATAAGCAGCATAGCAAGTGTACTTGATAGCAAATCCGCCGTTGACTCTACGTAGGTGCCTCCCACCGGTCTTAAAATTTTATTTACAACCTTTATAAGAGGTATGGCAACCGGTATTCCGGCTAAAAATCCGATTATACAAGTCATGATATATCCGCACATTATAGAAATTTTAAGTTTGCTGTTTGTAATGCCGATTGCCTTATATATTCCGTAATTTACATAATCCTTCTCTATACTGTTACTTATATTGTGTCCGAGAACTATTATGGCTATTATCACAAGCATAATAATAAATCCAATAAGTATTCCGGAAAAAATATTAACCATCATCATCATATAGGTACTACACTGATTTTGGGTAATGGTAATCCATGCGTACGCAGATATATTTGTGTCCCTATTGACACGCTTTTCAAACTCTATATCCTTCATCTTTGAATCACTTTTCTTAAGCGAATATAATACAGAATTTGCATAAGCATAACCGCCAAAATTATCTTTTATATAAGTAATGTCTGTATCCGATATAAGCAATGTCTTAATGCCCATAAGATAAGTTCCCATATAAGGGTCTTCAAAAAAATATGCTATTTTAACATCCAGAGTATCGTCTCCGCGACCTATGGCAAATGTATCGCCTATATTGACATCAAAAAGTACCTTAAAGCTTATTGGAACAATTATCTCGCCTTTATCCAGATGAGGTGAGGTAACCAAATTATCATCCTTATCATATACTTTATAGCCTACCTGCTCCGACTTATAGTCAATAAGAAATACTGTATTGCCATAATCATGACCATTTATATCAGGTATATAGGTTTCTATCACATCTATAGCCTTAGCCTCCGATATGACATCACAGTTTGAAAGCTTTTCTTTAAATTTTATTTTGGCTTCTTCAAAGTTTTCAAAATTGTATTCACCGCACCAGATAAGCATATCTCCGAGTCCGGTATCCTCCATAGCCTTTTGATTGTGCTTTTTAGTATTATTTACCACACTGAGCACAGTTACAAAGCAGACGGAAACAATAAACATAAGTATGAATACAGTGATGTACGCAGCCTTATTTTTTCTGAAATTTCCTTTTATTATCAAATTTAAATCTCTCATATCGCTCCCACCCTTCTACCAGTTCATGGATGAAAGCCATGAGTTCACTTGAGCTTCTCTATCCTTTAATTCATCCTTATTGATTTCTTTTTCTCTAATTTGATACGAATTTTTATCTTCATTATCATTCACTTTAAATCTGCTATCCATATCAAAGCCTGTAAGCTCAAAATAAGGCTTTAATTCCATCTCCCCACCTATTTTTCCATCTTCGATATAAATAAGCCTGTTTGCGCGCAATGCGGCCTTTATATCGTGTGTTACCATGAGTATACTCTGACCTTCTTTGTTAAGCATACTCATAAGGTCAAGGACTTTTCCTGTATTACTTCTGTTTAAAGCACCTGTTGGCTCATCCGCAAACAAAATCGCCGGTTCATTTATAACCGCTCTTGCAATAGCAGCTCTTTGAGCCTCTCCACCTGAAACCTGAGAAGGCAACCTATCTTTTGCGTCCAAAAGGCTCATCTTTTCAAAGAGCATATCTGCTCTTTCCTGCACCTGCTGTTTTGTTTTATCCTTGTCCATATATCCCGGAACCAAAGTATTTTCCAAAAGTGTAAGATTATTAACAAGATGTATTTGCTGGAATACAAAGCCAAACGAAAAGGCTCTAAGCTTGGCAAGCTTTTTCTCAGATAACCCGGTTATATCCTCATCATTAAATATTACACTTCCTTCACTCGGCTTATCCATACCGCTTATATTATATAAAAGTGTGGATTTACCCGAACCCGATGCACCCATTACTACCGTAAAATCGCCCTCATAAAGTTTTAAATCAATATTGTTAAGAATGTGTACCTGAGTACCTTCATTTGCAAAGCTTTTACATAGATTTTTTGCTTCAAGTATAGTTTTTTTCATAATCATTTCTCCTTTTTTGGAAAGGTAGTGTCAAGTTGACACTCCTTTTTTGTTTCTAAATTCTTATATTTAGGGGCTTTGCAAATAAAAAGAGCATTGACCCCCTTTTTAGTGTATAATAT
>CADAKQ010000046.1 GCA_902788555.1 uncultured Lachnospiraceae bacterium
AGAAAGTACGAGTGCGCTGATTTAACAAATTGCTGGTTAGTTGTAGCAGCCACCTGTTTTCTTTATCTGTCATATATAAGAATTTAAATTGCAATCCATGTGTCAGGAGCTTTTATACCTGTCTTTCTACGACAAACCGGTATTTAGTCGTCAAGGAAGTCATCGTTGTCGGAGCTTGATATACCTCTGCGCTTTCTGTTTAGGTAGCAGTTAAAGGCTGCAAATAAATAGGCAACAAAAAGTACAATAAAAATCACACCTACCCAGTAAATCGCTATATACAGATGATCTGCAAAACCATTAATTTTACTTAAACCTTCAAGACCTTCTTTTATCGTATCGCCCATATAAATTCACCTCTCGTGTAATTATAAAACCTACTCTTTTTCATCTGTATCAGAGTCTTCAACCACTTCATCCTCATCAATCTCCGGTGCACCCTCTGCATTATCATTTTCGTTCATTTCTTTTTCAAGTGCCTCAAGAGATTCGGATTCTTCTGCAGACTTCTGTCTTACCTTTGCAATACTTGCAACAGTAACGTCATGCTCGATATCCATATTAATAAGCTTAACTCCTGTCGTAATTCTGCCAAGCTTGGATATATCCTTACAGAGAATTCTTATTACAATTCCCTGATTTGTTATAAGCATAATCTCATTATCATCATTAACAGCCTTAAAGCCTATTACCTCACCTGAACGGTCATTAATCTTGTAACACTTAACACCCTTACCGCCACGTCTCTGAGGAGTAAATTCATCTATAGGTGTACGCTTACCGAGACCATTTTCAGATACGATAAGGAGTGCTTCACCCTGAGTATCAAGCTGCATGCCGATGATTTCATCACCATCATTGACATTCATACCGATGACACCCATTGAGGTTCTTCCGGTGCTTCTGACATCAGTTTCATTAAATCTGATACACATACCATGCTTTGTAACAAGAAGGATATCCTTTCTGTTGTCGGTAGCCTTAACCTCGATAAGCTCATCGCCTTCCTTTAAGGTAATGGCTGCAAGACCTGACTTTCTAACATTCTGATATTCGGTAATCTTAGTCTTCTTTACAATACCATTCTTCGTACACATAAAGAGATATCTGTCTTCTCTGTACTTAAGGATAGGTATGACGGCTGTAATCTTTTCATCCGGCATAAGCTGAAGCAGGTTGACTATAGCTGTACCTCTTGCGGTTCTGCTTGCCTCCGGTATCTCATAAGCCTTAAGTCTGTATACCTTACCCATATTTGTAAAGAACATAATATAATGATGGGTTGTAGTCATAAAGAGGTCTTCAATAAAGTCATCCTCTATGGTTTGCATACCCTTTATACCCTTACCGCCACGGTTTTGGCTCTTAAAGTTATTGACTGTCATTCTCTTAATATAACCGAGCTTAGTCATGGCAATAACTACATTTTCCTTCTTGATAAGGTCTTCAACGGTAAGGTCATCATCCATGTCTATACCGATTGATGTTCTTCTGTCATCACCATATTTCGTAGCTAAGATAAGAATCTCCTCTTTGATTACACCGAGTAATTTCTTTTCATCTGCAAGAATTGCACGTAACTCTGCTATCCTTGCCATAAGCTCCTTAAATTCATTTTCAAGCTTTTCTCTTTCCAAACCGGTAAGAGCACGGAGACGCATATTAACTATCTCTTCCGCCTGAATCTCGGTAAGTCCGAACTTTTCCATAAGAGCAAGTTTAGCATCTGCTACTGCCTTAGAAGCTCTTATAATCTTTATAACCTCATCAATGTTATCAAGAGCTATAAGTAAGCCTTCTACTATATGAGCTCTTCTTTCTGCTTTATCAAGATCAAACTTTGTTCTTCTTGTTACTACATCCTCCTGATGCTTTAAGTAGTATCCAAGCATTTCTAAGAGATTGAGTATCTTAGGCTCCTGATCTACAAGAGCAAGCATAATTACACCAAATGTATCCTGCATCTGTGTATGCTTATATAACTGATTAAGAATAATATTGGCATTGCAGTCCTTCCTAAGCTCGATAACTATTCTCATTCCCTCACGGGAAGACTCATCACGAAGGTCTGTTATACCATCAATCTTCTTTTCCTTAACAAGCTCGGCAATTTTCTGAATAAGCTTAGCCTTATTGACCATATAAGGAAGCTCGGTAACAACAATTCTTTGCTTACCGTTTGCCATTGGCTCTATCTCAGATATGGCTCTTACCTTAATCTTGCCTCTACCTGTTCTGTATGCCTCATCTATACCTGAGGTACCTAATATTTGAGCTCCGGTTGGAAAATCCGGACCTTTAACTATCTCTAAGATTTCCTCTATGTCGGTTTCTCTATCCTCAAGTACTCTGTTATCAATAATTTTAACTACCGCATTAACTATCTCACGAAGGTTATGTGGCGGAATATTGGTAGCCATACCTACCGCAATACCTGAGGTACCGTTTACCAAAAGGTTTGGATAACGACTAGGTAATACTATCGGTTCTTTTTCCGTTTCATCAAAGTTCGGTACAAAGTCAACCGTATCCTTGTTGATATCCGCAACCATCTCAAGTGAAATCTTGGAAAGTCTTGCCTCTGTGTATCGCATGGCTGCAGCTCCGTCACCATCGACAGAACCGAAGTTACCATGACCGTCTACAAGCGGATATCTTGTATTCCACTCCTGTGCAAGCTTAACCAATGCTTCGTAAATGGAGCTGTCACCGTGTGGGTGATATTTACCCATTGTATCACCGACGATACGTGCACATTTTCTGTGCGGCTTATCCGGTGTATTACTAAGTTCAACCATTGAATGAAGAATTCTTCGCTGAACAGGCTTAAGACCATCTCTTACATCCGGTAAAGCTCTTGCAGCGATAACACTCATCGCATAATCAATGTATGAGTTTTCCATTGTTTTCTTCAAATCAACTTCCTGGACTTTATCAAAAATTGTATTCTCATCCATTTAAACCTTACCTCCGTTAGATGTCGAGATTCTTTACGAATTTCGCATTTGTCTCTATAAATTCACGTCTTGGTTCAACCCTTTCACCCATAAGTGTATCGAAGGTTACATCAAGCTCTGATTCATTGTCCTCATCAACAGATACCCTAAGAAGTATTCTCTTCTCAGGATCCATGGTTGTATCCCAAAGCTGTTCTGCATCCATCTCTCCAAGTCCCTTATAACGCTGAATCTTGTTATTATTATCACGTCCTACCTCATCCAGTATCTTTGCAAGTTCATCATCACTGTATGCATACCATGTCTTCTTATTTTTCTCCAGCTTATAAAGAGGAGGCTGTGCAAGATAAACATGTCCCTGCCTTATAAGCTCCGGCATAAATCTATAGAAAAATGTAAGCATAAGCGTTGCTATATGTGCTCCGTCTACGTCAGCATCCGTCATAATAATTATTTTATCATATCTTAATTTTTCAATATTGAAATTTTCCTTATAGCCTGTACCAAAGGCTGTAATCATCGCTTTTATCTCTTCGTTTCCAAGAATTCTGTCTATTCTTGCCTTTTCTACATTAAGAATCTTACCACGAAGAGGAAGTATAGCCTGAGTAGCTCTTGACCTTGCTGTTTTAGCTGAACCGCCCGCAGAATCTCCCTCGACTATATATATTTCACAGTTTTTAGGGTCCTTATCCGAACAGTCGGCAAGCTTACCCGGCAGTGCCATACTACTCTCAAGTGAAGATTTTCTGGCTACATCTCTTGCCTTTCTGGCTGCCATTCTTGCCCTTTGAGCAAGTACAGCCTTACCGACAATTGCCTTAGCTACCTGAGGATTTTGTTCAAGGAAGTAGGTAAGCTTTTCGGAAACTATACCCTCAACTGCTGTTCTTGCCTCGGCATTACCAAGCTTTTGTTTAGTCTGTCCCTCAAACTGTGGTTCAGGAATCTTAATACTTACGATAGCAGTAAGACCTTCTCTTAAGTCATCACCGGATAGGTTTTCCTCCTTATCCTTAAGGATTTTATTGGTTCTTGCATAATCATTAAACACCTTCGTTATCGCACTTCTAAATCCCGTAAGATGCATACCGCCTTCAGGTGTGGTTATATTATTAACAAAGCTGTATGTAGCTTCATTATAGGAATCATTATGCTGCAGAGCTACCTCAACATATATTTCATCTTTTTGTCCTTCACAATAAATAACCTTATCGTAAAGTACAGTCTTATGTCTGTTAAGATATTCTACAAATTCCTTTATACCGCCTTCATAATGGAATTCTCCCTTCTTTTCCTGACCCTCTCTTTTATCTTCAAGAGTTATCTTAAGTCCTTTGGTAAGAAATGCCATCTCACGAAGACGTGTCTTAAGTGTATCATAATCAAATATTACTTCATCAAATATCGTATCATCAGGCTCAAAAGTAACCTTTGTTCCCGTTTTGTCAGTCTTTCCAACCTCTTTAAGCTTATATATTACATGTCCTCTTTCGTAACGCTGTCTGTAAACCTTGCCATCACGTGATACTTCAACCTCAAGCCAGTTAGAAAGTGCATTAACTACTGATGCACCAACACCGTGAAGTCCTCCTGAAACCTTGTATCCGCCACCGCCGAATTTACCGCCGGCATGAAGTATTGTAAATACAACCTCAACAGCAGGTATGCCTGCTTTTTCATGTATACCTGTAGGTATACCTCTTCCGTTATCAACAACGGTTATGGTATTATCCTCATTTATGGTAACATTAATCTCAGAACAATAGCCTGCAAGAGCTTCATCTACAGCATTATCAACAATCTCATATACAAGATGATGTAGGCCTCTTGTAGATGTGCTTCCTATATACATACCGGGTCTTTTTCTAACTGCTTCCAAACCTTCCAAAATCTGGATTTGGTCTGCACCGTAGTTAGTTTCATTTTTGTTACTCATAGTTTCCTCCTTACAAAGCATATGCCTTTAAAATTTATGGCATTGTATAAGCTTATTAAAATACTGTTGACAGCCTATACTATTATCTTTCCCTGCTCAATTTTATAAATCTTATCAATACTGAGCCTTTCCTTTATAAAATCATCATAACCCGTACAGGTTATAATAGTTTGGATACCGCTTATCGAAGATAAAAGTGCATCTCTTCTGTTTGAATCAAGCTCCGACATAACATCGTCCAATAAAAGAATCGGACTGTCATTTATAATTTTTTTTACAAGCTCTATCTCTGCAAGTTTAAGAGATAAAGCAACTGTCCTTTGCTGTCCCTGGGAACCGAATTTTCTTACATCTATATCATTAACCAAAAATATAATATCGTCCCTATGCGGACCTACTGATGTATTCATAAGTCTTATATCCATATCTCTTTTATTACAAAGTTCTATGGCAAAGCCTTCCCTTGATACATTTTTATCATATATAAGCTTTAATTTTTCCTTACCGTTCGTAAGATGCTCATGAATATCTTTTATAATTTCATTTATCATATTGATGAATTTATCTCTTTCATCAATAATCTTTAAACCGTAATCTATTAGCTGACTGTCCCAGACATCAATAATATCCCGGTTTTTATCGTACATATCCTCTTTCAACTGATTATTTCTCTGGTTTAAAACCTTATTATAGGTGGATAAATTATTATAATATAATCTGTTAAGCTGACAAAGCTCCATATCCATAAACCTTCTTCTTTCCGAAGGTCCGTTTTTTATAATGGATAAATCCTCCGGTGAAAAAAGAATAATATTTATCATACCAAAAAGGTCTGCCGACCTTTTTATAGGTATCATATCTATGGCTATACCTTTGCTTTTATTTTTTCTAAGATGAATGTCTATTCTGTGTCCTATATCATTTTTCTTAATTTCTGTCCTTATATGACTTTCATCTTTTCCGAATTTTATAATTTCCTTATCCTTGTTGCCTCTGTGTGACTTCGTCGTAGCAGTCATATAAATAGCCTCAAGAATATTGGTTTTTCCCTGTGCATTATCTCCATATAAAATATTAATGCCGTCAGAAAATGTAATATCTGCATTATCATAGTTTCGATAATTATTCAATGCAAGATTTTCTATAAACATTATAATTCTCTTTTCAAACTATTTTTGTATGCTTATTACCTCATCTTCATAGCATACTTCCATACCGTCATAAAGCTTTCTTCCTCTTCTTGTTTCAACCTCACCGTTCACAAGAACCAATCCTTGTATGATAAGTTCCTTTGCATCTATGCCGGAATCAGCAACACCTGTAGCCTTTAGTGCCTGTCCAAGCTTTATGAATTCTTCTCCGTCTCTAAGCTTTAAAATATGATTCATAAATAATCCTCTTTTAAGATTTAATATGCATCGGCATTTATATTTACAGGTAAGATTACATATATATAATCCTCTGCATCATTTTTTATAATACATGGTGATTTGGAATCTCTCATATAAACTGTTATATCATCATCATCTATAACTCTTAAAACATCCATTAAAAATCTCGGGTTAAATCCAATTATTAACTCATCACCTTCTTTATTAATCTCAATTTCTTCATTCATGGAACCCATAAGAGTATCAACCTTAAGATACATAACATTATCGTTCTTAATACTCATTACTATAGGCTTCTTGTCTGATTCCTTAATAAGAAGTGATGCTCTGTCTATACAATTTAAAAATTCTTTGTTGTTTACATTAATTTTAATCTTATGATCCATAGAGAGCATCTGAACAATCTTAAAATATTCTCCCTCAATAAGACGTGATACAACGAGAGTTTCCTCAAATTCAAACAATATATGTCTGTCGGAAAAATAGATATTTACCATGTCATCTACTCCTCCGTCAATTATCTTTGAAAGATCACTTAAGGTTTTACCCGGAACAACCACCTTTGTATCCTCTATATTGGAATTAATATCAACATTTCTCATTGAAATTCTATGTCCGTCAAGAGAAACAACAGTAAGCTTTCCATCCTTTACTTCAAAAAGCTCACCTGTCATAAGCTTATTATTTTCATTGTCAGAAATTGAAAAGATAGTCTGTCTTATAACTTCCTTTAATGTAAACTGTGAAATAGTTATACCCTTCCCTTTTTCAATCTCGGGAAGCTCTGTGAAGTCCTCTCCCGATTTTGAAGGAATAGAAAACTTTGACTTTTCACATCTTATAATAGTTTTGTAATCCTCTGTTGATTCTATAAATACCTCGCTGTCTGGAAGCTTTCTTATGATATCTGTAAATATCTTGGCTTCTATAGCTATTCTTCCCATCTCAACTACATCACCATCTAATATTGTCTCTATACCAAGCTCTAAATCATTGGCAGTAAGTTTGATTTTATCTGCATATACCTCTATTAAAATACATTCAAGTATAGGCATAGTTGTCTTAGTTGATACTGCTTTTGAAACAATATTTAAAGCAGATAAAAGATTTGACTTTGAACATTTGATTTTCATAACTAAATTTAACTCCCTTCGTGGATGCTATATAATATATAAATAATAAATCAGTAAACTTATTATTAATGGATGTGGATTTGTTAATAAGCAGCTTAAAGTTAATATTCTTCTAACATTGAAGCTGTTAAAAAAATGTAATTTTTTTAAATTTTATATGTTAGTTAATGTTGATAAAAATTAAGTAAATAATTATTAACCTAAATAAGCTTATTTTTTTTAAATTAACTTATCAACATTTATTTAAATTTATCAACATATTAAGTAACAGGATTAAGCTTTTTAATTATGGTATCCATCGTATTTTTAAAGGAAGCATCGGATTTCATCTTATCTTCGATTCTCTTGATACCATTCATAACTGTCGTATGATCTTTTCCACCGACAGCATTTCCTATCGATTGAAGAGATATAACGACGTATTGTCTGCAAAGGTACATAACAATCTGTCTTGCTGTTGCTATATCCTGATTTCTCTTTTTTGATCGAATATCATTAGGAGATATATTTAAATGTTCTGAAACTACATTAATTATAAGGTCAGGTGTTATGGTAACATTACTGTCCTTATTTATAATATCTTTAAGTGATTCCTTTGCACGTTCTAAGGTTACTTCTTCGTTCATAAGCTTTGAAAATACACTTATTTTATTTAAGGCACCTTCAAGCTCTCTTACATTATTAGTAATATTTTCTGCTATGTATATAAATACCTCTTCAGGAATTCCTGTAAGATGGTCTGATTCAGCTTTATTTTTAAGAATAGCCATACGTGTTTCATAATCAGGTTCATGAATATCAATAGGAACACCACATTCAAATCTGGAAATAATTCTTTCATCAAGAGTTTTAATTTCCTTCGGCGGCTTGTCCGATGAAAGTATTATTTGCTTCTTATCATTATAAAGAGCATTGAAGGTATTGAAAAACTCATTTTGAGTACTTTCCTTACCTATTATAAATTGTATATCATCAATCAAAAGAACATCTACTTTTCTATATTTTTCTCTGAATTCATTGGTCTTTTGATTTTTAATGGCGTCAATTATTTCATTAGTGAACTGTTCCGAAGGAACGTAAAGTACATTTGCATTACTGTCCTTTTGTAATATGTAATGAGCGATTGACTGCATCAGATGAGTTTTACCAAGTCCTGCATTACCATATAAAAATAATGGATTAAAATTATCCTGTGCCGGCATATCTGCAACTGCAAGACAGGTAGCATGAGCATGTCTGTTTCCATCACCGACTATAAAGGTTTCAAATGTATATTTAGGATTGAGGTTACTTCTGCTTACTGCCTTTCTGTAAGAATCATCTATTTCAGGCTCTTTTTTTTCTTCCTTAATGAAGTTTTTCTTTTCATCGATTATTATGTCGATATTTATATCATTTAAGGTTTCTCTTATTGAAGACAGTAAAAATAAGTCAAATTCTTTTCTATGTAAGAATTTAACTGCATTTTCTCCAAGTTTTTCATCTACGTAAAAGTAAACTGTGTTATCTTTAACTTCATATATTTTAAGGGAACGAATCCACGTATTAATCATTATACCTGATATGTCATATTGTGTTTCCAGAAGAGAAAGAATTTCTTCCCACTTTTCTTCTATTAATTCTTTCATTACTTACCTCCAAAAGTATGCATAAATTTATTTGCATACCTATCGAATATAATACTACAAAATGGTATTTTTATCAAGATAAATATGTATGAATAACAAGGGGGCAGGGGGAAAGGTAACTTGTAAATTTGATATCATTCTATTACCATTATTATAATTAAATTATGTAAAGTAAAAAAATATTAACCCTTAGTTATACACATTTCTTAAAATGTTATATTTACTAATAAAATTAAAAAATCAACAATAAAATAGTGAGTTATCCACAGGTTTTACACATTTTGTGGAAAAAGTTATGTAAATTTAATTAAAAAAGTTACATTTTTATTAAAAAAATAGTGGATAAATAAGACAAAAATTGCTTGACTAATGAACGTTTTCTACATATAATAGGCAAAGGTGTCTTTTAAAAAAGATGTCAAAATATAAGAAAAGGAGGAATAATTATTATGAAGATGACATTTCAGCCAAAGAAGAGACAAAGATCAAAGGTACATGGTTTCAGAAAGAGAATGAGCACAGCTAACGGAAGAAAAGTATTGGCCGCAAGAAGAGCAAAAGGTAGAAAGCAGTTATCAGCGTAGGTCACGAATTTTAAGTGACCTTTTGTTTTTCACAAAAATTTTAAGTGGAGAATAGTATGAAAAACATTGTTACACTTAAAAATAACAGAGAGTTCGGCATGGTATATAACCAAAAAGAATCGTATGCCAATAAATATTTAGTGATGTATCTAAGATCCAACGACTTAGATTACAGTAGAATTGGAATCTCTGTTAGTAAAAAGGTTGGAAATAGTGTGGTCAGGCATCGAATTACACGATTAATCAGAGAAAGCTACAGACTTAATAAGAATTGTATTAAAAATGGATATGATATTGTTATTGTTGCAAGAGTAACAGCAAAAGGCAAAGATTATCATGACATTGAAAGTGCATTTATGCATCTTGCAAAATTACATCATATTATAAAGGAAAATGATGAAAAAGATTTGTATAGCACTAATTAAGTTTTATAGAAAAAATATTTCGCCTTATAAGAAATATGGTTCATGCAGATATACTCCTACATGCTCGCAATATGCTCTTGAAGCATATGAAAAATATGGTTTTTTAAAAGGAACCTTGCTTACCGTGTGGAGAATTTTAAGATGTAACCCATTTTCAAAAGGTGGATACGATCCTGTACCATAGGTTAATTCGGAGGAAAATATGTTTTTAACACAGCAAGGTGGATTTATTATCAAACCCATCGCTAAATTGTTTGGATTTGTTTTCGGACTTATTTATGATGTGTTTGACAAGTTCGGAATAGTAAGTATAGGATTTGTAATTATTATATTTACTATTATCATAAGACTTTGTTTGACTCCTTTGATGTTTAAATCAAATAAGTCATCAAAGATTACAGCTTATATTCAACCGGAAATGAATAAGATAACTAAGAAGTACAAGGGTAAAAAGGATCAGGAATCCGTTCTTGCCCAGCAGCGGGAGATGAGAGAGCTTCAGGAAAAATACGGAGTTAATATGACAGGAAGCTGTCTTACGGCTCTTATCCAGATGCCAATCTTCTTAGCTCTTTACCGAGTTATACAAAATATACCTGCTTATGTAAGTCAGGTAAAAAATCTTTATTTACCTATAGCAAATGCCATAAGTGATGATAAAGCATCAGTAGAAGCACTTAATGCTTTTAAAAGTCTTGATGAGTATAAGTCCTATTTTGCAGGAATTAATACTTCAACAGACACTATAAACGGAATTATTGATGTTCTTGCAAAGTTTCCTACAAAAGCATGGGATGCTTTTTCAAGTACAGTAAGCAATTCAAGTGTTTTATCGGCTATAAGTGAAAATAAAGATAAAATTATCGATGTAAACAGCTTTGTTGCCGGAATAGACCTTACGGTTGCACCGGGATTTGCTTTAACGGCAGCATTTGCTATACCTGTTCTTTCACTTGTATTTCAGTTTTTAAGTATGAAGGCTACACCTCAGCAAAATACAGGAGATCCTGCTCAGGAGCAGAGTATGAAGATGATGAAGGGAATGATGTATGTATTTCCTCTTATGTCCTTTTTCATTACAGTAACGGTTCCTGCAGGTCTTGGATTGTACTGGGCAACAGGTGCATTTATAAGCTTCCTTACCTCTGTTGGAATAAATGCTTATTTCAAGCATTGTGATATGGAGAAGCTTATTGAAAAGTCTAAGGAAAAAGCTGCTAAAAAGATTGAAAAGAAAAAGGCTTCGGGCAAGAAGTCATTTATGGAAAGAATGTCAGAGGCAGCTTACGGAGGACAGGATCCAAATGCTAATCCTAAGGTAAACAGCAATATAGCTACTCAAAGCTTAAAGAGCTATTCATCAAATACTATGTCAAAAAACAACAGTGGTGTTAAGTACAGAGAAGGAAGTCTTGCGGCAAAGGCAAATGCATTGCAAAGATACAATGATAATAATGGAGGAAAAAATTAATGGAATATAAAGAATTCAAAGCTAAGACAGTAGAAGAAGCAATAACTGCTGCATCTTTGGAATTCGGTGTTGCCAGTGAAGACCTTGATTATGAAGTTGTTGAAAAAGGCAGTTCAGGTTTTCTTGGCTTAGGTTCCAAGCCGGCAATTATTAATGCCAGAAAGAAAGAATCTTTTATCGATGATATCAAGGAATATCTTGATAAATTATTTAAAGCTATGGATATTGAAACAAATATAAAGATTGATTATGATGAGTCTGAATCAATTATGAATATAGACCTTGAAGGACCGGATATGGGTATTCTTATCGGTAAGCGTGGTCAGACTCTTGATGCACTTCAATATCTTATCAGCTTATATGTAAATAAGAAAAGCGAGTCTTATATAAGAGTTAAGCTTGATACAGAGAATTATCGTGCAAGAAGAAAGGATACTCTTGAGAATCTTGCAAAGAATATTGCTTTCAAGGTTAAGAGAACAAGAAGAACCTTTACTCTTGAGCCAATGAATCCTTATGAGAGAAGAATAATTCACTCAGCATTACAGAATGATAAATATGTAGCAACCAGAAGCGAAGGCGAAGAGCCTTACAGAAAGGTTGTAGTTTATCTGAAGAAGGCTTAAACTTCTGTTTATCGCAGTAAGACAGATATCAGGTTGGTTAATATACTGAACAAAGAAAGCAGGCGGTTTATGTAACTCACATAGCTTCCTAAATC
>CADAKQ010000047.1 GCA_902788555.1 uncultured Lachnospiraceae bacterium
GGACGGACTTCAGGAAGCATACAAGCAGATAGAAGAAAAAAGGTATGAGGACGGAATCTTGGAAGACGGTTATATGGGAGTGAAATCCTACGGAATATGCTTCTGCAAAAAGAGCTGTATAGTGGGTGCGTATGACAGATAAGGTAGTTGTTTACAAAAAATGATATAATACGAGGAAAGGTGTTACTGCGCTGGAGCAAGTGACACTTTGACGAGAATCCACCTCGAGCCGTTAGGTGAGCTGATATAATATATGCTTTTATATGAGATGTATAATAAATGATTAAACCTTTTGGTTTGATTATAAATTTTATTTTCAAGGAGAGTACTGTTTGAAAAAGTACAACACAATGGAGACTGTGGTATAGCCGGGAGGTTTGCCATAAGTCAAAACAAACCTCCCGCTTTATAGCAGCTTTAGGTCATAAGTTTTCAGGAGGGTGCAAGATGTCCGGTGGACATCTGTTATGCACCGACCGGAGTGGAACGGAGACAAAATAATGAATAAAAATGATTATATAATTCGTTTGGAAGATAAGAAAGATTACAGAGAAGTTGAAAATCTGGTTAGGGAATCATTTTGGAACGTATATCGTCCGGGATGCAGTGAGCATTATGTGATTCATGTGCTTCGAGATGATTTGGCATTTATTCCGGAGCTTGATTTTGTCATGGAAAAGGATGGCAGGCTGATTGGACAGAATATGTTTATGAGGACTGTTATTGATTCGGATGACGGAAGAAAGATTGATGTTCTTACCATGGGACCGATAGGAATTATTCCGGAACTAAAGCGTAAGGGTTACGGTAAAATCTTGCTGGATTACTCTTTGAAGAAGGCAAAAGAGCTCGGCTTTGGGGCTGTTTTATTTGAGGGTAATATTGATTTTTACGGCAAGAGCGGATTTGACTTTTCAAGTAAATTCGGTATCAGATATCATGATTTGCCGGAGGATGCGGACGCATCATTCTTTCTTTGTAAGGAATTGATTCCCGGATACCTTGACGGTATCACCGGTGTATATCAGACACCGCAGGGTTATTACGTAAGTGATGAAGCTGTGGAAGAGTTTGATAAGAGCTTTCCGTATAAGGAAAAGCTGAAGCTCCCGGGACAGATATTCTAAACGAAAAAAGCTCAGAGCGGTGAAATATCGGTTTCCCGCTCTGGGTAATTTTATTTTCGTTTGATTAAAAATCAGATAGTTATGTGTTTAATAAATCTATTGAGGTAAGTATATATGAATATTTTAGTTACAAATGATGATGGCATTGATTCTGTCGGTATTGTTAAGCTTGCAAAGGCTGCAAAAAATTTCGGGAATGTCTTTGTTGTGGCTCCTGACGGACAAAGAAGCTGTATATCACACTCTATGACATATGGAACGCCGATAAGAATTTCAAGGTGTGAATTTCATGTTGATGGAGTAAGTGCTTATAAAAGCAATGGTACGCCTGCGGATATTGCGAGGGTTTGTTTTGCAGGCTTTTTGGAGGGGAAAATTGATGTAATGCTTGCCGGTATTAATGACGGATATAACATTTCAAGGGATATTCAATATTCGGGAACTGTTGCTGCAGCTATGGAGGCTTCGCTGTTTGGCGTTCATGCAATAGCTTTTTCACAGGGAACATTTGAATACGGCGAGGTTGTGGATAAGTATCTTGACGGATTAATTGAAGAATATATAAATAAGCCTTTGGGCGTGAATAAGATTTGGAATATTAATTTTCCTGCATGCAAATTGGAGGAATGTAAAGGTATTAAAAGAGATTGCAGGGTTTCAACAGACACCTTTTATGATGATGGATATACTGAAGAGCTTGTAAAAGACGGAGTATATGAATATAACATTATTCCAAAAAGAATCTGGGAGGCTGAAAAAGGCAGTGATTTGGCTGCGATTATTGATAATTATATATCCGTTGGTATTGTAAACAATATTGGATAGAAAGTCATATGGGACAAAACAATATAAAACTTTTATTATTTTAGGTTGTTTCAGACAAACTTTTGTGTTAAAATAATAGTATTTTATGGGATAATATTATTTCGGGAGGCACATTATAAATGAAGAAGTTGATTTTAGTTACATCACCGCCTGCTTGCGGCAAAACTTTTATTTCAAAGAAGCTCGCTAAGGCTCTTACAAATTGCGTATATCTTGACAAGGATACCTTGATTGTATTATCAAAGCAGATTTTCAAGGTGGCGGGAGAAGAATATAACAGATCCTCTGATTTCTTTCAGAGAGAAATCAGAGATTACGAATATTATGCAGTACTTGATATTGCCTTTGAGGCACTTGACTATAATGATACTGTACTTATCAATGCTCCTTTTACAGAGGAGATAAGAGATGATGAATATCTTAAAAAGCTCAGAGCCAAGCTTGCGGAAAAGGATGCAGAGCTTTTCGTGGTTTGGGTACATACTGATATAGAGGTTGCTCATCAGAGAATGATAAAGCGTGCTTCTGACAGAGATGCATGGAAGCTTGAGCATTGGGATGAGTATGTTGCAACTCAGAATTTCAAACAGCCGGATAATATTCCTGACCTGTTTGTGTTCAATAATTCTTCGGAAGAGGATTACAAGAAATCTATTGATGCAGCAGTAAAGGCAATCAGAGGTTAGAGTATATGGCAGTAGTTAAAACGTTTGAGGCTTATAGACCCAGGACTGATATTGTTGATGAGGTAGCAGCGCTTCCTTATGATGTATATAACAGACAAGAAGCTAAGGAAGCGGTTTCCGGGAAGCCTCTATCATTTTTAAGAATTGACAGGGCAGAGACTGCTTTTGATGATGATATGGATATGTATTCACCTTTAGTTTATGCAAAGGCAAAGGAACTTTTGGATGGTATGATTGATAGAGGTGAGTATATAAAAGAAGATAAGCCGGTATATTATATATATGAGCTGGTTATGGATGGGCGTGCGCAGACAGGTATTGTTGCGTGTGCATCTATTGATGATTATATAAACGGTGTTATTAAAAAGCATGAAAATACAAGAGAAGAAAAAGAGATTGACAGAATTACACATGTAGATGTGTGTAATGCTCAGACAGGTCCTATTTTTCTTGCGTATCGTGCAAAGAAAGCAATTGATGAAACAGTAGATAAGGTAAAGCAGACTGAGGCTGTTTATTCGTTTGTTTCTGACGATGGTATAGGTCATTCTGTCTGGATTATTTCTGATGATAATGATATAGAAACCATAAGAAATGAATTTGAGAAATTATCTGATATCTATATTGCAGACGGACATCACAGAGCTGCTTCGGCGGTTAAGGTTGGTATTAAGAGAAGAAACGAAAATCCAGATGCAGATTATAGAGAATCCGATTATTTCCTCTCTGTGCTTTTTCCGCATGACCAGCTTAAGATACTTCCGTACAACAGAGTTGTAAAGGATTTGAATGGTCTTTCCTTTGACGAATTTATGGATAAAGTTAAGGATAAGTTTTTAGTTGAAGAAAAGCCGGATATGTACCGGCCGGAAGAAAAATATACATTTGGTATGTACATTTTGGGTAAGTGGTACAAGCTTACTGCTAAGGATGATTTAAGAGTAAATGATCCGGTGCTTGGACTTGATGTTTCTATCTTACAGAATAATCTTTTAGAGCCTGTGCTCGGTATAAATGATCCGAGGGTTGATAAAAGAATAGATTTTGTTGGTGGAATCAGAGGATTGAAGGAGCTTGAAAGAAGAGTCAGTCAGGATATGGAGATTGCATTTTCTATGTATCCTACTTCAATTGATGAATTATTTGCGGTAGCAGATGCAGGAATGCTTATGCCGCCTAAATCTACATGGTTTGAGCCAAAGCTAAGGAGTGGTATATTTATCCACAAACTATAGAGGGGGAAAGAATAAATGTCCAAAAGAAAAGAGGTATTTGCTATAAACTGGATGGAAGTTGATGCTCTTGTTAAGGGCATACACAACAATCCTCATCACATTCTGGGTATGCATGAATGTATAGATGATGTTTACATCAATGCGTATCTTCCGGGTGCAAAGGTAGTAAGTGCCATAGACACGGCAACACGTAAGAAATACACCTTGGTGTCTGACAGAGTAGAAGGATTTTATTCTGTTGTTATTAAAGATAAAAAAAGATTTGATTATAAGCTTGATGTTAAGTTTGAAGATGGACAGGAGCTTACATATATTGACCCATATATTTTTGAGTCTGTAATTGACCCTATTGATATCAGTCTGTTCAATGAGGGCGAACATTACAACATTTATGAAAAAATGGGTGCTCATCCAATGGTTGTTGATGGTATTGAAGGTGTACTTTTTGCAGTATGGGCACCAAATGCTGACCGAGTTTCTGTAGTCGGTAATTTTAATAATTGGGATGGCAGACGTCATCCGATGAGAAAGCTTGATTATTCAGGAATTTTTGAACTTTTTATACCCGGCAAATATGTCGGTGAAATATATAAATATGAGATACAGGCAAAGTCCGGCAAGGTATTTATGAAAAGTGACCCTTATGCCTTTTCAAGTGAGGTAAGACCTGCAAATGCTTCAAGAATTGTTGACCTTTCTTATAAGTGGAAGGACAGTAAGTGGCTAAGTGACAGAGAGGAGAATATTTCCTTTTCAAAGCCTATGTCAATATATGAGATGCATATTGGTTCATGGAAAAGACCGGATGATGGAAGAGAATTCTTTAATTACCGTGATATAGCAAGCAAACTTGCAGATTATTTAAATGAAATGAATTATAATTATGTAGAGCTTATGCCTATTATGGAGCATCCGTATGACCCGTCGTGGGGTTATCAGGTTACAGGTTATTATGCTCCGACTTCAAGATATGGCGAGCCTACAGATTTTATGTATTTTGTTGATTATCTTCACAGCAAGGGTATAGGTGTAATTATTGACTGGGTACCGGCTCATTTTCCTAAGGATGAGCATGGACTCGGAAGATTTGACGGAACGCCTTTATATGAGTGTGAGGATCCAAGACGCGGGGAGCATCCTCATTGGGGAACATATATATTTAACTATGGTAGAAATGAAGTTAAAAACTTTCTTATAGCCAATGCTTTATATTGGGCAGACAAGTACCATGTTGATGGTATAAGGATGGACGCAGTGGCTTCCATGTTATATCTTGATTATGGTAGAAATGGCGGCGAATGGCTTCCTAATATTTATGGTGGCAATGAAAATCTTGAAGCTATAGATATGATCAAAGAATTAAATCAGAAGATGCATGAGCTTCATAAGGGTGTACTTATGATAGCGGAAGAGTCTACTGCATGGCCTATGATGACTCACTCTGTAGAAGAAGGCGGCCTTGGTTTTGATTACAAGTGGAATATGGGTTGGATGAATGATTTCTTAAGCTATATCAAATATGACCCATTGTATAGAAAGTATCATCATAACAATCTGACCTTTAGTATGGTTTATGCTTACAGCGAGAATTTCATTCTTGTGCTTTCACATGATGAGGTGGTTCATGAAAAGGGCTCTATGATAGAAAAGATGCCGGGCGGTTATGAGGATAAGTTTTCTAATTTAAGAGTTGCCTATGGTTATATGATGACTCATCCGGGTAAGAAGCTTCTTTTTATGGGACAGGAGTTTGCCCAGTTTAGTGAGTTTAACGAGGCAACGGAAATTGATTGGTCGTTGTTTGAGTTTGATGCTCATGTATATATGCAGGGATATGTTAAGGCGTTAAATAAGCTTTATGAGACTGAGCCTGCCTTATATGAGCTTGACAATAAGCCTGAGGGCTTTGAATGGATTAACTGCAACAGTGCCAATACAAGTCTTTTATCCTTTATGCGAAAGGGCAATAATCCAAAGGATACTCTTGTGATTATATGTAACTTTACTCCTATGGCTCATAAGAGCTACAAGCTCGCTACACCGACAGGTGGCAGATGGCAGGAGATTTTCTCAAGCGACAATGTCAAGTTTGGTGGTGAAGGAAGAAATAACAAGACTGCCAAGCAGGCTAAGAAGGCAGAGTGTGACGGACAGGATCACTATATATCTGTTACGGTTCCTCCACTTTCGATTACGGTATTTAAAAAGAAATCAGATAAGTAATATAATGGTTTGAGTATATGTAAATTAGGCGACAAAGAGGGGATTGCAGCTTAAATATTCCTGATTTGTCGCTTTTAAACTGATAATAATTTTAAATTCATATATTTATACCGGCATGTTGAAAAACTTGGTGTTAATTTAAGGAGATATTTTATGATTCTTGCAGACATTAATAATGCTGATGTATCAAAATTTGAAGCATATATGGACAAGGTCGTTGAGTGGTTTTTGGATAAGCTTTTACAGATTGCAATTATGCTTGTTTTTTTATTTGTAGCATTTAAGATTGCAAAGCTTATACTCAAGCTTATTAAACGTTCCTTTGATAAGACTAAGCTTGACACCAGCGTTTCGGGTTTTTTGCTTTCGCTTATAAAAATAGTGATATATGCAATCATAATTATTATGGCTGCTGCCATGGTTGGTTTTCAGGTAACTTCTCTTGTTACAATCCTTGGAACAGCCAGTCTGGCTATAGGTCTTGCACTTCAAGGAAGTTTGGCAAATTTTGCAGGTGGCGTACTTATTCTTATTATGAAGCCGTTTAAGGTCGGTGATTATATAATTGAAAATGATAAAAAATGTGAGGGCACGGTTGAATCAATTGATATTTTTTATACAAAGCTCAGAACCTATGACAATAAGCAGATTGTTATTCCAAACGGAAATATAACTAATAATTCAATTACTAATGTTACGGCAAATAAATGTCGTATGCTCGATTTGTCGGTTAGCATATCCTATAAACAGGATATAAAGGTCGTAAAGGAGCTTTTGACAGAAATTCTCGAAGCATCAGAGTACAGACTTAAGGATAGAGCGATAAATGTATTTGTTGATTTACTTGGTGAAAGTTCTATAAAGCTCGGTGCAAGATGTTGGGTAGATGCAGAAAATTATTGGAATGCTAAATGGGAGATTACCGAAGCTATAAAATATTCTTTCGATGAGCATGGTATCGAGATACCGTATAATCAGCTGGATGTCAATCTTAAGCAGGATTAATTGTTGTTCATCCAATTTAGCAGATTAATGGTTGACAGTTTCAAAAGAATGGTTAAAATAGTAATGATGAAGATAAAATAATGTCAAGACATAAGGAGGAAGTTAGACATGACAAAGATAGATATATTATCAGGTTTTTTAGGAGCAGGAAAGACTACTCTTATTAAGAAGCTTATAGATCAGGCTTTTTCAGGAGAAAAGCTTGTTCTTATTGAAAATGAATTTGGTGAGATAGGAATTGACGGAGGCTTTCTTAAGGAAGCCGGTGTTGAGATTACGGAGATGAATTCCGGATGTATCTGCTGTTCCCTTGTGGGTGATTTTGGTGAGGCATTAAAGAAGGTTATAGATGAGTTTGCACCTGACAGAGTAATAATCGAGCCGTCGGGAGTCGGAAAGCTTTCTGATGTTATGAAGGCCGTTGAGGATGTTAAGGAGCATGCGGATGTTGTTATAAACAGTGCTACGACAGTTGTTGATGTTCAAAAGTGTAAGATGTATATGAAGAATTTTGGCGAATTCTTTAATAATCAGGTGGAAAGTGCAGGAACAATCGTATTAAGTCGTACTCAGAATGTGGATGAGAAAAAGATTAATGATACAGTTGCACTTTTAAGAGAGCATAATAAGGATTGCGCAATTATCACAACTCCTTGGGATGATATAGACGGTAAGGTTATCCTTGATGCCATGGAGCATGCTAATACTCTTGAGGCACTTATAGAACAGGCAAAGAAGCTTCATGATGAGCATGAACACCATCATCATCATGACCATGATGAAGACGAGCATGAGCACCATCATCACCATCACGATGAGGAGGATGAGGACGAGCATGAGCACCATCACCATCACCACGATGAGGACGAGGATGAGCATGAGCACCATCACCATCACCACGATGAGGACGAGGATGAGCATGAGCACCATCACCATCACCACGATGAGGACGAGGATGAAGATGAGCATGAGCACCATCATCATCACGACCATGACGATGACGAGCATGAACATGGAGAAGAGTGTAAGTGCGGATGCCATCATCATGATCATGACCATCATCATCACCATGCGGATGATATATTCAGCAGTTGGGGACTTGAGACGGCAAAGAAGTATGATAAGGATGAGATGAAGGAAATTCTTGAAGAGCTTGCCTATGAGTCGGATAAGTACGGTATTGTTTTAAGAGCTAAGGGTATAGTTGCGGGTACAGGTGCTGATTGGCTTTATTTTGACCTTGTACCGGGTGAGTATGAGATTAGAGACGGTAAGCCGGATTACACCGGAAAGCTTTGCGTAATCGGAAGTGAGCTTAAGGAAGAGTTACTTAAGGAGCTTTTTAAACTGTAGAAGGGATAGATTGATATGAAAAAGCAGGAACAGATTGAAGAGATACCTATTTATATGTTTCTTGGATTTCTTGAAAGCGGTAAAACAACATTTGCCAAGGAAACTCTTATAGATAGAGATTTTACTGAGGGTGAGCCGACTTTGCTTCTTGTATGCGAGGAAGGCATTGAGGAGTATGATGAGGAAGATTTAAGAAAACGAAATATATTTGTTGAGTATATAGAAGATAAGGATATCAACACAGAGCATTTACTTGATTTACAGGATAAGTATAAGCCTACAAGAGTAATGATAGAGTATAATGGAACATGGAAGATGGATAAGCTTTTTTCGGTAAGAGTTCCTAAAGGATGGACTATCGTGCAGGTTATTACTTTTGTAAATGCCCAGACCTTTGATGTGTATATAGCTAATATGAAGGCTATGATGATGGAACAGCTTTCTACTGCCGATATGATTATCTTTAACAGATGCGATGAAAATACCAGAAAGGCTGAGTACAGAAGAAGCCTTCGTGCCGTGAACAGAAGAGCACAGGTCATATTTGAAAATATGGATGGGCTTGCTGAAGTAGGTGATGACGAGGTATTTTTGCCATATGATATTAATCAGCCGGTTATTGAACTGGAGGAAGAGGATTTTGGACTGTTTTATATAGATGCCTGTGATAATCCCGACAAATATGTTGGTAAAAAGATACATTTTAAGGCTATGGTTCATAAGCCTAAGGAATATAAGGAAAATGA
This sequence comes from uncultured Lachnospiraceae bacterium, assembly GCA_902788555.1. Taxonomy (GTDB): domain Bacteria; phylum Bacillota; class Clostridia; order Lachnospirales; family Lachnospiraceae; genus Coprococcus_C. The sequence goes on from CADAKQ010000047.1 coordinate 9,201, forward strand.
ATTTGTTCCCGGAAGATTTGCCATGACCTGCTGCGCAGAGGACATAGCATTTGTCGGATTTAAGGCATATTATAACGGTGCAAAGAATCTAAAGGACAGACAATGGGTTATGGTTACCGGAGAAATCGGTAAAGAGTTTTATCCGGAGTTTGAAGGAGATGGTCCTGTTATAAAGGTATCAGAGGTTGCCATGACATCTCCTGCCGCAGAAGAACTGGTATATTTTAATTAAACAAAAACTGCCATATTATATGGCAGTTTTATATTTACCAAATAATAGACGTTAATTTGAATTTGTTCACAAATAAAACAAATTTTCATCAAAAATCTGTCAAAATATAATACTAATATTTAATCAAATAATAAATATATACATTATTTACCATTAGATATGATGCAAAGAATGAAAGGAAGATGATGTTACAATGGAACATGAGACAGAAAAGAAAAAAGGTAATGCAGGCAGATTTTTTAAAAAGGCAACTGCGGTAGTTGCAACAGCAGCTGTTTTCGGAGGTGTTTCAGGTGGTGTATTTAATCTTGTAGCGTATGATAAGCTCTACGGAGATAAGCCTGACAACACTATGGTGAGCTTTATGGACGATGCTTTTTCAAAAGCGGAATCACTTGAAGAAGTAAATGACAATATATCAGATTCTTCAGATACAGTAATTCAGACAGCATCGGTTGTTAATAATAATACCCCGGCAGGTTCACTTGATGTTTCAGCTATAGCAGAAAATGTTATGCCATCCATAGTTGCTATAAATGTTAAGGCGATTCAGGAGGTAAATCAGGGAATATTTGGTTCATACCAGTATGAGGCTGAAGGTGCAGGTTCGGGTATAATAATTGGTGAAAATGAATCAGAGCTTTTAATTGTAACCAATAATCATGTTGTGGCTTCGGCAGAAACTGTATCGGTTGAGTTCGCAGATGGTGAAAGCTATGATGCAAAGGTTAAAAGTGTAGATTCAAGCTATGATTTGGCTATAGTTGTAGTTCCTCTTGATGAAATATCAGAGGATACAAAGTCGGCTATAAAGGTTGCCAATATAGGAAGTTCAGATGATTTAAAGGTTGGTGAACAGGTTGTTGCCATAGGTAACGCACTCGGTTACGGCCAGTCAGTTACAACCGGTATTGTAAGTGCTAAGGAAAGAACAACAGATACCAATAATTTACCGCTCATACAGACTGATGCGGCTATTAATCCGGGTAACAGCGGTGGAGCTCTTCTAAATATGAATGGAGAGGTAGTAGGAATTAATTCATCAAAATATGCTTCAACCGAGGTTGAAGGAATGGGATACGCAATTCCTATAAGTGAAGTAAATGAAATAATTGATAATCTAAGCTCCAAGAGAACTAGAGAAAAGGTTGATGAAAAGGAACAGGGAAGTCTTGGAATAAAATGCGGTACTGTAACCTCAGAAGCATCGCAAATGTATGGAATTCCTGTAGGAGTTTTGGTTTCAGAGGTTGTAGACGGTTCGGCTGCCGAAAAAGCAGGTATAAAGAAAAACTATGTTATAACAAAATTTGACGGACAATCAGTATCGTCTGCCGAAGGACTTGTAGAAATGCTCAAATACTACAGAGCAGGTGAAAAGGTTGAAATAACTGTCAAATATATGAAGGACAACGAATATGTAGAAGACACAATAATTGTCAAGCTTGACAAAAAGAACTAATCCCTTCTCCACGTTAAACTCATGTTTATCGGGCAAGGGGGTCGATTATAGAGTATGGTATGCACGAAGCCGGCTATAAGCAAAGGTACACGCATAGCACGTTTGCACTCTTTGAAACCTGTAGGAGTACTAAGCTCATAAATGTATATTATTCTAAAGCAAACCAAGTATAAAATAAGGATACAAGGTGGTTACTTTTGCATAAATGCAAGTATCACCTTGTATCCTTATTTTTCTTGCTTCGCAAGAAGAATAGACATTTATTTGCTAAGTGCTCACAGGTTTCAAACG
>CADAKQ010000048.1 GCA_902788555.1 uncultured Lachnospiraceae bacterium
CTTTTGTTTTTGATGTATTAAGTCGCTAAACTCATATACATCATACGGGGAGATTTTATTTTATTCAAACTTCATTTTTCACATTCTATAGGAATGCTTGTATTACAATCAATTTATCTTCCGTATTTTTTTTATAATATGCAGTTTTATTTATCATATTATTAATTATATCCTGTCCACATATGGACACTTCAAGAGATTTTTTTGAAATATTTATCAGATACTTTTCTATATATCTTTTCATTTATATAAATAAACTAAAAAAGCAGCTCTTGAATTATTGTTTCAAGAACTGCTCCGTATTATTGTTTTCTTTAAGTAGCTTTTTTAATCGTTCTATCTCTGCATCCTTTTGTTCTATGACAGCCCGGCTCTCGGCACGTCCCTGCTCTAAACCCTTCTATAAGCCGGCTTCAAAGCTTTCTTCACGAATAGACTTTTTATATAGTTCCTCATCAAATTCAAATATACTCATTGATATCACCTCAGCCTTATTTGCTAACAGGAAATCCTTCAATGTAATTTCTGATAGCTTTAACAGGTTCTTCAATAATTCCCTTTGAATTTAATACACGATTTTCATTTTCCATAAAACACCTCTTTCCCTGCCTTATTAAAAGCAGTAATTATATTTTTTATTGCGTATCAGACAGGATAAATCTTCATTGATTAAGATTGTTTGAAAAATAAGAATTATATCTGCCTGAAGAAAAGGTATAATATCCAAAGAGGAAAGTCAATAGAAAAACCCAAAAGCAACAAATCGTGTCATTTTTATGTAAACCAACACAAATTATGTAAACTCGATTTATTATTTATCATAGTTTTTAACGAAAAAACAACTGTAAATTTCTTTTATTCTTGCATACATTTTCTATTCCTGTTATACTGTCCACGTAAGGACACTTTTAGATGATATTTTGATTTGTATTATGTGTAACACGCATAATATCAGGAGGGTTTTACAGATGATAGAACGCTATAAACTGGAAGGCGAAAAGCTATATACTATACGTGAGGTAGCAAATATATGTGATATCAGTCGTGCCACACTTCTTCGTATGGAGGAAACAGGCTTTGATACACCTCGCTATACCAATCCGGAAAGCGGATTCAGATACTATGATGTTATGAACATCCTTAAGATACAGCGTTATCTTTCTCTTAAGCGTCTTGGTGTGTCCCAAAAGGATATTCTCGCGTACTATAACGGTACCTTGGATAAACAGAATTTTCTTACTAAGATACGTGAGCAGCTTGATATAGCCCAGCGCTGTGTGGATGAATTTGAGTCCTCATTTACGGAACGTGAAAGCATTTCGTATTCTTATTATACAATACCTGAGCTTACCTGCTATACATTTCCGTGTCCTATCAGACAGATTAAAAAACAGGTCGAGTACAACTATAGCGAGATAAAGAAAATGTATGATGCAGGCTTTAAGCCATATCCGACAACTCCGATGTTTATAGTAATGCCGGGATTAGATGAAATATATGACGGAACAGATAAGGAACCCTTTGAATCAACTATGTGTATTACCATTAATCCGAAATCAATTCCCGATCCGTCAAGGGTTGTGCATATAAAACCACGTCAGGCATTTTCACTTATCTATCATGGTGATAATGATTATATAATGGAAAACGGCGGTAAGATTTTACTTGAGGAAATGAAGAAAAGGAATTTAAAACCTGCCGGCCCGCTCTACGGCATAAATATAGTCGGAATATTTTTCGGACATGAAATCGATCCGGATGATTATGTATTCAGATTTGCCATACCTATATAAAAGGAGACAACCGATGATACTCGCAGTACAAAATATAAGCAAAGCCTATGGAATCAATCAGATACTTTCTGATGTTTCATTTCATATAGAAGAAAAAGAAAAGCTCGCCATAGTCGGCATAAACGGCTCCGGCAAAACCACTCTTCTTAAAATCATTATGGGCGAGGAAACCGCTGATGACGGACAAGTAGTTCTTGCTAAGGATACCACCATCGGTTACCTCTCGCAGCATCAGGATATATCCTTTGACAATACAATCTATGCGGAAATGCTTGAGACAAAGCGATACCTGATTGACATGGAAGAGAAAATCCGCAGCCTCGAAAATGATATGAAGCATGCCGAGGGTGAAGAGCTTGAAAGGATAATGAATACATATAACAAGCTTTCCACACAGTATGACCACGAAAACGGATACGCCTATAAAAGCGAGGTTACCGGTGTGCTTAAGGGACTGGGGTTTACCGAAGCAGATTACGACAGACATATCAACTCCCTCTCCGGCGGTCAGAGAATGCGTGTCGCTTTGGGAAGACTCCTTCTAACCAAACCGGATATCATAATTCTTGATGAGCCGACCAACCACCTTGATATGGTATCCATAGCATGGCTTGAGGGCTTCCTTTCTTCTTATCCGGGAAGTGTTATAATCGTAAGCCATGACAGATATTTTATAGATAAAATCGCAACCAAGATCGTTGAGATAGATAATACTAAGGCAATCATTTATCACGGCAACTATACATATTATTCTGCCAAACGTGGAAAGATACGAGCTTCGCAAATGAAGGCATATCTCAATCAGCAGCAGGAAATCAAGCATCAGGAAGCCGTCATCGAAAAGCTAAAGCAGTTTAACAGAGAAAAATCCATCAAGCGTGCCGAAAGCCGTGAAAAGATGTTAGACAAAATCGAACGATTGGACAAACCGACTGAGGTAAATGCCGATATGAGACTTTCACTTACACCGTCTGTCGAAAGTGGAAATGATGTCTTGACCATAAAGGAGCTTAGCAAAGCATTTGGTCCAAACAGTCTGTTTAATGGTTTAAATTTCGAGATAAAGCGTGGTGAACACGTATGTCTTATAGGTGCAAACGGAACCGGCAAGACCACTATACTTAAGATAATCAACCGACTTGTCCCAAAGGATGAAGGACAAATTATACTTGGTTCAAGAGTAAAGGTAGGCTACTATGATCAGGAGCATCAGATACTCTCCTTACACAAGACCATATTTGAAGAAATCTCCGATTCCTACCCTGACCTTACGAACACTAAAATCAGAAATGTTCTGGCAGCATTTTTGTTTACAGGCGATGATGTATTTAAAAAAATAGGTGACCTGTCGGGTGGTGAGCGCGGACGTGTATCACTTGCCAAGCTTATGCTCTCTCCCGCAAACTTTCTTATACTTGATGAGCCGACCAACCACCTTGATATACACTCGAAGGAAATACTTGAGGAAGCCATACGAAGCTACACCGGAACCGTACTCTGCGTAAGCCACGACAGATATTTTATAAACAGGATATCTACAAGAATTGTGGAATTAAAGGATAAAAAGCTGTATTCATTTATAGGAAATTATGATTATTATGAGAGTCATAAAGAGCTTATATATGAAGCTGAAGCCAAAAACACAGGTGCTAAAGCAAGTAGTGCAAAGTCAGGTATATTCTCACCTGTTTCTGACGGCACTTATAATATAAGTGAAGCTGTCGCATCAAATGTTACTGTTGACAATAATACTACACTATCCAATAAGGAAGCCTACCTGAAAAACAAGGAAGAACAGGCAAAGGCAAGGAAACGTGAAAACGATTTGAAAAAGCTTGAAAAAGAAATCGCCGACTTGGAAGAAAAAATCTCCCAAATCGACGAAGAAATAAACGCACCCGAAAATGCAACCAACTCAAAGAAATTAAGTGATTTAAGCACCGAACGGGAAGAGCTTGACACAAAGCTTGTTGAAGCTTACGAGAAGTATTATGAGTTAGAAGAAACATAATGTGACACGGAGACAGGTTCCTTGAACACTTTAGGTGCTAAGCACAGCGTGAGCGCCAGCGAGCTGTGCGTGTACCTTAAAATGTTCAAGGAACCTGTCTCCGTGTCACATCTGTTCACCTATTACCATGAGCCACCGCCTCCACCACCGGAGCCTCCGCCTGATGAACCGCCTCCCGAGCTTCCACCTGAACTGCTCGAAGGACTTGAACTCATGGATGTATATGCTGCTGCCATGGTCGCACCCATAAATGCACCGAAGGCTGCCGTATTAAATGTAGGACTGTCATACCAGGACGGTGCCTCAATTGCTATCGTTTCAAATTTCTTAATCCACTTATCGGATACGCCAAGTACATAGGTATACGGAAGTATGTTGTAGAAATAATCCGGCTGTTCCATAACCAGAGCCTCCAGCTTTTCTTTCTCTGCCACCTCAAGGAAGTTCTTAAAGCCCTTTACCTTACCGAGCATCATATTGCCGTAAGGTGTTCTCTTAGGCAGATATACACGACAAAGAACCATTCCGATTATACAAACTATGCCAACCATATATCCTATAAAATACCACTTATCCTGTAAAAGTGCAGGAAGCACAATCATTGCCCAAGGTGCACCGCCAAAGCCCAGCCCCCATATAAGACCAAATATTTTCGATGCCCATGGTGAATTCTTTGGTTTTCCGTTTACATATACGGTGTTGTTTTTTTCAAACAACATGCTAAACATTACCGTAAAACCAATTCCCGGAAAGATAATTGCAAAAGGAAGCATCTCTGTCATACCGTATGTAGTAATCGGAGGTATGGTTATCAGTATAAATGCTGCTATAATCATAAGTGTAATAAATACAGACTTCTTCGATGCTCTTTTTTCAAATATCTTATATTTATTTTCCTTATCATTCATATTTTGAAGAATCTTATTCACAGTCCTATAAAAGCTGTCATAAAGGTCGGTAGAGGTAACCTCTATTCGTTCACTCTCATCATAAGCTTCTCCATTTTTCAAGAGTATTCCCTTGCCATAATTCATTTTAAAAAGACCATTCAAAAAGGTTCTCTCATTTACATTGTTTCCATCATAATCCTTAAGTTTTGTAATCTTAAAGCCGGTTTTCTTCGAGAGGAAATTCTTTTCCTCAAATTCTGATATCTTAATATATCCCTGATTTGCCAGATATATAAGAAGCGAAACAACATCATGATTATCTGCCTTTCCTTTATATAAAAAGCCTACCTCAAGACTGTTAAAGCCCTCCGGCGGATAAAACTCAACGGTCTCAATAACCTTATCATCACGTCCAAATATAAACCATATAAGTATGGAAATGATTAATAATGCAATCGGAATTGCAAACAATATATAATCTCTAACATTTATATCCAGTCCCGCTCCGACAAAATACCCCTCCGGAAGCTCGCACCTTACAGTAAGAGCCTGTTTTGGTTCAAGAATTCCGTTGTAGCTTCCTGTTATAACATTTCCATCAACAGAATAAACAATTCTGCTGCTATCGGTGCTACCCTCATAACCTGATGAAAATCCAAGCTTACTTGCATCAAAGTCCTTTGGCATGGTAATGGTAAAGAATACATTTCCAATAACCGTATCCTCCCACTCCGGACCTATAATATTATAATAAAGCTCATCATAATCCTTCATAGGATCCTTACCGAGATTGTAGGTATAGCTTATAGTATAATACTGTGCGCCTGTAACCGTTACATTCGGTGAGCCTATCTTTATCTTAAGATTACCGTTTTCACGTGAGGTTTCAAATTGATTATTTACTTTTATATCAGTGACCTGCGTACGATTTTTGGAGCTTGTTCCATCAAGTCTTACAACTGTATTTTTAAGAGGAATCGTCCTGTATATTCCATGCTTAGAAACATTAAAATAAACAACCAACGTCTCGGTAATATCCAGACGGTTGTTTTCATTTACAACGATGTCAACGTTATACCTGTCTATAACATAATCATACCATTCATAATAAGGGTCTTCGCTTGGCGTATAATTTTCATATCCTACCACGCCCTCATCAGACTCGTCATCATCTGATACAAAAGCAGTATAATTTTTTTGATTAAGCAAACTACTCTCATAAGCATCATTATTAGCTGCATATGAATTAGTATATGTAAAAGAAATACATATAAAAACAGCACTTAAAATAGCTGATATAAGCCATTTAACTTTAATATTTCTCCTCATAATATCTCTCCTTTTCACAAAAAGTTATTATATTTTTGTAAAATGCTGCTATCATTTTTAACTAAATATCTATCCCCACATCATTTCTTTCAAAGCTCTCTGCCTCAAACATCTGCTTTGAACTAAATCCGAAAAGCTTTGCAAATATATTGCCCGGAAAGGTTTCCGTCTTATTATTGAAAAGTCTTACAACCCCATTATAATACTTTCTGGAATTGGCAATCTCATCCTCAACCTTAAAAAGCTTATTACTTAAATCTATAAAGTTCTCGCTGGACTTAAGCTCCGGATAACCTTCAGCAACCGCCATCATCTTATTTATTCCCTTTGAAAGCTCGACATTTGCCTTTATCTTATCAGCCTCAGACATACTTTCATAAGAGCCGTTTCTTAAGCTTACTATGCTTTCCAGAGTTGACTTCTCATGCGCGGCATAAGCCTTAACCACATCCACCAGCTTCGGAATCATATTCCATCGTTTTACCAAATATACATCCATGGTTGAAAACGCTTCGTTTACCTTATTATCAAGCTTAACAAAGCTGTTATACATAGCTATAAACAATATAATTATTAAAACAACTACACCAATAAGTATGTAAACCCACATTTATCATTCCTCCCTATTATTGTTTATATCTTCCGTTAAATCTCTTATTTTTCTCTTAATAAAAATAAATATAGCAATAATAACTATTTCCATTATTATCCCTGTTACAAGTAAGCTTCCCCAACCTGCACTCATAAGATTTTCATTTGGATTTTCAGGATTATACATTATTTTTGCGGTTTTTTTGAAACTGTTTTTTGTACCCTCCTTATCCGGCGAAGCGGTGTACTTTGTTCCATCTACTTCAAATTCATAGATAGCATTATATCTTTTGTCACCTCTGCCACTTCTTTGTAAAACGAAATCAACAATCGTTCCCTCAGCTTCAACAAAATCACTTGCACGCCTTGTATTATTTATAAGAGAATAAATACTTACTCCAATAAAAACCAAGCCTGCAAAAATCCACGGAATCATAATAATTGTCAGAATAACATTTGAAAAACAGCCTATATTTTTGCTATTTACTTTCCTACTGTTTAAAGTCTTTGATATTCCATCTATCTCAGAATTGTTCCCATAAAAAGGTGATTCCACGTTCTTAGCCGCCTCATATTTTTCTTCCTCTTCAGGATGAAGCACCGCACCGCAAATCTCACATTTTATATTGGTATTTTTATTTTCACTTCCACAAGAAGGACATTTCATAAAAAAATCACCTCCACACAGGATATTTTATCCTATTATGGCGGTGATTTCAACCATATTAAAAGCAGTCACATAATTAACTCCGTTATATATACCGCAAGACATGCAAATATTGCCACAACCGTCAGGCTTTTATTTTTGTATGCAAGTATTATTGCTACCAATATGCCAACAATGGCCGATACAACCGAGCGTGTGGCATAAAATGCCGCCGGAAGCGTCATGGCTGTTAGAACTGCATAAGGTATATAATATAAAAATGAGCGTATAAGCTTATTATTAATCTTTTCTTTAATTGCCACAAACGGAATCACTCTGATAAGATAAGTAGAGCCTGCAAGAACAAGCAAATATGTAAAAAACTGATAATTATTCATTTGTTAAAACCTCCTTATCTTTTATATTATTTTCTTTATCTTTTTTTGCTGCTTTATCGCCATTGTCATCTTCATCTGAAACAGGAAATAAAACTGCACATATAAGTGCTGCGACTATTGCACATATACTTATTGAAAGACCGCTTGATACCTTTTGTAAAACCGGTATGTAATAAAACATAGCACTAAATCCGAAAGCAAGTGCTACTGCAAGTATAACCGACTTTCCTTTTTTCATCTCAGGTACGACAATAGCTATAAACATTCCGTATATAGCAAGTGCAAGTGCACTCATAATCTTTTCAGGCAAAATATTTCCGAGCAAAGCACCTATAGCAGTTCCGGCACTCCAGCCAATATAAGGTATAGTCGAAAGTCCAAGAAAAAATGAACGTTTTACACTCTCCTCCTGACTGGCTACCGCAAATATCTCATCTGTCATAAAAAAGCCCAATAGCCATCTGTATATCCCTTTAAATTTTTTATCTGCCTTCTGCCCTATAGAAATAGACATAAATGAATATCTTATATTTATTGTTATCTGTGAGATAAGCATTTGCCAGTAAAGTCCCGGATGTGCCATCATACCAATTCCCGCAAACTGTCCTGCAGAGGTTACTGTTGTCATGGAAACCAGTATTGCCTGCCACCAATTTAATCCATATGAAATTGCAGCTATTCCAAATGTAAATGATACCGAGAGATAGCCAAGCCCAATCGGTATTCCTGCTTTTAAGCCCCGTAAATAATTTTTCATTTTTTCACCATGTTTTGTTCAATTCTAACTTATATATAATTTCGATTTTAATCTATATATTTTCTTAAATCAATTAACTCTTATTCCATTGACTATAAGCTCCTCATCTACTCTTATAACCAGACACTTCTTTCCTTCTATAATCCTTGTCTCAACAACATCCATTTTATCAGCATCTACCTTAATTGAAACATTTGCTGTTTTTATCTCAACCTTATTAGCCGTAGGATAAAGATTTTTCACATAAAAGCTTTTATCCTCTTCTCTGTCATCCTCAAAATGAGAATCATATCTTCTTTCAAAGTTTTCCATCCTTTCAGCTTTGACACCACTATTTTCAAATATATTTTTTATATCTTTTTTTGAAATAGTTTCCGGAACAGTAGGATCATCCTTCCTCGTTTGAATTATATCGGAAAGCTCCTCATGAATATTTTTTACAATCTCATAATCACATTCATCCTCTAAAGTTTCTGTTATTATTTCATTGAATATATCCTTCTGCCTTGGTGCCGGAATCGGCACACGACAGTTCAGCACATAATTCATAAACCCAAGATCAAATTCCTTTGAATCTTTCGTATAAAGCAGCAAACTGTCCCTATCTTCACATCTCTCATTAAATGCAGGAAATAAAAAACCCATATCAGGAAGTCCTACCATATAGCTTCTTTCACTGTTATGAAATTTATTTTCCGTCTCAAAATACTCAAGTCCCGGCTTTGATAACTCAACCGGACATATCGAGCAAAGCATAAACCTATATACCTCTTCCGATGCATCCTCATTTTCCATATTATCATTGGTTACCAGTGGCACATCATAGCTTTGATATACAAGTATAATCAAATAATTTCCTATGTAATTGTAAGAATCTATTACCTTATCATAAAATTCATTTAAAAGGCTCTCGTCCTTAAGCTCACTGTCTCTTAATCTTATAAGAAATTCCCTCTGTGAATCATGTGCCGACTCATTAAACTCCATATTAAGAAGATTTTTGCCTGTCTGCCCCGATAAGGTCTTCCTGAAAATTTCAAAATATTTATGCTGCTCCTCCTCCGGCAACACGCCAAAGAATTCATCTATATTTGCAAGTTTTTTCTTATCTCCGTTTACATAGCAGCCCACTATCTTTGATATACCACACTTTTCCAAAGTAAATAATTTTCTTAACTCGTTTATCTCCGTCTTTTCCATTTGTACCTCCTTACAGCCATAAGCCGTGCTTTTCTATTTTATAACTTTACCAAAGAAAGTACAAGCTAAACTTCTGTTTATCGCAGTAAGACAGATATCAGGTTGGTTAATATACTGAACAAAGAAAGCAGGCGGTTTATGTAACTCACATAGCTTCCTAAATCA
>CADAKQ010000049.1 GCA_902788555.1 uncultured Lachnospiraceae bacterium
ACAAATTGTTGGCACGTTGTGTATCAGCCTTTTTCATATGTTTCCTGCTAAAACAGTATTAGTGGTGTGAAATATATAAGTATTTTCGCTCACACCATATTGCGATAAACAGAAGTTTTGTTTGACATAGGGGGTGAAATATGTTAAGGTGTATCTGTAAATGCGATGAAGAGGAGTAGTAGAAATTCTGAAAGTTTAAGAGAGCTGTCGGTTGGTGTGAGACAGTACCGGAGGGTTTTCGAACTCGCCTTGGAGCAGTCGGTTGAACGGTATAAGAATTATATCAGTAGACGCGAACGGGTTCTGACCGTTATATCAGGAGGATATAAGACAGTGATGTCCGTATCTGTGAGAGTGCATACGATATGTATGAATTAGAGTGGTACCGCGCGAAAACTTGCGTCTCTAAGGTTTTATTAGAGAGCGAGTTTATTTTTATTTTAAGGGGTATTGATTCGAAAATCTGCCTATAAAATATTTAATAAAAGTATCACATTTATATAAATCACAGATGGACAGCGTATGCTGACAAATCTAAAATTATGTGAATGGAGGAAAAGAATTATGATGGAGAATGTCAAGAATTATCAAAGGGGCTATTATATGCCACCGGTAAAGTGTACGAAATGGGTTGATAAGGAGTATATAGATAAGGCTCCTGCCTGGTGTAGTGTGGATTTAAGAGATGGTAATCAGGCGCTTATCGTACCTATGAGTCTGGATGAGAAGATAGAATTCTTTAAGGAGCTTGTAAGAATAGGATTTAAGGAAATAGAGGTGGGCTTTCCTGCTGCTTCCGAGACAGAGTACCAATTTTGCCGTACTCTTATAGAGGAAAAACTTATACCGGATGATGTAACCATACAGGTGCTTACTCAGGCAAGAGAACATATTATAAAGAAAACCTTTGAGGCGGTGCAGGGAGCAAAAAATGCCATAGTGCATCTTTACAATTCAACATCCTATGCACAAAGAGTTCAGGTATTTAAAAAGTCAAAAGAGGAAATACTTAAGATAGCAACAGATGGCGCAAAGCTTTTAAATGACCTCGCAGATGAGTATAACGTAAAATATCCGTTTGAATATTCGCCTGAAAGCTTTACCGGAACAGAGCCGGAGTATGCTTTGGAGGTTTGTAATGCCGTTATAGATATCTGGAAGCCTACACCTGAAAGAAAGGTTATAATCAATCTTCCGGCAACCGTTGAAATGTCACTTCCACACGTATATGCAAGCCAGATAGAGTATTTAAGTGAAAATATGCATGACAGGGAAAATGTTATACTTTCCCTTCACCCTCATAATGACAGAGGAACAGGCGTTGCCGATGCAGAACTTGGACTTCTTGCAGGTGCCGACAGAATAGAAGGAACACTTTTTGGAAATGGTGAGAGAACAGGAAATGTTGATATAATTACATTAGCCATGAATATGTATACTCATGGTGTTAATCCTAATCTTGACTTTAGCAATCTTCCGTTTACCACAGAGATATATGAGAGAGTAACCGGCATGAAGGTTTACGAGCGTTCGCCGTATACAGGTAAGCTTGTATTTGCAGCATTTTCAGGCTCACATCAGGATGCTATCGCAAAGGGTATGAAGTATAGAGAGACAGACGGCAACGGTATGTGGACGGTTCCGTATCTTCCGCTTAATCCTGAGGATGTCGGAAGAAAGTATGACGGTGATGTAATAAGAATTAACAGCCAGTCCGGAAAGGGAGGCATAGGCTTTATTCTTGAGCAAAAATACGGTATTGATATTCCGGCCAAGATGCGTGAGGATGTAGGATATGCGGTAAAGGATGTATCGGATCAGCAGCACAAGGAGCTTTCACCTAAGGAGATACTTGATATATTCCAAAATGAATATGTAAACAGAGAAGATGACGTGAAGCTTCTTGAGTCACATTTCAAACAGGTGGATGGAATTGATGCAGAGATTACGATAATTGTTCAGGCTACAGGTGAAAAGAAGGTATATCACGGCCATGGAAACGGACGTCTTGATGCTGTAAGTAACGCTATTATGAAGCATTTTGATATTAATTTTGATGTTACAACCTATGAGGAGCATGCTCTTCAGCAGGGCTCGAATTCACAGGCTTGTGCTTATGTCGGAATAGATGTTGAAGGTATGGAAAAAACCATTTGGGGAACCGGTATCAAAAATGATATTATTGATGCATCGGTATTTGCATTATTCAGTGCATTGAACAGAACCCACAAGGTGGTTAAATAATATTTTATTATTACATTGTTGCTTGTATTATGCGCTTTACTGTGTTAAAATATGAACAGGTATGTAGACAAAAACTCTTTGGTGGGTAAGGGGGTCACAGTATGGTATTTGTTAAGTCAGAGGACTTAAAATATGGTATGCGATTAGCAAAGCCTATATATAACAAGTCAGGTGTACTTTTGTACGAACGAAACACCAGACTTACACTTCAGGGTATCGAAAGCGTTAAGAATTTCGAGCTTCTTGGTTTATATATTCTTGAACCGGCAGAGCCTGTTCCTCCGATGAGTGAAGAGGATTTGGATTTTGAAAGATTTCAGACTATGGCGGTCTTCAGTATAAGAGAAGAGCTTGATAATCTGATAGCGGGAAGAGAACCCGTTAATCTTAAAAGACTTACCAATGCCATTATTACCAACTATGGCAGACTTGACCATAAGATTAACTTTACCCAGAGCTTAAGAAGCACAACTGACTATATATATAAGCACGTTATCAATACTGCTATACTTTGTGCTCTTATCTCGGCGCAGATGTATTATACACCGAGTGAGCAGGAAGAAATTGTTATGGCAGCACTTCTGCACGATATCGGAAAGCTTCTGCTTCCGGATAAAATAAGAGAAAAGTATGACGATTATGATACCAATGATTTAATTATAGTCAGAAAATTCCAAAGTGACGGGCTCGGACTGCTCCGACCGGAACTTGGAGTGGACAGCGGAGTCAGAAGAATAGTCGCTCAGATGCACAGGATAGAATATGGCGAAAGAACTGAGGATGCAGGAAAGCTATTGAAGAGTACAAAGATATTAAAGGTATCAAATCTCTTTGATACCATGACAAGCATGAAGCTTTCACAGGAGCCTGTATCGGAGATTGCAGCCATAAAGTATCTTCTTTTAAATAAGGATGAGTACGACGAGGAGGTTGTCGGAGCACTTATTAAGAGTATCAATATTCTTACACCGGGTGTATGTATTGAGCTTTCCAATCACGAAAAGGGATTGGTTATATCCGAGAATCCAAAAAATATTTTAAGACCGATTGTTCTTGGCTTTACAACCAATAATATATATGACCTTAGCAACAATGGTGTATATAGAAAGTATCAGATAGTCGATATTATGAAAACGATGGATAATCGTATCAAGGTTGATAAGGAGACACTTGCAGAATATATGAATAAGCGATAATTGCCTTGCGATTATCGCTTTTATTAGGTTGAAGTTCATACGTGCGTAATTGATTTAGATAGAAAGGAACATAAAAAAATGCCACAAACGGATAATGTTTTTGCTGAAAAACAGGATTATCTTATAGAGATAAAGGAAGAGGTCGTAAAACGAGATTCAATGGCGGCTGAGCTTGAGAAGATGCGTACATATCAAAAAAAGCTTACAAAAAATATAGCATCTGAGGAAAAGTCTATCGCAGATGAAATTGCCTCTACGATAAAGAAAAGAAAGCAGGAGCTTTCAGATATATATGATGAGAGAATTGATGATAACAGAGCAAGAAAAAAGAAGGTAGAAAACAAACGCAGTAAGAAGAAAAATGAACAAATGAATGAACGTATCCAGGATGAAACAAAGGATATAAGAGATGATAACCGTGAGCTTGAGGTGGAGATGAAAACACTTCTCAAGAAAAATAAGGTTCCTTCTTTTTGTTCTTCAAAGTTTTTTTTCACAATGTTTATGCCAAAGGGAACCGATGAAATAATTGCTATGATATTGGAGTTTTTTGTTTATTTTATCGGACTTCCTGCAATTATCATGTTTATATTTAAAAAGGCGGTTCTTTCGCACAAAAAGGATATAAATATGGCCTTTTGGTGTACACTTATAGCAGCGATAGTTTTTATAATACTGCTGATAGTTTATTTTGCAGCTTACAACTCCGTAAAGATGCGCAATATAGAGGTACTTAAGGAAGCCCGGGCGATACAGGACAGAATTAAAGCAAATAATAAACATGCCGAAGCAATTAAGAATTCTATAAGTAAGGATCAGGATGAAAGCCACTACAATCTTAAGTCGTATGATAAAAAGCTGAAAGAGCTTGATGAGGAAGCTGATAGTATAAGTGATGAAAAACAGGATGCACTTAAGCTTTTCGAGACGGATACTAAGAATGTCATAACAGAGGAGATAAACGGAAGAAGACTGCCTGAGCTCGAAAGACTGAAGGCTGAAAAAAAGGAGCTTATGGAAAGAATAGCGGAGGGAGAGAAAAAGTATTCGGATAAGGTTCTTTACATTACCAACAAGTATGCGAGATATATTGGTGAGGATTTGTGTAAGGAGGATAAGCTTTCCGACCTTATAGCACTAATGGAAGAGGGACAGGCTGATACCGTTTCTGAGGCTATCAACCTGTACAAAGGTCAAAAATCTTCCAGATAATCAATAGAATATTTGAGAGCATCAGCAATACAATCCGCAAGCAGCTTCACGGTGTGAAGCCTTGTGCTTTGGAGAAGTGACGGATTACGGCTAAGCATATTTACTATACCGGTGATAGATATATTTCCTATCGCCGGTAGGTTTTTGTTTACACCCTTTCCCGGAGCCATAGGGCAGTTGCTTACGGAAATGTATCCGACATGGGAGCGCATACCGAGTGCGGCATCTACTGCAATTACGAACGGATTTCTTACTTCTTTGTTGATTAGGCTTATGGCCTGTCGCAGATTCAGCGCATGAACAGGATAGCTAAGTGTTCCGAGTACATTAAAATTCGGACTGTAATTAATAAGCTGTTCACCGACTAAAGGACCAAGGCAGTCTCCGGTCGCCCTGTCGGTTCCTATACATAAAACAACAGGTGTATAGTCATTTATATTCATATCAATTAGATTTTTCGTTATATATTTACCAAGCTCCATATATGAATTGGGTCTTTTTATGTCGAAATATTCGGTAACACACCTTGTAGCAAAAATGTTATTCATAACTTCCCCTTTTATCTGTATATAATATTAATTTATGCAATTATTATTAACAAGTTATAATGAATTTAAACGGTTGAGCAATTAAAGCCGTATAAATGGGAGAAAAATGCGATGAAAACATAAAATCAGGCGACACGATTAGACTATGTCATTGTAAAATTAATGCTATCTTTTCAATATGTGTAAAAACATATCAGCTTCTAAAAACTGATAATAAAAGGATATTCAATATTGAAAGGTGGATGGAAATGATTGAAATTATCTATGACAGCAGCAAGGACGATAAAAACAATGTACCAAAAGAAGACAGTAAAGACAATAAAATAGAAAATATAGGATTAAAGCTTCCGAAGAATATCAGACAGGTAGGCAGTCCGTCGGGTAATAAGAGAATTTACATAGAGGACTATGTGATTACATATCTTAATTATATCGCAAGACCGGGGAGTACACACGCAAGAGGAGCGATACTTTTAGGAGAAAAGAAAAAATCAGATGTCGGAGATATAATTTTTATAAGTGGTGCAGTCGATGCCCAAAATCTTGAATTTGATATGGACGAGTGCGAATTTACAGAGGAAATATGGGCAGAAATATACGAGCAGATAAAAGAAAACTTTCCTGAGCTTTCGGTTGTCGGATGGTTTTTATCACGGATGGGATTTTCAACAGCTATAAATGATAAAATAGAAAAGCTTCATTTTGAAAACTTTCCGGGAAATGACAAGGTTCTTTATATAACGGATTCGCTTGAAAGTGAAGATGCATTTTATATGCATGAACATGGACAGCTCGTTAAGCAAAGAGGTTACTTTGTATATTATACAAGAAATGAAGCCATGCAAAATTATATTATAAAGCAAAGAGGCGGAGTATCTGAGGAAAATAATTCCGAGATACAAAGAAAAGATGAGGAGCTTATAAAAAATTACAGAAAGAAAAATGAAATTAATGCAGGAAAGGCAAAGGAAAAGAATTCCAACAACATCAGCCTTTTGTATGTGGCAAGCTCCTTTGTTGTACTTGCCATGCTTGCTATGGGAATTACGGTTATAAGCAATTATGATAAGATGAAAAATATGGAGGTTTCCATAAACAGACTTGAGATAACAGCAACAGAAGATAACATGGACAATATAACAGAAACTATGGCTGATTCGGTAGCAAAGCCGGCAACAATTATAGATGCCCCATCAGAGACTGATGACAATAAAGAGACTTCTGATGAAAATGTTGCTAATAATACTGTATTTGAAGATTTGCCAAATGAAAATGTGAATGAAGAAATAACAGAAGAACTGACAGAAGAATATCTTTCCACAGAAACAGGCAGTGAAGCAGATACGGATATATCAACAGAACAATCCCTGCCGGCCATGAACGAGGTAATACCGGAATACTATACCATAGTTTATGGAGATACACTTAGCTCGATTGCATTTGATATGTATGGCTCGATAGATTATGCGGAAAAAATTGCAGAAGCCAACAATTTTGATTATAATGACAGAATATATGAAGGACAAAAAATAATTCTCCCAAGAAAAGAATGATAGTGGAATTAAATTTAATCTTGTGATACAATCTTTACTACATATAAAATGTATTTAAAGCATTATTTGGAGAAAGAACATGAAAGACAGACAAAAGAAGAATAAGGACGATAATGTTATTTACGTAAGAGGCAATGAAGAAGCAGGAGAAAATAACAGACTAAAGGAAAAAGGCAGAAAAAAGAAGAACAATCTTTTTCTGTTGCTTTTACTGTTTTTAATTATTGTTGTTACGGCTGTTATTACTATGATTTCCAATAAGGAATATAAGGGCTACAGGGTGTTGTCACAGACGGAGACAAATTATGAAAATACTGCATCATATATACAGTTTAGCAATAACTTGTTAAAATATACACCTGATGGAGTATCTTACATAAACAGAAACGGAGATACTGTCTGGTCAGCGGGTATCAATATGAAGATGCCTATAGCCGTAGCTCGGGGAAACTATGCTGTTGTGGCGGATTTAAACGGAAATGCTGTAAGCGTATTTAGTAATGAAGGACAGGTAAGCAGCCTTACTATGCCTTATACTATATGTGATGTTGATATAGCAAAGCAGGGGGCTTTTGCAGTTGTACTTGAAAGTGATAAAACCAACTATATAAAGCTTTACGATAAAAACGGAAAAGATGTATACGAGCTTCAGACAACTATAGATAAAAGCGGATACCCTATAGATATAGCGATTTCTGAGGATGGTAAAAAGCTTTTCACAAGCTATATAAATATGAATGGGACAACCATAAGTAACAATCTTGCCGCATACAATTTTGGAGATGTCGGACAGAATACAAATGCTGACCGTATGGTTGGCGGCTACATGTTCGATTCGCAGGTAATACCTAAGGTTTCTTTTGTTGATAATGATACAGTTTGCGCATTTGGAACAAAGGAAATAAATATATATGCGATGAAGGAGAAGCCGAGTGAGAAGGCAAAGATAAAATTCGATAATGAAATACAAAGTGTATTTTACAGCGAGAAATATATAGGCGTGATATTAAAGAGTGAAAAAGAAGGCAGTCTGTTTGATGTAAAGGTTTATGATTTAAAGGGAAAGCTTAAGTTTGAAACAGATATTGATTTTAATTATGACAATATATATGCCGATAAAAAGGAATTCATAATCACCGGAGGTTCTGACTGTGTCATAATGAGAAAAAATGGAAAGTTAAAATATAAAGGAACACTATCCGGAAGAATATCCAATATGGTTCCAACCGGAAATCGTCTGGAATATGTTGTAACATATGATAACTTTACTGAGATAATAAAGCTTAGTAACGATAATCCGGTTGAATCGGACTAAACAAAAGAAGCAGGGGAATTATGAATATACTGACAATAAATGTAATTATTATAATAGCAGTCTGTGCGGTTATAGGAGCTGCGAGAGGTTTTGTTAAGGCTGCACTCGGAGTTTTGTTTTCTGTGATTGCACTTATTGCTGCATATCTGCTTGTGCCGCTTGTGGGAGCATTTATTATAAATAATACGGGTGTAGATGAATATATAGAAGCAAAGGTTAAAGATCGAATAGAAAAAGAAATAGTGGAGCTACCTGTAAATCCAAACAAAAACGAGCAGATAGATATTATAAAACGCTTAGGCTTTACTGAAAGCTTTACTGATTCACTGTTGGAAAATAACAATGAGGATGCGAAAAAGCTTATAGGAGCTGTGGATTTTTATGATTATATCTCTAAGTACATAGCAAGAAGAACGGTAAACCTCATAGCATATGTCATTACCTTTGCGTGCCTTAGTATATTGTTTGCGGTTATTAACATAATTATGAAGCTTGCAGTAAAGCTTCCTGTTTTAAAAGGCTTAAACAGATTGGGCGGAGCTATATTCGGAGGAGTGCTTGGACTTATAATTGTATGGGTACTGTTTATATTTGTCGCTTATATGCCCGAAAAGGATATATGCGTTAAGGCTATGGAACAGATTGAAGAAAGCGGATTTCTCAGTTTTATATATGACAATAATTTATTGGTAAATATGATTGACAATCTAAAATAATATAACAATGTGTCGTTCGTGACACTTCGCGCGCGAGCGGTTGCGTAGCAAATTTTCCTATCCGCGAGCTGCGCATCCTTAGCGGAGCGTTTTTACTTTATAGGAGAACTTTCCTATAAATTAAAAAACGTATCCGATTTTTGATGCTAAAATAAAGAAAAATGGCATAAATAAAAGGGAAAAAACAGGTCCTGAAAAAAATGTAAAAAAAAATAAAATTAGGTGTTGACATTCAAAATTCACTGTGATATATTATAAAAGCTGTCGCTGAGAAAGACAGCAACGAACCTTTGAAAAATTAATAACATGTTAA
>CADAKQ010000050.1 GCA_902788555.1 uncultured Lachnospiraceae bacterium
CCGCCAATATTTTTTAACAGGAAAGCATATGAAAAAGGCTGATACACAACGTGCCAACAATTTGTGAAATCAATAAGTTCAAATCCTTTTAATTCGCACAAAACCGAAAACTCGCTACGCTCAAACAATTCGGTTTCTGAGCGAATTAATTCGGATTTTTACTTTTGATTTTACACAAATCGGGCAAATGTTGTTGTATCAGCCTTTTCATATGCTTTTCCTGACCATAGGTAAATAAAGTGTGAAATATATGTATTTTCAATTTTTCAATGTATTTTCACTTACACAGCTTAAAAACCGATCATAATTATAAAGTTTTAAGCCGTGGCTACCATTTCACCACACATATACGATTTCACACCGTAAACAGGGCAAACCATTTGACAGCATGACAAAATCTTTGATTTACCTATAAGACTGCAAAACATTACTCGATTTATAGGTAAAATAATCAATAAACTGTCTGATATAATTCGTAATTTACCTATAAGTACAGGGTATGTATCAAATCTTATAGGTAATAGTTTCAATCATTAATCAAATTTGTTTTATAAATTACCTATAAATCTTTTTATACTGCTTTCATTATAGGTAAAGCGATTATTGAAAAGCAATTTTTCTCTTGTATTTAGCTTTTGAAGCAGGTAACAAAACTTGCTTTTTTGCCACTTTTGTTACCTGTTTGGCGTCTCTTGATGATTTGGTTTGCTTTAGAATAATATACATTTATGAGCTTAGTACTCCTACAGGTTTCAAAGAGTGCGAACGTGCTATGCGTGTACCTTTGCTTATAGCCGGCTTCGTGCATACCATACTCTATAATCGACCCACTTGCCCGATAAACAGAAGTTTGTCGAATGCTGTTTTTATTTTGTATGTTGTTTATGAATAAAATCATCTTCAAGTGTGTTAAAGTTAATTTCAGATGAAAATGTATCTGAGGATATGTGAATGAAAAAGCTTTAAGGAAAGGAAGTATGATATATGGAGACTTATATGATAAAGGATGCGGCAAGAATGCTTGATGTTGAGGCGCATGTACTTAGATATTGGGAGGAGGAGCTTGGGCTTACTATTAAAAGAAATTCGATGGGGCACAGATATTATGATGAAAAGGATATTCTGATTTTTAAGAATGTCCAGGAGCTAAAAAGGAGAGGTCTTTCACTTAAGGACATAAGAGATGGGATAGAGAAGGCGAGGACGGAAAAGGAAAACGGTGAGGAGAAAAAAAACGATGATGTATGTAAAGTGAATGATATCCAAGAAATTGATGATACAAAGAAAGATGATGATATAAGTAAAAACAATGATAGCTTCATTAAAGATTTTTCGCCTTTGTCGGATATAGTAAAAAATAAACAGGATAAAGAAAAAAATCAGTCGGAGCTTAAGGTTGTTGACTTTAAGATGGCGCAGCTTCAAAGTGTAATGAACAAGGTTATTGCCAATGCCTTAAGAGAAAATAAAGAAATAATAACAGCATCAATCAAGGAAGAGATAACCGGAGATGTTATGAAGCAGTTTGATACGGTCATGAGAGAAAAAGAAGAAAGAGAAGAAAAACGTTTTAAAAAGCTGGATGAGTATCTGAGAGATTTGCAAAGAGCCAATATGGAGGCCGCAGCCGCAAAGGAAAAAAGGTTTTTCAGAAAAAGGATAAAACAAAAATTATAAAATGAAAAAACAACTTTTATTGTTTGAAAAAATAAACGGCAAGTTAAATATTTGTGGAGACTATGAAGAAAAGTCTGTAAATTCGGCTGTATAATGAATGATTATTGTGGTGATAACAACCGCAAGCGGTCGTTATCGCATTAGCGAGCCAAATAAATGCTTCGCATTTGCTTGGCTCGCTTTATTATGGTATAATGTGATTGTATTAAAGGGATTACAGATTGAAAACATTAGAGGAGAAATGATAATGGTTTATACTGTTACCTTCAATCCATCGCTTGATTATATAGTTACGGTCGATGATTTAAAACTTGGTCTAACAAATAGAACATCCACCGAGCTTATTCTTCCCGGTGGAAAGGGAATAAATGTTTCTATAGTTTTAAGTAATCTTGGAATTGAAAATACTGCCATATATTTTTCAGCAGGCTTTGTTGGTGACGAGATAACCGAAAGGTTAGAGAAAATCGGAATAAAAACGGATTGTATCAACATCGAAAAAGGAAATTCACGAATAAATGTAAAAATTAAAAACATTGACGGAACCGAGATAAACGGTATGGGCCCGGATATTTCCGAATCAAATGCAGAGGAGCTTTTTGATAAGCTTGTTGAAATTAATGATGGAGATATTCTTGTATTGGCAGGCAGTATCCCGAAATCTTTGTCGGATTCTGTTTACAGCGACATTATGGAAAAGCTTTCAGATAAAGATATAAAAATTGTCGTGGATGCAACGAAGGATTTGCTTTTAAATGTCCTGAAATTCAAACCTTTTTTAATCAAGCCAAATAAACACGAGCTGGAAGAGATATTTGGCGTTTCACTTGAATCAAAGGAAGATGCGGTTTCTTATGCAAAAAAGCTTCAGGACATGGGGGCACGTAATGTATTGGTTTCTATGGCAGATAAAGGTGGTATACTTCTTACAGAAGCAGGCGATATCTATATAAGCGAAGCGCCAAAGGGAACACTTATCAATGGTGTCGGAGCGGGGGATTCCATGGTTGCGGGATTTATAGGAGGCTTTCTTGATAAAAATGACATGGAGTACGCATTTAAGCTTGGTCTTTCTGCCGGTTCGGCAAGTGCGTTTTCAGACTATCTTGCGACAAAGGAGGAGATAATCAGAGTAATTGAAAAAATACATTGCGTAGTAAAATATAAATTAGTTTCTAAGGAGAAAAAATAAATGAAGAAGATTTTTTGCTATTTATTTAGTATTGTTATTGTAATAAATCTTTTGGCTTGTTATGTGCCTGTATATGCAGCAAAGATGGTTAATTCCGTAACCGTAAAAGGGATTACTGCACCTGTAGTCGGAGAACATCCAAAGTTTACAGGAATTAGTATTAAAGAAGATGGCATTTATATTAATTTGATTCAATGGCTGGATGTTGATGCCGGAAGTACCGTTATGGGTGAAGATGATGTATTTGAGGTAGGCAAAGCATATACTCTTTACATGGAAATAGGTGTCAAATCAGGATATTCATTTGACAGTTCACTTGACTATACTAAGGTCACGGTTGATGCCACGGAAGGACTTGTAAATGGAGAAAACGGCACGGAGGCGTATCTTGATGGGGATTCTCCGAATATCAGGTTTACATATTGGATTCCGGACCCGTCAAATAAAAGAACTGTAAGCTTCAATAGTAATGGCGGAGAAGGAACTATGAGTGATGTAAAGGTTTATGTTGGCGATACATATACCTTGCCTGAGTGTGGATTTAAAGCTCCATCAGGACAGAGATTTAAAGAGTGGTATATCCTTAGTTCAGGCGACGATACAATAAATGGTCATTTGATGTCGCCCGGCGATGAGATAACCATAAAGGAGAATGTAACTATTGAAGCTGTCTGGGAAAGCAATGGGACGGTGGACGAGGATGAGGCAAAGGAAGAGGGCTTTGATGATGATCATATCATAAAAAGCTTTGAGATAACGGGCATTAAAAAACCTGCTAAGGATGTAGTCCAATCGATTTCCGGAATAGGAATAAAGGCTGTTTCCATATCGGGAAAGGATGTAAGTGCTCACGTTATACTTACCCCGCAGTGGGAGAGTAAAACACAGGAAAAAGTATTGGATGATGGAGAAAAGTTCGTCGAAGGTCATACATATCTTTTGTATATACAGATGACGCCTGATGAGGGCTATGCATTTTCAACAAAAACTTCTTACGAAGCAAGTGAAAAGGCTGATTCTATGGAGGCATATCTTGATAATTCCCCTGCTGATATAAGATTAACATATAAGATTGCTTCGGAGGAACATGCAAATGATTGGCTTATTTCTTTTTCTCCGGCAAATGGAAACGGAAAAAAAGATCCTGTTTATGTAGAAAAGAATAGTACGTTTACGGTACCGGAAAATCCGTTTACGGCACCTGACGGATATGAATTTGATAAATGGTATGTCGATGGTGTATATATGAATCCGGGTGAAACATTTATCGTAACAAAGGATGTTTTACTTACGGCTTCATGGAAGGTGGATCAGGCTAAGAGGGAAGAGAATTACAATAAAAAAGGATGGTTTGCTTCTTACGAAGGGTTTGACTTCTACAGAGATGAAGACGGTAATGTCAGATGCTATGATTCGGCAGGTATGCCTGTGAAAAATGAGTTTAAGTGTGACGGTGAGTTTACTTACTATTTCCAGCTTGACGGAACAGCGATGAAGGACAGACTTACTTATCATCCGGATGGCGTGCATGTTATATATTTTGACAGTGAAGGCCATGAGGTATTTTCTGATTTTGCCAATGTAAAAAAGACTATAGCGGGTGATGAGGTCGACGATTACTGCTTCTTTAATGTGTTCGGATATATGTATGTGGATGTTGTGACTTACGATAAATCAGGCTTGGTGCTTTATTATGCCAATGCTTACGGTGTGCTTGAAAGAGGCAAATGGTTCCAATTCTCAGATTATGTGACCTGGGCTGACGGAAGAGAAGGAACCGAATTTGTGGGCGGTTATGGTTATGCCAATGAAGACGGAACACTTCTTACTAACACGGCAACTTATGACTGGGAAGGTAGAAGCTGTTATCTGCAGGGTAATGGTGTAGCTGCATATTAAAAATGAAAACTTAATATGTTTTTAAAATAAAGATGATGGACAGATATTTTATCTGCCCATCATTTTTATTCATCTTCAAGTGAAAGTATGTGATTATGAATTTCCATCATACGCTCATCAAGTCTTGAACTTTGATTAGCACAATCAATTAATTCTTCGGATATTGCTTTAAGCTCCGCTTCAGGAATATTTTTCTTGTAGCGGAGTTTGTGCTCTAAGCTTGCCCAAAAGTCCATAGCTATGGTCCTCAGTTGAACCTCTACCTTCATATGTCGCTTTTCGTCCTTTAAAAATATCGGAACCTCAACTATAAGATGAAGGCTTCTGTATCCGCCCGGCTTTGGATTTTTGATGTAGTCCTTTCTTCTTATAAGCTTTATATCGTCCTGTGAAAGCAAGCTGTCAGCAAGTGTATAAATATCATCGATAAATGAACATACCACTCTTACTCCTGCGATGTCGTAAATATTTTCCTCTATTGCTTCAAGCGTAAGAGGGATGTTTTTGTCACGCACCTTTCGTATAAGACTGTCCATTGATTTTATTCTTGTCTTTATGCTTTCGATGGGATTTCTGTCATATTGGAGTGAGAACTGTTCATTTAAAACATTGAATTTGGTTTCTATCTCCATGATGGCACAACGATAATACGAAAAAAACTGATCCATTGGCAGCTTATTTTCGTTCATAAAATCAAGAAATTCATCAGACATAAGTCCTTTTCTGATAAAATCCTCCTGTAATTGTTCTATGTAGGTGCTCAGATAATTAAAATCCATGATTTTTCTCCTCCAAAAACTTACTCTGTGCATTGTAAAGGTATTGTAAAAATTCCTAATAGCTTATAATAACAGGATAAAGATTTTGTTTTAAAATGTCAATAAAGCATAGATGAAGATTTTATGAAAAATGTATTAATATAATTAAATTTCCGAGATGGAATGTGGTTTTCTTGCATGGTGAAAAAAAATCTTGATATTTTTTGCTCCCTATGATAATATGTATCTCTGTGATATAAATTTTTTATATTCCTTGCTAACGGCATAAATCCTTTATAAAAAGGTTTGAAGTACGTTGGCCATTAGACCATAAGGAGGTGCAATAACATGAACAAGTATGAATTAGCGTTAGTTGTTAGTGCAAAGATCGAAGATGACGCTAGAGCAGAAGTCGTTGATAAGGCAAAGGCTATTATCGAAAAGGCTGGCGGTACTGTTACTGACGTCGAGGAATGGGGTAAGAAGAGATTAGCTTACGAAATTCAGAAGATGAAGGAAGGCTATTATTACTTTATTCAGTTCGATGCAAATGCTGACAGTCCAGCTCAGATTGAGGCTAATGTTCGTATTATGGAATCTGTTATCAGATATCTTTGTGTTAGAAAAGACGCAGAGTAGGATTGATAAGGAGGTATTCCTATGAACAGAGTAATATTAATCGGTCGTTTGACTCGTGATCCGGATGTAAGATATTCACAGGGCGCAGAGCCTTTAGCTATAGCAAGATATACATTAGCAGTAGACAGACGTGGAAGAAGAGATAACAACAGTGACCAGTCTGCTGACTTCATTTCATGTGTAGCGTTTGGCAGAAACGGTGAATTTGCGGAAAAATACTTAAAGCAGGGTACTAAGATTGCCGTTACCGGTAGAATCCAGACAGGAAGCTATACCAATAAGGACGGAAACAAGGTTTACACTACAGATGTAGTTGTTGAAGACCATGAGTTTGTTGAGAGCAAGGGTTCAAGTGAGGGCGGAAGCTATCAGGCAGCCGAAAGACCTGAACCGGCAAGTGCAAGTGCAGAAGGATTTATGAGTATTCCGGAAGGAATAGAAAACGATTTACCATTCAAGTAAAAGTGTTATGTCAATCTTAATTGACAAGTAATTATGGAGGTAAATAAAATGGCTTATAATAAGACAGAAAAGAGCGGCGAACGTGCAGATGCTCCTATGAAGAGAAGACCTATAAGAAGAAGAAAAAAGGTTTGTGTATTCTGCGCAGAGAAGAACGCTGTTATAGATTATAAGGATGTAAATAAATTAAGAAAGTACATCTCAGAGAGAGGTAAGATTCTTCCAAGAAGAATTACCGGTAACTGTGCTAAGCATCAGAGAGCTTTAACAGTTGCTGTAAAGAGAGCAAGACACGTAGCAATCATGCCATACGTAGTTGACTAATCTAAACAATATACCGCCTTTGGATGTTATGTTCAAAGGCGGTTTTTAAAGAAGACTATAGCGATGCGTGGCTCAGCTTGGTAGAGCGCTGCGTTCGGGACGCAGAGGGTGCTGCTTGCCGGTGGCAAGCGTTAAGCACGGACCGAGCCGGGAGGCGAGACCGCAGGTTCGCGAACCTGCGAAAAGAAAATAAAAAATAGCGATGCGTGGCTCAGCTTGGTAGAGCGCTGCGTTCGGGACGCAGAGGTCGCAGGTTCGAATCCTGTCGCATCGATTAAAAAAGGCATTTTTCAATGCCTTTTTTTAATCGATAAAATAGAATTGTAAACTGAACTTTTGTAAGGAGCGAACGCACAGTTCGGGCGCAGAGTCGCTGCTTGCCGGTGGCAAGCGTTAAGCGAGGACCGGCGCAAAGCATCCAGTGGATGCTTGTTATGCGCGGACCGAAACGGAGTGAAGACCCGGGAGGCGAGACGAATATATGACACTTATTATGAGAGATTTGGAAAATAGAGAAATTGGTATTGAGGAAGGACGCAGTCAACGTGACAGAGAAATAGTAGAAAAAATGTTG
>CADAKQ010000051.1 GCA_902788555.1 uncultured Lachnospiraceae bacterium
CGGCAACATTAAAGGAAACTGTCTCTCAAATACATAATTTATGACATAAAAAGGGGCCTCGCATAGATAAATTTAATTATCTAAAGCGACAGCCCCTTTGTTTCTTTACTACCTTTTTTATACTTTTTCAGCCAGAAAATCCATCGCACCAAGCAGCTTTATCACCTCATCTGTCATAGGTTTATCCTCATAAGAAATGACCGCCTCTTTTTTTTCAAGGCTTACACGACAGGAAAGCCCGTCTATATTATTTACGGCTTCAGTGATACGCTTAACACAATTTTGACAGTGCATACCGTCTATATTAAGCTTATAGCTGCCGACAGGATTTTTGAGTTTTTTATGCCTGACCTTAACTTTTTCGCTACCGCAGCAGGTTTCACCGGATTTCATTTTCTTAATAAGCGGAAGGCTTATAATTAAAACCAAAAGCAAAACCGCAATTACAGTTATTACATTTGCAGCATTCATTTAAAGCTTATCTCCTTTTACCCAATAAACCGAAGGCTTAAACTCCAATTTATGTGTTCCGCAGCCCTTACAGCTTCCACAAGCTCCCGAGCAGCCTCCCTGACTTTTTTCCACTATGCGTTTCACATAGCCAAGCTGCTCATATCTTTCAAGTCTTGCATTGATAAGAGCCACCGACATATGTAGTTTTTCCGCAAGCTCCGGCATGGTTATCTGCTCTGAGTCAAGCATGAGTGAAAGTAATTCGTCCATAACACCACTCCATAGTTATAAAATCAAATACATCTTTTTATACCTGAAAAACATTTATAAAACCAGCACGGCTATATGATAAACAACCGCTGCTAAAAGAAGCGCCGTCAATATGTAATAAAGACCAATCTTGGCTGTCCATTTTAAAGAGTGAGTTTCATTGTACGTTGAAACAACCGCCTGCAAACAAGGTATGTTAAATGTAACAGCAATGATAAACGCAAGAGCCTCCGCCTGCGGTATGGCTGCCGCAACAATCTGCGCAATATTGTCAGAGGTTGCTGCAAGTCCCGTAGTTGTATCTACAACGCTTCCGCTGTTCGCAAATATAGCTGAAAGAACACCCAGCACCGCTTCCTTTGAAACCATAGCTGCAAAGAAGGACATAAAGGTCTGCCACTTAAGCCCTATATAAGTTGAAACCGGCTCTATAAAGGTTCCGATTTTATACAGTATACTTCCTTCTATACCACTCTTTGAGTAGCTTAAGAAGAAGAAAATTATACATACAATAAGCTCTATACTAAATGCCTTCTTAAATACATCCCACATACGCATGAGTGAATTCTTAAATATAAAGCCCCATCTTGGCTTATGATATGGCGGAAGCTCCATCACAATACCGGTTCTTTTGTCTACAGGATTAAGCTTCTTACCAAATACCTTAGCAGTTACAATAATATGTAAAAGCATGATAAGGAATATAAGCAGCATAACCAGCATACCTCCGCTTGTTCCAAAAAATGCATTGGCAAGTGTCGGTATAACCACAAAGGTTGCACCACAAGGAATCGCCCACGCAACCGCTATAGTCATAATTTTTTGACCGTAGGAGTCGATAACTCTGGCTCCCGAAGTACTACCCATAGTACAGCCAAAGCCCATAATCATAGGCATAAGTGCCTTACCCTGAAGTCCGATTTTGCTCATCGAACGGTCAAACACATAGGAAACCCTTGCCATATATCCGACCTCTTCAAGTATTCCAAAGACAAAATTCATGGCAAATATAAATCCAATCATCGCAACAACCCAGCCTAACGAAACTATAAGAGTTGCCTTTATAAAATGAATTATCGAATCAGACACACCCATTTTGCCAAGCAGCGCATCAGCCACCGGATTAAGTATGCTTGGAAGTGCACCTCCAAGTCCCATAATAGGCGATGCAACAATCATTGCACCTGCAAGTGCAAGAATCATCATGCCAAATGCAACCCATTTACCGCTTCTTGGACCAATGGCTGCCCTGTCAAACTTTGTAAGTAATTCAGACGGCTTTTTAGCATCTGTTACAACCTCGTTAAGCAGGTTCTCTATCCACTTAAATCTTGCATCACTTGTATATAATGCACCTTTAGAGTTTGTTTTTATATCCTTTTTTCCCTTTATGGCAAGCTCTCTTATTATAGCTTCATCCTCTTCCAAAAGCTTCAGTGCAAGCCATTCTTTAGAACGTCTTTCGCTTGCTATAACCGAAACCGTCTCCATATATTTCTCAAATTCCTTTGAACCCTCACCTTGCCTTACTATATCGTAAAGTGCATCGGCATTTAAAGTCTTTCCGGTCTTTATAGCCTTTTCCAGCTTTTCAAAAAATTTATCATAGCTTTTTTTATCATATGCAACTATACTGCATACTTCTATTCCAAGCTTATCGGCAAGCTTTTTGGTATCAATCCTCTTACCCTTACTTTCAGCTACATCCATCATAGTCAAAACAAGCATAACCGGAGTACCTATACCTGCATAATCGGCAAGCATATACATACTTCTTTCAAGCTGTGAAGCATCCGCCAGAAGACATACGAGATCCAAGTCATTTTTTGCAATATAATCCCTTGTAACAATCTCCTCGTCCGAATTTGCCGAAAGCGAATATGAGCCCGGCAGGTCTGCCACCTGATATGTAACATCATTATGTGTAAATGTACCTTCTTTTTTCTCAACCGTCTTACCCGGCCAGTTTCCGACATGCTGATGCATACCTGTTAAAGAATTGAAAACTGTAGATTTACCGGAGTTAGGCTGTCCAAGTAAAGCAATTTTTTTGTTATCCATTATGCACTGACCTCCACCTTAATTCTCTCTGATTCCTCACGATTTAAAGCAATCATGGTATCTCTGCCATAGATAAGCAGTGGCTTCTTTTTTACATTTTGAAGCATCTCAACCTTGCATCCGACATTTAAGCCTATAGATGTAACTCTTGAAAGATATCTTCTGTCACCATCTATCTGCACTATCATGGCTCTCTCACCTTTCTTAAGTTCAGTTAAATTCATAATCCTTGTCTCCTATCCTCTTAATTAACCCTATCAAAAATCATAGATAAATGAGCTTGGTATTTATTACCTGCCAATCATCATTTAAACTAAACAGAGCTTTACAAACAAAGGGTATTATATGTTAGTCTTTCCTAACTTTCTATGCCATTTTGACAAAAAAGGACATTTTAGCACTTGTTTTCATGATGATAAAATGATAATATTCTTTAAGTAAAAGGGGGATTTAATTATATGAAAAAGGACGATTTTTTACATAAATTTTACACTGATTTTCCTTTGGTATTTGACGATACAATCACTCTTCACAACGAATTTGAAGACGGATATGTCGACAATACCTTCTATCCTTTTCTTCCCGGTATATATGTTTGTTTAAATGATGTTCATGCCAAAAATATACCTATGAATGATTTTTTATCTGATAAAAAAATCTTCCTGATTAACTACTGTATTTCAGGAAGATGTGAATTTAAGATTTCGGAAAATGTATATAAATATGTCAAAGATAACTACACAAGTGTCGGCTCCTACACAGTCCGCGATGAATTTTATTATCCATCAGGATATTATCTGGGATTTGAAATATTTATATATGAAGAGATATTTACTGATGAAACAAGAAATGTATTAAAGCAGTTCAATATTAACCTTGACACCTTAGCCTATAAGTATAATAACAAGGAAAAGCTCACTTTACTTGAAACCAATATCAGCATGCAAAGACTCTGGCTTGAATTATACAATAGCAAAAGCCCCGACAAGGGACTCATAAAATTAAATATACTTAAGATACTTCATCACCTTACCAACAGCAAAAGTGTTATACCCGCAACCAGCTCTTACCTTACTAAAAATCAGGCAAAGCTTGCAAAAGAGGTATACGAAATGCTGACTTTTGATATCTCAAAACACATATCCATGCGTGAAATATCCGAGAAGCTAAATGTTAGTGAAACCAGCTTAAAAAACTATTTTTCCGCAATGTTTGGATTGACCGTCTCTGATTATATGAGAAGCTTAAGGCTTAAAAAAGCATCCGGTCTTTTAAAAAACAGTGACCTTTCTATTTCAGACATAGCAAGCAGCTGCGGCTTCAGTAACCAGGGAAGATTTGCCAAGGTATTTAAAGAATATTATGGTATGCTTCCGCTTGAATACAGGCATGCATTATAATACGGTAGCAAAACATCGGATATAAACAGGTATATATCTGATGTGATTCAACCTTATTTTTGATGTAATATGGTGCCTGTCCCGCGTCACAAAAATTTTCCTGTTGACAAAAAGTAATTTTTATTGTAAGATAACGCCGTTACGTAACAGCGTTATGTATCATAAGATTTAAGTAAACTTTAATATAAAATTGGTGTAACTATATGAACGATAATCCTGAAAACAGAATAAAATTAATAAAATCTGCAAAGAAGGAATTTATGGATAAAGGCTTTAATAAGGCCTCTCTCCGCAAGATAAGTGCGGATGCCGGACTCACAACCGGAGCGATTTATTTCTTTTTTAAGGATAAAAACGGACTCTTTGGTGCAATAGTAGATGAGCCTCTTAAAAAGGTTATGGATATCATCACCGCTCACTATAGTGAAGAGGCCTCTGAGGATTTTAATACCTACGAACATAAATCCGGTGACCATGATGAGTTAGCAGAGCTTCTTGTACCGGCGCTTTATGAAAACCGCGATGCGATGCTTCTTTTGCTGGAAAAATCAGCAGGTTCAGACTACGAAGGTATTGTTGATAAAATTATTGATTTTACCGATGAAACTTACTTAAAGCTTGCGCAAAGGTTTGCTTGTGCCGTTCCCGGAAAAAAGGTAAACGATTATATGCTTCACTATTTCAGCCATATGCAGATTAATGCTTTTGTTCATCTGATAACTCATGAACCGGATGAGCAAAAAGCCTTAATGCATATTAAGCCGCTTATCGATTTTATGGTTGATGGCTGGATGAAGTATATACTTGAAGATAAAGATATCTCGTAGAAAAACTGTTGCTTAAGTAAATTAGTTTAACATATAAACACAGTTAAATAATTAAAATAATAATAAGGCGGTTAAACCGCCTAAAAAAATAAATATAAAGTTAGTTCAATCTCACTAACCATTTGATATTAACTAAACTATAAAAAACGGAGGAATATTGATATGTATCTCGAAGTTAAAAATGTTAAAAAAAGCTATGGTAAGGACTCCAGCTATATTCAGGTTCTTAAGGGTGTAAGCACCTCGGTTGAACAGGGACAGATGTGCGTAATCCAAGGCACCAGCGGTTCAGGTAAATCAACTTTACTTAACTGTATCGGAGGGCTTGATACTATGGATTCCGGCTCCGTTACGGTTGACGGTCAGGAGATTTTCGGACTTAAGCCAAATGAGCTTTCAGATTACAGACGTGACAATCTGGGCTTTATATTTCAGTTTTATAACCTTGTTCCAAACCTTACGGTAAGAGAAAATATTCAGGTTTGCAGCTACCTTGCAGAAAATCCGCTTGATATGGATGAGCTTTTGGAAGTATTAGGTCTTACCGAACATCAGAATAAATTCCCGGCTCAGCTCTCCGGCGGACAGCAGCAAAGGTGCGCTATCGCAAGAGCTCTTATCAAAAATCCGAAGCTTCTTTTATGTGATGAGCCAACCGGTGCCCTTGATTCCAAAACCTCAAGAGACATACTTATTTTGCTTGAGGAAATCAATAAAAAGTACGGAACCACTATGCTTATAGTAACTCATAACAATTCCATCAAAAATATGGTACATAAAGTAATCATCATCAAGGATGGTCTTGTGAAAAAGGATTACGAAAATGAAACGAGAGTCCCTGCGGCAGAATTGGAGGATTTATAAATGAAAAAGGTACTTAGAAAAAGACTGCCCAGGGATTTAAAATCAAATCTCGGCAGATACATAGCACTCATACTTTTAATTGTCCTTGGAATCTATCTTGTGGTAGGTATAGTAGGTTCAGCAGAGGTTATATTGCATGGTACCGAAAAGTATCGCTCCATCAGTAAAACCGAGGATGGTCAGTTTTCAGTATTCCTTCCTCTTACTGACGATGAGCTTGCCTCATTATCTTCCGACGGAACACTTATAGAAGAAATGTTTTACATAGACATTTCCTTAAACAGTTCCCAGACCTTGAGATTATTTAAGAACCGTAAGGACATCGACCTCATCCAGCTTAAAGAAGGACGTATGGCAAATGCTGACGGCGAGGCAGTTTTAGAAAGACGATTTGCGGAAGTAAATGATTACTCCCTGGGTGATGAAATTGAAATCGGCGGCGTTAAGCTTACGGTTGTCGGAATCGGTTCTGTTCCTGATTATGATCAGACCTTGCAAAGCTTTTCGGATACTGCGGTTCAGTCAGAGCAGTTCGGACTTTTATTTGTAACTGACAGCCAATATGCCTATATAAGAGACAATTCCGCCCAGGTTGCAGAAGAATATGTCTACGCTTACAGACTTGCAAAAGGTACTACAGATGATGAATTAAAGCAAAAAATCAAGGACCTTGATTTTGATTATACCAAGGTGGAAAATAAATATTTCAGGCAGACCATAGATGATGTGCTTGAAAACAGAAAGATGATTGAAGACGGTCTTGACGAGTTATATGACGGATCCGTGGAACTTCACGACGGCATGACAGAGCTTGATTCTCACAGTCAGGATTTAAGGGATGCTGCCGACACATTATTTGACAACTATCTTGATCAGGCTAATGCTGATCCTTAGACAGCCTGACAGATTTTAAAAACGGAATATATGATTACACCGAAGTAGTCGGCGAAGCAGCAGATGGTACAGGCCAGCTTTATGACGGCGTTAGCGATGCCATGGAGGATGTGGATGAACTTTTAGATGAAATATTTGACATAGACATCGACAACCTCACCAATTTCATAACTGCAGATGACAACATCCGTATTGAAGCTGCAGCCGGTGATGTTGTTATGGATAAAAACGGCGGACTTATCGCCGGAGTAATTGTCCTTATACTATTTGCTTATGTTATATCTGTATTTGTTGTCCATCAGATAGAGCGCGAGTCAAGTGTAATCGGTGCCTTGTATGCCTTGGGCGTAAAGAAAAAGGAGCTTTTGCGCCACTACATCACACTTCCTACAATCATCGCATTTATCGGAGGAGTGATAGGTACCGCAATCGGATTTTCCCCGGTCGGAATCGGCACTCAAACTGCAGATACCTACAACTATTTCTCGCTCCCTGAGTATGATTTGGTATTTCCGGTTTACCTTTTGATATATGCACTTGTTTTACCACCGGTTATAAGTGCAATCGTAAATATACTTGTAATCAATAAAAAGCTTTCTCAAACCGCACTTTCACTCATCAAAAATGAGCAAAAGGCAGGAAGCTACAAGCAGGTAAACATAAAGGGCAAGAGCTTTCCACACATTTTCAGAACAAGACAGATGCTTCGTGAAGCACGCTCTGCAGCGACGGTTGTACTCGGTATGCTCATATCGCTTTTAGTGGTTATACTCGGTCTTGACTGCTATGTCATGTGTATAAGCGTCAAGCGTGACAATATAAATGAGACCAGATACGAATATATGTATTATTATAAATATCCGGGCAAGGAAGTACCCAAAGGAGGCGAGGCAGCTTACATAGAAACCTTAAGCACAGACTGCATGGGCTACACCCTTGATGTCACTGTGATCGGTATCGACGAGGATAACCCGTTTTTTGATGCCAAGCCTAAAAAGGGTAAAAATAAAGCGGTTATCAATAACTCACTCTATGAACGATACGGCTACAAAGAGGGCGATAAGGTTATATTTACCGACCTTACAGCAGACATGGACTATGCCTTTACTGTAACGGACGTGGTAGATTATTCTCCGGGCTTTACGATATTTATGGATATTGGCAGCATGAGGGAATTGTTTGGTCAGGATGAGGATTACTTCAACGTGGTTTATTCGGACAAGGAGCTTGATATCGAAAAGGGCCGCCTTTACTCGATAACCTCAAAGTCCGACATCGAAAAAAGCGCAGGCGTATTTATCGACCAGATGCAAAGTCTTATATGGACTCTTATTATCGCAGGAAGCGTTATCTTCTGCGTGGTTATGTTCCTCATGATGAATGTGATGATTGACCGTTCCTCATACGGCATCTCTCTCATCAAAATATTTGGCTACAGACCTAAGGAAATCCGCCAGCTTTACCTAAACGGAAATTTTGCAATAATTGCCGTAGGAGGACTTATCTGCATCCCGGCTGCCAAGCTTATCATGAATAAGGTCTACCCTATGTTTGTACCAAATGTAGCCTGCACTATGAAGCTCAGCTTTCCATGGTACATCTACCTGATTATCTACGTGGGCATAATTGTGTTCTACCTAATTGTAAACAGACTGCTCACCGGCAAAATTAACAAAATCACACCGGCCGAAGTACTGAAGAACAGAGAATAATATACCCACAGATTTTATCTATTTTTTATCTCCGCAAGCTTCGTTTTATCGGGCAGTAGGGTGTGAGTGAAAATACTTATATATTTCACACCACCAATACTGTTTTGCAGGAAAGCATATGAAAAGGCTGATACACAACGTGCCAACAATTTGTGAAATCAATAAGTTCAAATCCTTTTAATTCGCACGAAACCGAAAACTCGCTACGCTCAAACAGTTCGGTTTCTGAGCGAATTAATTCGGATTTTCACTTTTGATTTTACACA
>CADAKQ010000052.1 GCA_902788555.1 uncultured Lachnospiraceae bacterium
TTAAACAACTTTGTCATGGATGTAACTTTATAAACCATTGTACGAAAGGCTTAAAATCAAGGCTTTTTTGTGCAAAATAAATAAGAAAGTGTAGAGAGGTATCTACTATGGATATAAATTTGAATGTTGCAACAGCTCCAAAGGATTCAACTTTTCAGTTGAGAATTAATTCAGATATAAAGAAAACTGTTGAAGAAATCTATGCTAAAACGGGAATGACATTAACAGATGCATTTAATACCTTCATTCAACAATCAATAAATGTTGAAGGTCTTCCTTTTATAATCACAAAAAACAGTAAAGAAGCTCTTAAAGAGCAAGCTATCGCAATGCTTATGCTTGATTTAAAACGTGCTGAGGAACGAGCTAACGCTGAAGGATGGATCGATGCAGACGATTTGGAGAAAGAATTGGGGGTATTTAATTGAAAAAGATAAAGTATACTCCTGATGCTGCAGATAAATTAAGAGAATTAAAAAAGGTAATAACGAAAGAATATAACGATGTTACTGCAAAAAAAATAATTTCAAATATAACTGGTACAATAAGAGGTCTATGCGATTTTGAAAAAAAAGGGGTAGAAGTATCAACGATATTTGATGTTGTAACAGATTATAGATGCATATTCGTATCTAAGCATTATGTATTTTATAGAATAGAGGATGAATATATAAGAATAATTAATTTATATCACGAGAAAGAAGATTTTATGTGGCAACTATTTAATATTGATACCACACCACAGGAAACTTTAGATTATTGGAAAGAATAAAAAACGGTGCCAGCTTTTAACGCTGACACCGTTTTTTACATTATTTTGTAATTCACCGTCTTAGCCACTGCCTCAAAAATCCTATGAAACTTTAATTCAAGCGGTGTACCCACGATATCCTTATTATATTCTATTGCAAAGCCACAACCGGTGCTTCCTCCGTTCCATATCAAATTTACATCAGCCTGTCCTCGTCCGTTATCTCTCGTATAACCCGACAAGGCACACCTGCTGCGACAACTCCTGACGGAATATCTCTCGTCACTACACTTCCGGCACCGATTACCGAGCCCTCACCTATGGTTACGCCACCGCATATAGTGACATTACCTGCTATCCAGCAATTACTTCCTATAGTTATCAGCTTGGCATACTCTCGGTCTGTCATCTGTCCGTTTTCTTTACGAAACATATTGCGTTCCTCGTATCGTATCGGATGAACAGGTGTCAGTATCGAGACATTCGGTCCGAAGAACACATTATCACCTATGGTTACAGGTGCACAGTCAAGGACGGTAAAGTTAAAATTCGCATATGTATTCTCACCTATGGTTGTGAATACTCCGTAATCAAACTGTATCGGGCCTTGCAGATATACTCCTTCCTTGCAGTTTGGAACAAGCTCGTCTAAAATCTCTTTTCTTTTATCCTCTTCGGTCTCGTAGGTTTTATTATAATCCTGACTTAGGTTATGAGCCTTCGTTCTGAGTGTTGCCAATTCCTCATCTGATGGGTCGTATAATTTCCCTGCAAGCATTTTCTCTTTTTCTGTCATCATTTGTTGCTCCTCCTCCATATCTTCCTTGCCTCTGCCTCTTTTATAAGGTTATCCCGAAATGCAGGATGCGCTATGGATATGATTTTTTCTGCACGCTCCCAGGTGGAAAGTCCCTCGAGATTAACCACTCCGTACTCGGTTGCTATAAAATATACCTGACTTCTTGGTGAAGTAATTATGTCACCGTTAAATTGCGGAACTACTGTGGAGTGTGTCATTCCCTCTTTATCAACATAAATCGAACTCATGCAGATAAATGCCTTGCCTCCGCTTGAAGCTGACGCACCTATCAGGAAATCAAGCTGTCCGCCCGTTCCGCTTATCTGTCTTGCACCGGAGCTTTCCGCAGCCACCTGTCCATACAAATCAACGGATACACAGCTATTTATCGAAACCATATCATCTATCCTCTCGATAACTCCCGGTCTGTTTACATATTCCAGCGGATATGCCATCACTCCCGGATTATCATCCAGCCAGTTATAAAGGTCTCTTGAGCCGACTGCACAGCCGTAAACTCCTTTGCCTCTGTCTATCTTCTTTTTCTTATTGGTAAGCTTACCTGACATATAAAGACTTAAAAATGCATCAGAACAAAGCTCCGTATGCATACCGAGATCCTTTAAATCAGAATCGGCTATTATCTCACCCACGGCATTTGGTATACTTCCTATACCAAGCTGAAGTGTCGCACCGTCAACTATATACGGCAGTATATGGGCAGCGATTTTTCTATCTGTTTCCGTGGGCTCTGCTGCCTGTATATCAGGGAAATTCTCATGCTCTCCCTCAACTATGAAATCCACCTCGGATATATGGATACACTCATCATATCCGCCTCTAACCTTAGGCAGATGCTCATTTACCTCAACTATAACTATATCTGCCATCCTCGCAATCGGAGCCGCCACTCCCGTATTTACCGAAAAATTAAAATATCCGTGCGCATCCATAGGCGTAACGCTTACCATAACTACATTTACATGCAAAAAGAATTCATAGTAAGCGGCATTATTATGGAACACCATAGGAATATAATAGCAAAGCCCCTTGTCACATAGCCTTCTCTCATACGAAGAGCAGTGCCAGCTGTGATATATAAAATGCTCCTGTGTCTCGTCACATTCTGCCACCTCTATAGGTCCCGACATAAGATTACCGCGCACCTTGACATCTGTCAGTTCATCTCTTCTTTTAGAAAGTGCCCTATCAAGCAAAACCGGCTTGCCAAGACAGCTCGTATAATCAATCCAGTCACCGCTTTTTACAACAGAAACCGCCTCCTCCGGTGTACGTAGCTTCGATTTATATTCTCCTGTAAAATCCTTTAACATATTATCACCCCAATATAATTTTCCCCTATTAATTAAAAAACAATCTTATAGCCTGTGATTATTTTTGTTCTGCTTCCCAAATTAATTCCTCCAAGGTCTGATACAATCGCTCCGGTTCCACGGGCTTTGACAGGTGTGCGTTCATACCAACCTGCAAGGACCTTTGTACATCCTCATCAAATGCATTTGCAGTCATCGCAATTATCGGTATGATACCTGCATCCTTTCGTTTAAGAGCACGTATCGCCTCCGTTGCCTCAAGACCATCCATCTCCGGCATACGCACATCCATAAGTATCGCATCATAGAAGCCTTCCTCACTGTCCGTAAATGTTTCGAGTGCAAGCCTTCCGTTTTCTGCATGGTCAATTTTGGCATCCTTTATAAGCAAAAGCTCCTTCATTATCTCTGCATTTATAAGCACATCCTCAACCAAAAGTATATGTCTTCCGGAAAGCTCCACACGCTGCTTCTCGCGGAATAAAGACATATTGTTCTTTCTTGCAATACGCTCAAATTCACTTATAACATTTGAAGCAAAAAGCGGTTTTGCCAAAAAGCTGTCGACACCGATATGAAGCGCCTCATCTATAATCTCATCCCAGTTAAATGAGGTAAGTATAATAATAGTCGTTTCGCTACTGTAAAGCTTACGTATCTCTCTCGCAACCTCAAGTCCGTCCATGTCCGGCATCTTCCAGTCGAGCAAAACAAGGTTATACGGCTCTTGCTTGGTATGCTGTACATCTAACATATTGAGTGCTTCCCTGCCGTTTAGGCAGGTATCTGCCTTGATTCCCGCCTCATCGAGAACTATCCTTGCATGCTCTGCCGCGATCTCCTCATCATCCACGATGAGCACACGCATATCCTTAGGATTGATAAGCACACTCTCATCCGCATGCTCGCAGTTTTTAAGTGTCACGGCTACAACAAATTCCGTACCGACACCCTTCTTAGAATCAACGGAAATTGTACCGTTCATCAGCTCAACGATATTTTTGGTTATCGCCATACCAAGGCCTGTACTTCCGTATTTATTATTACGGCTTGAGTCCTCCTGGGTAAATGTATCAAATACCTTGGGCAAAAATGCCTCATCCATTCCGATACCGGTATCCTTTATGGTAAATCTTATGGTTGACTGGTCCTCAAATACCGCCGTCCTTTCAACGATGAGCTTAACCTCACCCGGAGCATCGGTAAACTTTATAGCATTACTTAAAATATTTATAAGAACCTGCTTAAGCTTCATATCATCGCCTATATAAAAATCACTTACTCCACCAAGAAGCTCGCACTCGTACTTAAGACCCTTATCACTGCACTGGGTATAAACCATGGTATTAATCTGCTTGAGCATCGCTCTGAAGGAAAATTCCTCTTTTCTAAGTATCATACGACCTGATTCTATACGGCTCATATCAAGGATATCATTGATGAGGCCAAGCAGATGTCTTGCGCTTCCTCCTATTTTTTCAAGATATTCCCTCGTCTCTGCATCAAGGTTATCCTTCCGGAGCGCAAGGCTGTCAAGACCGATTATCGCATTCATAGGTGTACGAATCTCATGACTCATATTGGAAAGAAATGCGGTTTTTGCCTTGTTTGCTTCCTCGGCCGCCGTCAAAGCCTCGCTTAAAGCCTGATTTTTTGCCATAGATTCCCGCATCTCACTATCGATATTGGTAAATCCGAGTCCTACTGCATGAACAATATGGTCATCACGGTCAGAGGCATGCCTTACCCCTGCCATACGAATCATTTCATAGTATTCCATACCCTTTCTTCTTACAAGATAACGATATGCAATTATAACATCCTTTGAAAGTGCTTTTCGGATATTATCAGGATCTATAAAGTTCAAAAAGCCTTCTCTGTAGCTTTCTGCAACTGCGTTTTCGGCATACCACTTAAATCTTTCATAAAACGGAAAATGTACCCCCTCCGGTGTCTGTTCATCATCATCCGGATCAGCACTGTAGCACACACCATCATTTTTATCAAGATCTATGTGATAAACACTTCTGTAATCCGAGGCTAATGCCGTTATCATCCTACCCTGCTGCTCTCTTCGGCTTTGCTCTTCTATAAGTTTTTCAGTTACATCTGAAATAAACACATAGTATATTCCACCATAGCTTTCTGTCTCGGTATAGTGTCCGTAATCTTCAATCCATCTGATATTTCCGTCCTTGCGGATGATACGATACTCTACATAATCCATATCGTCATCGCTCTTTCTAATCTGGTCAAGAACGGCATTTTCAACCTCACTATAATCATCCGGATGAAGCATACCCTTAAAGGTATATCCCGTAAGCTTCTTAAATTCGTCAAGACTATCGCAGCCAAATATTTTTATTACTGCACGATTTACATATAAAATCTCCTCATCTCCTGAAGCTTTATATATGAAAAAGCCTCCCGGCATATGTTCTCCAAGCTGCTCAATTACTTCCAGAGTTTCCTCATTTAAAACAAAATTTTCACTAAACATTTAATCATCCCCACGGCTACATCTCATATGTCAAAGGCAACAAAAATATCATTAAATATTTTACCATAACTTTATTTTACTTACCATAATATTTTTATTAAAACAAAGGGGCTGTCGCACTAAATGCACAGCTCCTTTTTATCTGTTTATAAAAACAAAAACCAGGCTATAAAAAGTCTGGTTTTTGTTGTAAAATATATTTA
>CADAKQ010000053.1 GCA_902788555.1 uncultured Lachnospiraceae bacterium
TCAATCCGTTTCCGTCACTATCATGTTCAAGCATTATAAACCATCTGAAGGTATCATCCGGAAAATTCTCAGGGCTAAGTAAAAGCCATTCATCTGATTTTGACTCCGTATACGTAGTTTCCTCCGCTGCTTCAGTTATACCATTGGCCTTGGAAGAGATTTCAAAAGCCGCATTTCCCGATACAAATATAATTCCGCACAATACCCCTGCTAAAAATTTTTTTGTTTTGGATTTTATTAACACAAAACGCCCCTTTCTAACTTAACAAAAGCTTCTCCGACAAATAATATTATACTCCCCACCTAAAAAATTTGTAAATAATAATATTTAACGTATCGCTGTGTAAATTCCTGTGTAAATTTCTTGTAGAATTTGTAAATTATCATGTCAAATTCTCGTACTAAATAACACCTTTTGCATTTTCGATTCTTTCGATTATTGTATCATAAATATACTTATCAGCACTACTATTATTTTCCTGCGATTTTTTTTCACCGATGTCAGAAATCTCAATCGTAAAATCCTTTACAAAAAATTCATTTAAAACATACATTGCTATATCATTCAACATCTCGCCTCTGCCACTGTTACGAAGCTTAATCATCTTATCTCCAACACTTCTTATTAAATCATGCCATTTTAAAATAAATTCCTGATTTTTTATAAGCTCATCCGTATCAATCCACTTTCTAACCTTGATTTTTGCCAGACTTTTTTCTTTAAAGCACTGCCCCTTTTGAACAAAATACTTAAATCCCTTATCACCATAAACCCTGCCAAGCGGAAATATCCTGCATATACCCGGTCTTGACTTATGTATGCTGCATCTTCCGTTTTCATCCAAAAATGAACAGGTATCCTTTTCATCCATTTTAAGATTCGGAAGTATAAGTCCATCCACCATATTAAGCTCTATGTACCCTCTTTGCAAAAGTTTCTCAAAGCTAAGCTTTAACTCATTTTTCAATTTCCATATATCAAACGGATCAATTATTATAGACGAACCCATACCGGTACAACATTTATGACAACCCTTACAATCACCCGTGTCACACTTTGCCATATCATTTAATTCATAGGTTCTGCCATCGGAGATTTCCTCCATAGC
This sequence comes from uncultured Lachnospiraceae bacterium, assembly GCA_902788555.1. GTDB lineage: Bacteria > Bacillota > Clostridia > Lachnospirales > Lachnospiraceae > Coprococcus_C. Next base: position 1,110 of record CADAKQ010000053.1, read on the forward strand.
AACTTCTCTAAGCATATCATCCTCCGAAATATATTAAATATATTATAATATATTTACATCAACTAATCTAAAAAGCCTTTATCATATATAAGCTTTTCACCCAAAACACAGTTATGTAAAATATCAACAAATGTAAGCTATCAATAGACAACAAGTTCTTTATCAACAAGCCTTCCCTCATCATCATAGATAAGCTTTAGCGAAAAATATCCTGCATCCTCAAATAATAGCTTTAGAAATATCCTGTCACCCTCCCAGATATTTAAGTCCATAACCTTATCCTTGTCAATCCATGAAAGTTCACCTTCATCACAGTAAGAAAGTTCACCCTCATATTGGTCGGCAGTATAAAGATGCATATATTCAACCACATCCTTATAGCAAAAAGTAACAATGCCCCTTACCTTATAACCTGTAAGCACCAGTCCGGTTTCTTCCTCAACCTCTCGTAAAAGACATTCTTCAGGACTTTCCCCGTATTTAAAATGTCCTCCGACACCTATCCATTTATTTTGATTGATATCCTGCTTTTTCTTGTTGCGAAGCATCATAAGCACCTTGCCATCCTTAATTATATAGCAAAGCGTTGTATGCTCGTTTTTCTTTATTTTTGTCTGCTTTAGCAACTCATTTTTCAGATATTCATATCTTAATCTTTTTTCTTCCTTTGCAAAATGAACCTCTCGCATCTGTATGGGATTATCCTCATAACAAAGAACCTCATCCCCAAACTGCTCACTTGTAAGATCAAACTTCTTATCATCCACCACGTTATAGCAGTGATAATTTTCTCCCGGACGAAGTACACCATAGACCTCACCGCCAAATATATCCTGTACCAAAAATGCCGTGATAGAGCATTGACCCAGAGTTTTATTGTCAGAGGACCACTCTTTTCTCAAACGAGGCGCACACGTATATTCGCACCAAATATCTGATAAAGCATCGTATAAATCATATGGTGTATTAATCCCTTTGTATATATCATTCACAGCCGTAACGTCCGCATTCTCCCAGCCGTAGAAATTATATTTTTTTATCTTATCAGACATTAAAATATCTCCTTCTTGCATTTTTAATTCTTTTTATATTCCACAAGACTTCCCTTCTCATCATATACAAGCTTTAGCGAGAAAAATGGTGCATCTTCTATCAGAAGCTTAAGAAATATCCTGTCACCCTCCCACAGATTAAGCTCCATAACCCTGTCAATATCAATCCAGCTAAGCTCGCCCTCGTCACAATCTATAAGCTCTCCTGTAAATTTGTCTGCCGTATACAGATGCATATATTCCACTATATCTCCATAGCAGAATGTAATAATTCCTCTCGCTCTGTATTCGGTAAGATTAAGTCCTGTCTCCTCCTTAACCTCTCTTAACAGACATTCGTCAGGGCTTTCTCCGAATTCAAAATGTCCGCCGACGCCTATCCATTTACCCTCATTTACATCCTGCTCCTTCTTGTTTCGAAGCATCATAAGCATCTTTTTGTCTTTAATTATATAACAAAGAGTTGTGTGCTCACTTTTTTCAGCCATTCCTGCTTTTCCTTTTTATTTATCTTTTAATATGCTGCAACTCCGTTGCCCTGCAGATAGCAGCTTCTGCCCTCCCAGTCAGTAGTCTGGGTATTGGTAAGAAGTGTTCCGTCTGAATTAGCATAGCCGTAGCCGCCTGCGATACCGACTGCTTCCGTGCCGTCTGCCCACTTAACAGAATTTGAGAACTGAAACCACTTGCCCATCTCCATAA
>CADAKQ010000054.1 GCA_902788555.1 uncultured Lachnospiraceae bacterium
GTATCTTTTTGTTGATTTTAAATATACTAACGACTATAATAAAATCAGATTTTAGATTAGCCGGAGGTTTATTATGCCATATATACAAAGAGCTATAACACCAATATTGAAACAAAGAGTGTCTACCAGCAAGTGTATGTTACTGGTGGGTGCAAGACAGGTCGGGAAATCAACGCTTATAAAGCATGAATTCAAGGATTTTAACCGGGCAAATTTTGATGACAGACTGACAAGAATGCAGGCAAAGGAAGAACCTAAATTATTTTTTCTAAACAATCCAAAGCCGCTTTTTATAGATGAGGTTCAAAAAGAAAGCAGTATTTTAGAAGATATCAAGCAGATCGTTGATGAATCGGATGAGAGAGGTATGTTTATTCTTTCCGGTTCTCAGAAACTTGAACTTATGAAAGGCATGAGTGAATCGTTAGCAGGAAGAGTGTCAATCTCAGAGCTTACCGGATTATCAATGCGGGAGATTTACGGTGTCAAATTTAACAGGCATTTTATCCCTACCGATGAATATATCAAAGAACGTGAAAAAGAGATCGTAAAATATGACAACTTATGGGAAATTATCCACAAAGGCTCTTACCCGGAGCTTTATGATATAGACAGGGACTGGCAGGAATATTATTCTTCCTATGTTGCAACCTATCTGGAGAGGGATATCAATGAACTTGTGTCAGCAGACGGTATTACTTTTACCAAATTTTTGACAGCAGTTGCTGCAAGAACCGGTGAACTTCTCAATTATTCCAATATAGCAGGAGAAGTTGGGGTAAGTGAGCCTACTATCAAGAACTGGATATCCATTTTGGAAAGAACCGGAATTGTATACCTGCTCCAGCCGTACAGTGCGAGCGCACTTAAAAGGGCAATAAAGACTCCAAAACTTTATTTCAGGGATACCGGACTGGCATGTTATCTTACCAGATGGCTTACTGCCGATACATTGAAATTTTCAGCAGTTGCAGGAAATATGTTTGAGACATTTGTAGTGTCTGAAATCTTAAAATCATATACGAACGAAGGCAAAGATTACAGATTTAATATTTTTTATTACAGAGGCAAGGACAGAAATGCCTCCGGCGAAAACGAAATTGATCTTGTGATAGAAGAGGATGGGGTATTATACCCGGTCGAGATTAAAATGTCCGGCAATCCTAAAGCAAGTATGGGCGCAACAAATCAGGTTCTGGATAAGGTAAGCGATAAGAAAAGAGGGCTTGGAGTTATTTTATGCCTGATTGATAAAAAGACATATTTAAGAGAAAATCTTGTGGCATTACCAATCGAGTTTATATAATGCGAGGCAATTTTATGTTATTAATGTGTAAAAATATACCTGTTTACGATATAGAGAATGAAAAAATTTTAAATACAAATCTGTTGCCGGGACTTATGCAGCAAAAAGGCTCAAACAATCATATTTTTACAAAATGGATGAAGTACCGCTATTCCTCTGGTACAAATACGATGGCGCGCAAATTAAAGGGCATAACATTCGGACAGGGAGCGCGTATGCGCATTAACCGTGAAACCAGAGCTTTGAGTTTCAGCGACTGTTACTGGATAAAAGCCGAGGATGATCCTATACGATTTGAGGAGATAAGTCCATATTATAAGCCGTTCTGGGATGGAAGTGAGGCATTTGCCGGACAGGCAGCTCCGACACTTTATGTTGGAGGTGCGCTGTCGAAGGAGTGGAAACAGGATGGAAAACTGTACAAATATGGCGATATTTCTGTGGAACTGCAATGTATCGATCTTTGCAGGAAATGTAGTATTTCCGTAGAAAAAGCAGATGAAATAGACGGTGGAATAGCAATTTATAATATCACTTCACCAAAGTTTATGCTTGAGCAGGCGGATCAGTCGGGAAGACTTGATCCGGATGATTTTGACGAGCAGACGATCATTGATCTGTTTGGAAAAGCTGGAGCGCAGATGCTTATCATAGATGCGATTATCGGAAACGGAGATCGGCATGCTGGCAATTTTGGATGGCTTAGAAATGCGGATACCGGAGAGTATGTGAGTATGGCTCCGTTATATGATTTTGATCATGCACTGGACAGCACATTGGAGTCAGACCGACTTTTGATGGATGCGGTTAAATTCTGTATGCCGTATAAGGATGAGATTAGGCGCATTGCAAGTGTAGCCGCAGAAACGGAAAATGAGGTGTTTAGGAAAAGGGCGAAGAGCATTTTGCGGTTGATCGAGTAGAAAAACCTGTTTGACATTGTAAAAAACATATGATAGACTGAACCAAAATTTACGGAAGGAAATATTTATAATGCAGATAATAAAAGTTAGAGCATATTGGCATATGGTGTAT